>NZ_JBWKDS010000064.1:0-27925 GCF_056435845.1 Streptomyces sp. NPDC043867 | reverse complement strand
ATCCACGGCCGAGTGCTCACAGCATCTCGAACGGCGGAATCGTCACATCGGTCACGCCCGACCAGGGCACTTCAACAAGATCGTGTTACGAGCTCGTAGAGGAACAAGTCATCGTCACATTGTGGGTAACTCTGACTACAGTCGCCCATCCCAGTAGGACGCTTGGCTGTTGAGGGGTGCGGGTACGCAAAAGATCATGCCTACGTCTGCTCAGTGCCGCAGAAAGGCAGCAATGGCAGAGGCGATGGCCGTACCAAGTGGGATCGGGACGGCGTTGCCGATCTGTCGGGCGATCTCGGTCTTTGAGCCGCACCAACGAAAGTCGAGGGGGAAGCCCTGTATGCGGGCGGCCTCGTAGTGCGTGATCGGGCGAGCATCGGTCGGGTGGAGGTAGCGGCCCTTCTCGGGCTTGAAGAATTCGGTGCGGATGGTCACTGATGGTTCGCCGAGGCGGAGCCGGCCCATGACATCGCCCGTTCCGGAGTTGTGGTTGTCCCAGCTGGCGGTCGAGAGGTACTTGACGGGCGTCTTCACACCCGCCGGGGTCGGGGTTTCGAAGATCCGGATCTCGCCGTCACCGTCCACCGTGAACCACTTGTTTCGAAGGTCTTTGCGATTGCCGCCAACGGGGATCGCCTCGTAGCGGGCCAGGGATACGGGTTCTGGATTCCTGCCGAAATGTAGATCCGTCGTGGTGAAGATGCCCGGGAGAAAAGCATCCACGTCCGGAATGAATTCCTTGCCGTCCGGAAGCTCGGTTCCGCGAACCGTGAGTTGTCGGGACTCGTCAAAGACGTTGTCGACGGGGCGCCAGTACGGGAGGCCCACGTTCACTCCGTCGAGCGGTGCGGGGACGCCGACAGTGCGTTTCGGGCGTCGAAGGTGTGTCCTGGCGGGATAAGCCATCGACCGCCCGTTGTCGACGTCACGACGCACTCCAATGACAATGGCTCGCCGACGCGCCTGTACCGCACCGTAGTCGGCGGCATTGAGTAGATAGCGCTTGTATTTTTCCTCGTCGCTGTCGGTCGGTGCATGGCCCGGAGGATCGACAAGACGATAGTCGCTCAGAAGGCCGCCCTCTTGCACCTCGCTCAGCAGGTTCTGGAATTCATCCGACTTCAGGAAACGATCGACGTTTTCGATGACGAAGACTTTGGGGCGAATCTTGGCGACGATGCGAACGTATTCCTCCCAGAGGCGGTTGCGCTCCGAGCCCGTCTTGAGGCGGTTCAACGCCGAGAAGCCCTGGCAGGGCGGTCCTCCGACCACCACCTCCGCGTGCAGCGCGTCTTCGGACGGCTTCCAGTCCTCAATGTCCTCAAGGTGTACGCGGGCAGCCGGAAGTGCGTCGTCCAGTCGAATGCTCCCGAAGTTCGCGGCGTACGTGGCGGCAGCAGCGAGGTCGTGCTCGACGGCAGCGACGCTCCGGAAGACGGGACCGCCACCGTCTGCCCCCTTTGAGCGGAATTCGTGGAACCCCTGGGTGAAGCCGCCGCAGCCAGAAAACAGGTCAAGGACGGTGATGGGCTCGGGGGCGAGGGGGCGGGGCGTACGCATGAGGCGATCCTAGCCGCGCAGCGCGGTCGCGATCGCGCAGCCTAGGGCGGTGGCCAGAGGTGGCGGCATCGCATGACCGATCTGCCGGTACCTGGACGTCTTTCCGCCGGCGAAGCGCCAGTTCGCCGGGATTGCCTGGAGCGTCGCCGCTTGGTCCACAGTCAGCTTGGGGTGCCCGTCTGCGGGGAAGTCCGGTCCCGGAGGTTCGTCGCCAAGGCTGTTGCCGTTCACGCAAAGGGTCGCCCACGCCTTTTTGCTGCCGGTTGGGCCGAGGTCTGCGCCCCCTCGTCGATCCGAGCCACCAACGAGGGCGGGTGCGATGCGATCGGCACCCTTGATCCAACGTTCCGCACCGAGCCAACCGTGAGTGGACATGGATGCTCCGAGTACTTGGCCGACCGTAGGCGCGGGCAGCGCGTTGGGCTCTGGCCAGAGGAATCGTTCGAAATACGGGTCTTGCAGAGCGACCAGGAAGCCGCTGCTACGGTTCTGCGGTACGCCGAAGTCCGAGGCGTTGAGGACCCGCCAACTCCAGCGATATCCGCCCTTCCCGAGTTCGGCCTCCATCCACTTCCGGTCGGCCTCGAAGTCAAGGCTTTTGACGAGGTCCGGAACGTTCTCCAGCAGCACGGCCTTCGGTTTGATCGTTAGAGCGAGTTCGATCGTGGCCCTTAGCACCCCGCGTTCCTCGGTGTCCTCGACGCGGCCGACAGTGGCGGATGATTTGACGCGTGGAAGACCGCCGCTCACGAGATCGACGCCCAGGGTCTCGGGGCGCATGCTCGGCTGGAAATGTACGACGTCCATGCAGATGACGTCCCAATCCGGCCTGTTGAGGTCAATGGTGAAACAGGCGTCCGCTTTGCTGTCGATGAGCACGACGGGGTCGAACCCGGCGATTTCCAGCCCCAGCGCCTGCGCCCCGCACCCGGCACACACCTCCACCGACCGGAAACGCTGAGCAACGGCCGACACCGACGGAGCAGGGAGGGGGGGCGATTCGCCGATGGCTGAGGAAGCTGCGGGCGGAATTTCAATTCCGCTGTTTCGGTCCGGAAGGTCCGCAGAGCCATGCGCGGTGGTCTCACCGCGTTCTCGCTTCAGCCGCTGAGCATCGAACGATTCCTCAGCAACTGCGCGCAGTTCATGGTCCAGCGCCTGTTCCTCGATGCCGTCGAAGAGTACGAACGGCGCCAGTCGCAACAGTCGCTTGAGGAAGTCGCGCAGAGTCTCCCGTTCGTTCAGGCCTGCGAAATCAAGGTCTCTCCAGACCCGAAGAATGGCCCGCACCATGTGCGGGCTTCCGCCGAGTGCGGCACGGCGCGCGTAGATCTGGTCGAACGCTGCCTCTCCGAGGATCTCGAGGGCGGCGTAGGGCGCCGGGTCGTCAGAGGCACGCACGAGCTGGGCCCGCCACCACAACCGGCCGAAAACGTGCCGGGTGAGGTCCGTGCCGAGGACGCGGTCCTTGGGAGGCTGTGGGTAGCGCCAGAAGGCGATGTCCGGAAGCAGAACCAGGGCAAGAAACGCCCAGACGTCCCGAGAGGCGGCCTCAGCCGGCACCATGCCCATTTCGCCGTGCAGCAGAGCGGCGAGCCGGAGGTCGAAGTCGGCGTTGCCGGCACGATCGGAGGAGTCCGGGAAACCTGCGCGCTTGGCCAGCTCGACGACACCGATCCGAAGTTCCTGGAGCCGAGCCGGGGGAACCCGGTCGCCTCCCGTGGCCACGTACACCGCGGACTCGTGGGACACGGCCACGCGCCCGGCCAGTTCCGGGACCGTCATGAGCCGATATTCCTCGAAGAGCGGTCTGGCCTGCGCGGCGAGCAGTCGGGGGTACAGGAAGCTCATCAGGACACCTCAAAGATCTTGACCGCAGCCTGAAGATCCGACGCGAAGAGGGCGGGGGACTGTCGTCGACGCAGACGGACGTCAGCGATCGATTGTCCGGAGAAGAGCTGGTCGAACAAGCTCAGCAGTGTGGCGCCGAGTGAACCGTCGGGGAATCCGGCATCCTCGGCGAAGTCGTCGTTGTTGAGCGCGTGCTCGATGAGAATTCGAGCCGCGTCCGCGTACACCGCGGAAAGCACTATGCGATCCACTTGGCGGGGCTTCCCTGCGTTCTCGAACGCGGTGGCGGTGATTGTGTTTCGCTCATTCACCAGGAGGAGGAGTGACCCCATGGTGGCGCTCTCCAGGCCCCCGGTGATTTGGAGGTGCCACGCTGCGTCGTCAGGGAAGGACGTTCGAGTGAAGTCGATCACCGCCATGGGGAATTGTGGCGCGTCACCTTGGAGACGTAGCGCCTCCCGGTCGCTCCACAGCACGGAACCGGCTCGGCGGGGCGAGGAGGGGCGGGCATCATTCCTGCGCTCGGCCAGGACGAGAGCCGTGTCGAGAAGGAGAAGACCGCCGAGATCGGCACCTCGCAGCCGGACGTCGATTTCCACCACCCTCGTGCCGCTTTCGGACAGGCGCACGTGTTGAGCCGGGCCGCTGAGATTCGAACCGGTGGCCGTCCACACTGCGGACAGCATGAGAGCCGTGTCGTCCGGCAGCCCCGACTGGGAGCGGGCTCGGTCCAGGTCGACACGGATGGTCCGCCGCAGGTGAAGGTCCATCTGATAGTCCCAGTCCGGCAGCGCTTCGGGCATGACGACATCGCCGTCCTCCGTGACCAGCAGCCACGTCTCGGCAGTGATGACGTCCTCGGTCGGGATGCGGTACGGGAGAACACGCCGACTCACGGGGCCCGCACCGCCTCGACCTTGACGCCGATCTCGGTCATGGTGTCCGGGGCCGGTCTCACGACGGCACGCCAGATGGACTCGCCACCCTCGATCACGGACGTTTCGGAGGCGTACAGGCGACCGTCGCCGTCCTCCCAGCCGATGAGCATTGGCATGCTTGCCCCGATGGGCGGATCGGTCTCACGCCCTCCGGTTCCCGGGAGCGTGACAGCCAGGTCGATTCGTACTCGCTGAGGTCCGGGCACGGGCAACCGGAATTCCTGAACGAGGACAGAGGTGTCGCCGCGATCGTCGAAGTAGGGGTCACCTATGTACTGCACTCGCGGTCGACGGCGCGGTGTGCCCGTCATTTCCCTGCCCGGAGCATCGGTCGGCGGCCGCCCGTCGGAGTCGAACTCATCGAGTCGCCCGGCTCCGTCATCGCTGTCCGGGCCGTCACCGGACGCCCTGGGCGGTGCCACCTCAGGAAGGGCGCGGCTTGGAGCGGTACGTGCCGCGTCCTCGTCATTCGACTTCGAGGGGCGTGCAACCGTGCTGCCTGGCTTCGAATACGCCGTGGCTCCACCGATTCCCCAGGCTCCGCCCACGAGGCCGGAGAAAAGCGAGCTTGCCGCCCCGAGCGCGACGTTGCTGGCTCCGGAGCGCGTGACGCCGCCGAGCGAGAGCAAACGCTCCTGCGCCTCGGCAATGCGTCGGAACGTCGTTTGTACGTAAGTACTCTCAGGTCTGTGGAGCGATTGCGGATGCCAGGCGTCGTGCGTCGGCGGTTCGGCCTTCGCATAGACCTCGTCCATGGTCTCGTCGGCCCGGAAGACACCTGCGTAGCCCTGATTAACGCTCGGAGGCTTCGGTCCCGGGTGGTACCGGACGACGAGCTCTGCAGGACGCATGAGGCAGACGTGATGGACGAGATCCTCGATGTCGAGCATGCGGGAAGCACGTGTCGGCTCAAGCGGGGGCATGATTCGCTTCACCAGGCCGAGACGCCCGAGATACCGCTTGGGCCTCAGACAGTGCACATCGTTGCCACCAGCACCGATCATGTTCTCATAAGCGGCTACGAACATGTCGAGCGGACGGGTTTCGCGCGGGTCCGGCACCGTGTGCGGAACACCGTCACAAGTGACGGAGAAGTTCATGGCGGGTGTCCCTCCGGAACTCGACATCATTTTTGGCCACAGGTGCCAAGTGATGGTTTCCGCCAAGTAGTCGGCTGCGTCGGACGGCTCGAGCTCGTCCAGATTGGGATCGATGACGACGACGGTTGTTCCGGTTTCTTCGGAGGTGAAGGGTCTGAGTCCCAAGCGTTGGGCGGTTGTCTCCGCCTCCCGGCCGACCAAGGGCTCGACGACGTCTCCAGAGGTGTCACCCCACCAATGCCGACCGGTGTACCGGCGGTCTCCGCCCGCTTCAGCGGTCACATAGCTTTTCCACAGAGTGCAGCCGATGAGTCGTGTCTCATAACCACGATCGGTGCGGCAGCGCGAGTGAACGAGGACGGTTCCGGTCCTGGACAGCAGGTAGAAGATCCCCTTGCCGAAGCCGTAGGTGCCGCCACCCAGTGCGGTGTCGCGGGGCTCGCCGATATTGCGGATGAATGAGACGAAGTCCCGCTCGGGGCCCACAGCGGCATCGGCCCGAGTGGGGCCTCCAAGACCGCGCGTACCGCGGTCCGAGACGGCCAGCACTCGAATGGGGCCGTGTCTAACAGCCTCACGCAGGGGGAAGGTGTCCCCGCTGTTGGGAGCGCCGCCGAGTAGCAGCTCACGCCACGCGCCCGTGTGAGCCGGACCGACTGTCCAGATGTCCAGGCCGAAGTCGACAGGATCGGAGGACGGCACGAGACGCGCATCCCAACTGTTCTGGGCGGACTCGCGCACCAGGATGGTCAGCAGATCGAGTTCCGGTCGGCCCAGCTGGTTGCGAATGCCTTCAGCGGCGCTGGCGCCCTCGGGGGGATACGGCTGGGAGAACCAGCGGGGTTCCGTCATAGTGACTCCTGGATCAGGTTGTCGATGACCTGAGGTACCAGTCCTGGGGTCAGCGGAGCGGGGGTGGCACCGGAGAGGTCAATGGTGAATTCGACGTCGAGCGCCGATATCGGCACACCGGACTCGACAAGGACCCGGGTCGTCAGACCGGGGAAGCCGGGAGCGACCGGATACCACTTCTCCTCCCGCACGACGAAGCACACGTCGCGATATCGGCCCGCGTCGGAAGGTCGGTAGCCCGCGCTCGAGAGCAGATCGAGGAGTACGGCCTCGTCGTCGCACAGTTGCAGTGTTCGGTTGAGCAGAGCCAAAAATGGCATTCCGGAACCGTTTAGATCGGTACGGTGCAGACGGAACCAAGCGAGGTGCAGCGATCCGCCCTCCGGTGCATCGAGTTGGTCGAGCCCGTGAATGCGCGGCCTCCGCCCTTCGCCGAGGGTGCTGGATTTCACCTCGACGGCGAAGCGCCCCGTCGAGAAGTCGTGTCGATGGCCCTCGGGGCCCCGCCACAGTCGGTGCGCGCTCGAATCCCTCTCGAGCAGCCGAGCCAGCACAGTCAACTCGCCGAACAGGCCGGCCAATTGCTCAGGCCCCAGCGGGGGGCCCTGCGCCAGCAAGAGTGCCTTCCATCGGTCCAGAACGCGGTAGAGCGCCTTGACGGGGTTCTCGGGCAGTCCCTCTGCCTCACTCAGCACGTCCACGCACAGTTCCGTGAACAAGTCACTCAGATCGTTGCGGAGGCACGCCAGATCCGCGTAGGTCTGGTAACTCTCCTCGTCTTCCAGGGCTCTTTTGCGCAGATGGAGTACGGGGCCGTTCAGACCCGGCCTGAGTGTGCGGTTTGTGTGTATCGGGACGAGGAGGTGCCGATGGCCGTCATGGTCGATGGCCACTGCCAACGGACCACGCTCGGCGACGACGGGTAGCTGGGAGACTCGCAAACGATGCTTGCCAGTGGTCCGTTCGGCATGAAGCGCGGCCCAACGCTCCTCAATGAGCCGACGGAGGGCGTCGTGGCTCATGCCTCCTCGCTGTCGAGGAGGCTGTAGTCCTCTTCCTCGATCCACACGTTCGACAAGTCGGCGGAGACGTACCTCTCCACCTCGCTGTCCTTGTCCCACGGCTCGGGGAAGACCAGGCCGACACCGATCACGTGCTCCTCAGCGTTCAGGGGCGCACGCAATTTCTTCGACGGGCTCGGCTGAGACACCTTGTCGATGGGATAGAGAACCAACAGACCAGTGTCCGGAAGTTGGGATCGGCGCATCTCCATAATGTCTTTTTCTTTGAGATCCGCGGTGTTACCGCCCAAATCCACGGCAGCGTCGCGTCGGCTCATCAGTGTCTTGATGTCGGCGAAGTCCGGGTCGGGGTGGGCGACCGCGAGGCGAGCTCGGACATTGCGTCCGACCGTGACGCCGGGCGCGAAGGTGAAGCCGTCCTCCCCGTTCGGGTTGCCGACGACGGCGACGTTCCATCGTCCGAGGGAGCCGGCTATAGCGACTCGCTTCCGGATGTACTCGATGATCAGGTCCGGATCATTCTCAGGGGACTTCTCGTGGAAGCGGTACGTCGCAAGGAAGTTGGTCACGACGTTGTGCGGCACGTCACGGAAAACGTACCGGCCCTCTGCGGATCGCTCCTCGATCCTGACCGCGTTCCCTACGGAGTCCCTGACCAGGTTTCGCGCGGCGTCGATGTTATGGCGGAGCCACTGGGCGTTCGTGTGGAAGTAGTGGGTCTGGACGCGCTTGCCACCGTAGGACGAGGCCGCGGTGACCGCACTGCGCATCTTGGCGGCCGCGGTGACTCGTAGCGCTGGGTGGGTGCGAAGACGGACGGCGAAGGTGAGGGGGGTCTCGTCCTCGGTCATGTAGATGTCGATGTCCCGACGCATCTCGGTCTCGACCGTGGCCAAGTGCCGGAACCACTCGGCGAGCTCGTCCGTCATCCAGATCCGCGGCAGGTCGGCATAGCCGTTTCGGAAACCGAACCAGCGGCCCATCTGCAACAGCGTGTCGTACGCCGAGACGGCGCGGACGAAGTAGCTGACGGACAACCCTTCGAGCGTCAGTCCTCGTGAGAGGGTGTTGCCCCCTACAGCGATAGCCACGACCTTGCCGTTCTCATAGTCGAGACGGCTTTCGCTGCTTGAGTTGTCCATGATGATGCGGCAGCTGCTGAGGACTTCCGGAAGTTCGGGTAGCAACCGATCGAACGGCACCTTCGTCTCGCCGAAGTCCTCGGCGGGGACACGGTCGGTCTCCCGCTCCCACAGTTCCCGCAGCCGGGAGACGAATCCGGTGTCCGTCAAGGACCGGGCGGCCCGCTCGCGCAGACGCTCCAACGGTCTCCGGAAGCTGTTGTGCACTGACGTGTTGACGCTGGTGTGGATCAGCATGGTGCTGTGCGTGTTGCCTGTGGCACGTATGCGCCTCGCCGCCGTGACCAGCCAGAAGTACTCGATCGCGCTTTGAAGCGTTTCGGTGATGACGGGTTCGAAGCCCTCTACGTCGGCCCTGGTACCGGGACGCACGCACCGCACGTCGTCATCAGGGACCGAACGAATCATGTCGTGGCCGTCGTCGACCTGTTCCGGGTCCTCCCCGTCAAGCGCGTAGCGACCGAAGAGGACCTCGGTACCGAAGTGCCCGGCCGGTTTGGGCAGGTTGACCACGAAGTCCTTGGGGTACAGGTCCTTGGCGCTCGGGTCGATCAGCAGGTTGGCAAAGGGCGAGGCGGTGTAGCCGACGTAGGCGGACCTGGGCAGTGAGCCCATGATGTCCAGGATCAGCGGATTGATCGACTTGGTCGCGACGGTAGCCTGATCGGCCTCGTCGTCGATGATCAATGCGGGACAGTCCTCGAGGTAGTCGGAGGCCTTCTCGAGCCATCGGGCGAGCTTGCGCAACACCGTGGCGTTCTTCTTCACGACGCACAGCACGCGCGTCTTGTTGCTCTTCCCGAAGTAGGAAGCGGGATTTTCCTGCGGGGTGAAGTCCTTGTCGAGTCCGGTCAGCTGGGACCACATGGAGGGGTTCGGTTCCACGAGCTGCTGCACCAGCCGGGCCTGCGTCTGGCGGCGAAGGCCGTTGTGGATGCCGGCCAGGACGATGAAGAGCTTGTAGCCGCGATCGGCTGCCTTGGCCATGACGGAGGTGAAATTGGTCGTCTTGCCCGACTGTACGTACCCGACCACCAGGCCTCGAGTGGAGAACGCCTTCTCCTTGGGATGGTTCAGCAACGAGACGACCCGCGTGGAGGAGTCGTCGAGGCTCCTGATGGTGGGCTCCAGGGGCCAGCCGTCCTTGCTGAGCAGGTCCACGATCGCGGGCCAGCACTTGTCCTTCGCCTGCGGACCCGTGTACCAGGTGTCGCGATTGCCCAGGACCACCGCGTGCGGTTCCTCGAGCTCCTTGACGCGGATCGTCTGCTGTTCATGCCGCTCACGGATCTGCTCGACGATGTCCGGGCTGATGCCGAACTGCTCCAACCGCTTGACCGCCTCCGAGGGGGGAAACGAATCCAAAAGTGCCTTGAAGGTCTCGTACATACCGTCGAATTCGTCGGTCATAGGATTCGACCGTCCCCCGCTCTTGTTCACTGAAGCAAGCCAACCGGCACGGAGCGACTCCACCTCCGCGGCGTGCTCGGTGAACCACCAAGCACCCGGGGGCACCCCGCCTCGTCACACTCGTGCAACGCGTACACACTATTGGGTGAGATCGGCGCTGACACGCGAAATCAAAGGCCTGACGGGTCGGACTCTGCGCTTCGGGAATCGTGTCCGGGGTCTGTCTCTGCCACCGGACCGATGGCCCGCCGGTTCGTCGTCGGCGGTGTCTCTCCTGAGGACTGTTCAGGAGGAGGCCAACGCTTCGAGGCCAGGGCGGTGGTGATCTGCCGCGCGACGTCCTCGGCGGGCTCGTGTTCCCAGAAGCGGAGTACCGTCCATCCAGCCGCACGCAGATGGTCGGTCGTTTCGCGATCCCGAGCCACGTTCTTCTCCAGCTTGGCGCGCCACCACTCGGCATTCGCCTTCGGATGCGTCGCATGCTCGGGGCAACCGTGCCAGAAGCAGCCGTCCATGAAGACGGCGATCTTGACCTTGCCGAAGACGATGTCGATCGTGCGTCGAGGTACGCCGGGTACCGGCACGTTGACGCGGTAGCGCAATCCCGATGCATGCAGGAGTCGGCGGACCGCGACTTCGGGGGCGGTGTCGCGGGAGAGCTGGCGACTCATCCGGGCAGAGACTGCCGGGGAGGACGGAAGGGCATCAGGCACAAGTCCTATTGTGCCGGGCGCCAAGGGCCGCATCCGGCACGGCGTCCTGACCCCGTGCCCTGCCTCGGTACGCGCGGAGGCAGGGACGAGTGATCAGAGCATTGCAGTCACGAGCCGTGACACTCCGTGTACCGGTTCCCCGACCCGCACCAGCACCCCGCCCCCCGCTGCGGGGGCCACGCCACCGCTCGGCCGCGGGCTGCGAGCGTCGTCGCGTACTGGGGGAGGAGGTTCGTGTCCGCCGGGGACGTGGCCTCCGAGGCCGCGAAGGCCTCGTAGGACGGGACCGTGCCCGTGACGATGCCCAGGTTCGGGGTGCCGGAGGCGGACAGCTCGCGCAGGGACGCCTCTATCGTCGCGAGGTGCTCCTCGTGGGACGGGTACTCCGAGGACAGCGACGGGTACGCCGTCAGCAGCTCCGCCAGTTCGTCCGCCGGCCAGTGCAGGACCGCCACCGGGAACGGACGCGACAGCGCCTCCCGGAACGTGCCGAGTTCCGCGCGCAGGCGCGAGATCTCCGCCGCCAGCTCCACCGGGTTGTCCGAGCCCAGCGACCACACCCGCTTGGGGTCGTGCAGCTCGTCCAGGGAGACGGGGGACGAGTGCAGCGTGTCCGCGAGCATGTCCCAGTCGTCGTGGGCCACGCCCAGCATGCGGCGGACCCGGTGGCGGCCGAAAAGCAGGGGGTGCGTCGCGTACGGCGGCTCCGAGACGTCCGCCAGGAAGAGCCGCGCACCCTCCGTGAACGTCTCGTGCGCCGCTTCCAGTTCGTCGTGCGACTCCAGGGCCTCGGCCACGATCACCCAGGCCGCCGGGTCCCGCGGGGACGTCGCGCGGACCCCGTCGATGATCGCCCGCGCCTCCGCCTCGTGGCCGTACTCCCACAGGTTCGCCGCCTTCAGGGCGCGGACCAGGTGGGGGTTCTCCAGGGGCTCGGGGGACGACAGCAGGCGGTCGTACAGCGCGGTGGCGCTGGGGCGGTCGCCGGACAGTTCCAGGTGGGCCGCGGCCTGCACGAGCAGGTGTTCGGCGTCCTCGGGGTAAAGGCCTGCGGTCCGCTCCAGGCGTGCCGCTTCGGCGTTGTGGTCGACGTTCTCGGCTGGCGTGTCGGGGCGCATGGTGGACACCGTACTGCCGTGGACCGACAAAAGAGAGAGATCCGCAGGCCAGCGCCCCGGCCCGGGCAGGGGAGGCCGGGCGAGCGGGCCGGCGGGGTCACACCACGAACCCGCGTGGGCCGGCGGGGTCACACCACGACCCCCTCCACCTCCACCGTCTGCACCGCCCCCGCCGCGAACGGCACCCGCAGGACCTTTCCGCTCACGTACGTGTCCGAGTGCGGCGCGTACAGGTCGCCGCCGCCCGACGTCACCGTGTTCCAGCGGCGTGCCAGGCCGCCCGTGCCGCCGGTCGCCCGGGTGAAGCGGGACAGGTCGAAGGTCAGGGTCTGGGCCGACGACGCGGTGTTCACGGCGACGATGACCAGGCGTTTCGCCGCCGCGTCCAGGGCGGCGGCCGCGTAGCCGACGCCCGTGTCGAGGATCGTCATGCCGGGGCGGATGTGACGGCTGAACTGGGCCAGCACGTAGTACTTGGTCTGTACGGCGCCGGCCTGGAGCGTGGTCGCGTCGTAGGCGATCGTCGCCCAGCCCGCGGAGGGGTCCATGACCTGCCAGTAGCACCACGCCGTCGGGTGCAGCCAGCGGAAGTCCAGGCAGAGGTTGCTCGCCAGGGTGAGGCCGGTCGCGTCGCCGTCGCCGTACTCGGAGTTCCACAGGCTCTTGCGGGCCGTGGTCACGACGTCCGTGTACAGGAGGTCACGACGGCCGCCCGACCCCTGGTAGCCGTGCACGTTGACCCGGTCCACCAGCGCCTTCGTCGACGTGCCGAACGCGTTCCACGTCGTGCGCGCGAGGTCGTAGCTCGTCTCGTCCGACGCGGAGATCCGGGTGCCCGTCAGGCCGCGCTTGTCGAGTTCGCCGCGCAGGTGGGGGAGTACGGCGGCCTGGACGGAGGCGTCCAGGTGGCAGCCCTCCTGCGTGCCGGTGGCCGTCCACCAGGCGGAGGAGGGCTCGTTGAAGGGGTCCACCGTCGCGAAGTTCACGCCCCAGTCCGTCTTCGCGCGGAGGGCGACCGCGGCCAGGTGGGAGGCGTGCTGGCGGTAGTTCCAGGACTGCAGGTTGTTGCCGCCGCCGGACGCGCCCGACGGGTTGTGGTTCGCGCACATCCACCACATCGGCGAGTTGGCGAACAGCTCGCTGGTCGCGCCGCGCGCGGTCGCCTTGACGAGGGCGGCGCGCTGGGCGGCGTCCGCCGTCCACTTCCAGGCCGAGGACGCGGGGTCCTCGTTGTTCCAGTCCTGCCAGTAGCCCTCGATCTGCTTGAACGCCGGGATGTTGGGCGAGGCGACCATGCTCTCGCCGTTCACACTGTTCCGGCTGCACGCGCCGAGGTTGTAGCGGGCGATGTTCAAACCGAGACCGGGGAGCGTCCGGCCGTTGTACGCCACCGGCTTGGTGGTGAAGAAGATGTCGGCGAAGTCGTCCCGGGCGCCGAAGACGTTGGCCCACCAGGCCAGGGAGGTGCCCCAGCCCTCCCATGTCCCGTACGTGGTGCCGGGGTTGACCGCGATGGTCGCGTCGGCCCGCGCCGTGCCGGTGGCCAGCGCGCTCCCCAGGAGCGTGCCGCCCGTCGCGGCCAGCAGTGTTCTGCGTCGGATCATGACCTCTCCGTCCCGCTCGAACTGCCGGTTGCGGCACCGGCGTTGACGTGTCGCGCTCATGTCATCAGGAAGCATCGAGTGCGGCGGGTGAGGTTGTCGAGAGGTGTGACCGTTCTTTCTTTCAGTGGTTGTGAGAAGGGTGAGGAGAAGGGCAGGGAGGAGGGGGAGATCAAATCCTGCACCGTGCTGGCTACTTGAGGAGACGCCCCTTATCGTGCGGGCCGGTGAAGGAGGCGTACGCATGCGGACTCCCGGGGTCGTGCACCACGGCACGCTACGGCGGCGCGCGGCGTACCGGCGGGCCCTGTGGAGCGCGGGCGAACTCCTCGTCACCGTCGGGGCGGTGCTCCTGCTCCTCGTCGCGCACCAGCTGTGGTGGACCAACCGGCAGGCCCGCGAGGGGGCCGAGCGGAGGGTCGAGGCCTTGGAGAGGGAGTGGCGGCGGCCCGCGCCGGACGTGACGGCCGCCCCGGATCCGGGCGGGGCCCTCCCCCAGGACACCGGGGACACCGGGACCGGAGCCGGTACCGCATCGGCCGACCCGGGCGGGCGGACGGGCACCGCCCGCCGGAGCCCCGGCGAACAGCCCCGCCGGTCCGAGGCCTACGCCGTCCTGACCGTCCCCCGCCTCTCGCTCCGCGTGCCCGTCGCCGAGGGCATCGGCAAGCCGGACGTGCTCGACCGGGGCTACGCCGGCCACTACCCGCGCACCGCCCAGCCCGGCCGGCCGGGGAACTTCGCGCTCGCCGGGCACCGGAACACCCACGGCGAGCCCTTCCGGCACCTCGACCGGCTGAGACGCGGCGACACGGTCGAGGTCGAGACCCGGACGGCCACCTACGTGTACGCCGTCGACCGGACGCTTCCGCAGACCTCCGCACGCGACGGCGGTGTCGTACGCCCCGTGCCGCGCAGCAGCGTCCACCCGTCCTACGGATACAGCGAGTCCGGGTACTACCTCACCCTCACCACCTGCACCCCGGAGTACACCTCGAAGTACCGCCTGGTGGTGTGGGGCAGACTGCGCTCCGTGCGGCCCCGCTGACGCCCCCCGGCCGGGGAAGCCGCCCCGGCACCTGCACCTTCGGCACCCCGGCCCTCTCCCGTCGCACGGACCGGACGGACGGCTCCGGAGAAGCCCGCGGCCGGACAGCGACGGATGTACGCCTCCCGCGAGGCCCGCGGCCGGACAGCGACGGATGTACGGCTCCCGCTAAGCCCGCGGTCGCACCCGGCACCCATCCTGTATAACGGCAGGACGAATAGGCGTACGAAGGGGGAGTGGCCGATGACGCGGACCTGGGCGACCATGCGTCCCGCCGCCGCGCTGCTCCTGCTCGTCCTGGAGTTCGCCCTCCTCGACACCGGCAGCCTCTCCGCCGTCGTCGCCTTCGCGGCGACCGCCGCGGCCGGCTCCGCGCTCGCCGCCTGCGCCCTCATCGCCGCGCGCTGCGTGCCCGCCGTCCCGCGTACGCGCGTACGGACGGCCATCCGCGACCGCGAGCAGCGCACGGCGTTCCTGCCCCAGCGCGATCCCGACGCGTCGGGACGCACGCGCCCCCGAGCGCCGGGGTGTGCCCTCCCGACGGTCACCGCGTAGGGACGCGCACCACCTCACTCACCGCCGCGTACCCCCGCGCGGGCCGTCATGCCGTCTCTCCACGTCCGGCACGACGAGACCCCCGGAGGGCTCACCCATGTCCGCTTTCATGTCTGCCTTCATGTCCGTTTTCGCGAGTCTGGTCGAGCGGTTGGCCGACCTGCTCCAGCCGCTGTTCCACGCGTCCGCGGCAGCCGCCGCGATCGTCCTGTTCACCGCCCTCGTACGGCTGCTGGTGCACCCGCTGTCGCGGGCGTCGGCGCGCGGGCAGCGGGCCCGCGCCCGGCTCCAGCCGCAGGTCGCGGCCCTGCGCAGGAAGCACGGCGACAACAACGAGAAGCTCCAGAGGGCCCTCCTGGAGCTGCACGCGCAGGAGAAGGTCTCGCCGCTCTCCGGGTGCCTGCCGAGCCTCCTCCAGATGCCGGCCTTCTTCCTCCTCTACCACCTGTTCTCCAGCTCGACGATCGGCGGCGGGGCCAACGCGCTGCTCGGGCACAGGCTGTTCGGCGCCCCCCTCGGCGACCGCTGGGCGGACGCCCTGGGGGACGGCGGGCCGCTCGGCGCCCCTGGGCTCGTCTACCTCGGCCTCTTCGCCGTCGTCACCGTGGTGGCGACCTTCAACTACCGACGGACCAGGCAGATGGTGTCGGCCGCGCCCGCCCCCGCGCCCGGTGGCGAGCAGGTGCCCGGCCTCGCCACGATCAACAAGGTCATGCCACTGATGTCCTTCTTCACGCTGTTCACGGTGGCGGTGGTGCCGCTGGCCGCCGCGCTGTACGTGGTCACCAGCACGACGTGGAGCGCGGTGGAACGGGCGGTGCTGTACCGCGACATGCCGGGGGCCGCTCCGGCGGTGACCGCGCTCGGCTGACGGGCGAGCCCGGAGGGGCGCTCAGGTTACGGTCCAGTCCGTGAACGGGGTCTTGCGGACTGGACGGCCAGCTTGGAGGATCGACCAGTCCTCCGATGGCTGCACCCATCGGTCGGGCTGCCGCGATCGAGGGAGATTGTGATCATGAAGCTGCTGCGAGTCGGTACGGCGGGGGCGGAGCGGCCTGCGCTGCTCGACGCCGAGGGAACCCTGCGGGACCTGTCGGGCGTCGTCGCCGACATCGACGGAGCGCTGCTCGCCGACGCCGCGGCGCTCGGCCGGATCCGGTCCGCCGCCGAGGCAGGCGAGCTGCCCGCGCTGGACGCGGCCGGGCTGCGCGTGGGACCGCCGCTGGCCCGGATCGGCAAGGTCGTGTGCATCGGGCTGAACTACCACGACCACGCGCGGGAGACCGGTGCCGAGGCGCCCGCCGAGCCGGTGATCTTCTTCAAGGCGGCGGACACGGTGGTCGGTCCGCACGACACGGTGCTCGTGCCGCGCGGCTCGGTGAAGACCGACTGGGAGGTGGAGCTGGCGGTCGTGATCGGCCGTACGGCCCGCTACCTGGAGTCGCACGAGGAGGCCCTCGCGCACGTCGCCGGGTACGCGGTGGCGCACGACGTCTCCGAGCGCGAGTTCCAGATCGAGCGCGGCGGCACCTGGGACAAGGGCAAGAACTGCGAGACGTTCAACCCGCTGGGCCCCTGGCTGGTGACCGCGGACGAGGTGCCCGACCCGCAGGCGCTGTCGCTGAAGCTCTGGGTGAACGGCGAGCTCAAGCAGGACGGCACGACGGCCGAGCAGATCTTCCCGGTCGCCGAGGTGGTGCGCTACGTCAGCCAGTTCATGACGCTCCACCCGGGCGACGTCATCAACACGGGCACCCCGGCCGGCGTGGCGCTCGGGCAGCCCGAGCCGAAGCCGTTCCTGCGGGCCGGTGACGTGGTGGAGCTGGAGATCGAGGGCCTGGGACGGCAGCGCCAGGAACTCAAGGACGCGTGAGCACTGCGAGGCCGGGGGCGCCCTCGTGGGTGAGGGTGCCCCCGGCCTCGTCCGCGGCGGGGCGGGGCCTGGGCCTGCGCCGGCCTCGGACCTCGAAGTGGCGGGCCCGCGCCGGCCTCGGCCCTCGAAGCTGCGGACCTGCGCCGGCCTCGGACCTCGAAGTGTGCGGGCCCGCGCCGCCGTCAGCCCTTGAAGTGCTCCAGCGCCTCCACGACCATCCGGTGGTCCTCCACCTGCGGCAGACCCGACACGACCACCGTGCCGACGACTCCCGCGCCCTCGACGACGATCGGGAACGCGCCGCCGTGGGCCGCGTACACGCCGGGGTCAAGGCGCGAGGACTCCTCGAAGGTGGTGCCCTTGGCGCGGAAGCGGGCGCCGACCAGGTACGAGGAGCAGCCGTAGCGCTCGACGACCCGGCGTTTGCGGTCGATCCAGGCGTCGTTGTCCGGGGTCGAGCCGGGCAGCGCCGCGTGGAAGAGCTGCTGGCCGCCGCGCCGGATGTCGACGGCGACCGGCGCGCCGCGCTCCCGGGCCAGCTCGACCAGCAGCGAACCGAGGGCCCAGGCGTCGTCGTACGTGAAGCGCGGGAGCGTCAAGCGGCGCTCCTGCTCCTCGAGTTCGGGAATCGTGGGGGCGGCCGTCGGGGTGCTCACAGCGTCACCGCCGCACCGTCGCGGGCGGAGCGCCGGGCCGCCTCCAGAACGTCGAGGGTGTCGGCCGCCTCGTACGCCGTGACCGGGTTCGGGCCGCCGTCGCGCAGCGCCGCGGCCACCGCCTGGTAGTACGCCGGGTACGCGCCCCGCAGCGTGGGTTCCGGGCGGCCACCGCCGGTCAGCGGGGACTCGCCCGAGCCGACGCGCCCCCACAGCGTCTCGGGCTCGATGCCCCACTCGGCCGTGCTGCCGGGGCGGCTGCCCTCGCGCAGCGCGGCCTCCTGCGGGTCGAGGCCGTACTTGACGTAACCGGCGCGCGAGCCCAGTACGCGGAAGCGCGGGCCCAGTTGGGCGGTGGTCGCGGAGACGTACAGGTGGGACCGGACGCCGTTCACGTGCGTGATCGCGAAGAAGGTGTCGTCGTCGGTCTCGGCGCCGGGGCGGCGTACGTCCGACTCGGCGTAGACCTGCGCCGCCGGGCCGAAGAGGGTCAGCGCCTGGTCGACGACGTGGCTGCCGAGGTCGTAGAGCAGACCTCCGATCTCTGCCGGGTCGCCGGACTCCCGCCAGCCGCCCTTCAGTTGGGGGCGCCAGCGCTCGAAGCGGGACTCGAAGCGGTGGACGTCGCCGAGCTCGCCCTCCTCGACGAGCTTGCGCAGGGTCAGGAAGTCGTTGTCCCAGCGGCGGTTCTGGAAGACCGACAGGAGCAGTCCGCGCTCGTCGGCCAGGGCGGCCAGCTCGCGCGCCTCGGCCGCCGTGCCCGCGACGGGCTTGTCGACGACCACCGGCAGGCCCGCCTTCAGTGCGGCGGTCGCGAGCGGGACGTGGGTCCTGTTCGGGGAGGCGATGACGATCAGGTCCAGCTCGTCGGCGCGTGCCCACAGGTCGTCGGGCGTGCCGGCGAAGCGGACACCGTCGCCGAACTCCGCCCGGGCCTGCTCGCGCCGCTCCTGGTTCGAGGTGACGACCGTGTCGAGGGTGAGGCCCTCGGTCGCGGCGATCAGCGGGGCGTGGAAGACGGAGCCCGCGAGGCCGTAGCCGACGAGGCCGACGCGGAGGGGGGTGCCGGAGCCGGATCCGGTGCTGCTGGTGCCTGTCATGCCCCCACTTTCGCAACGCTGTTGCCAAAGTGCAAGCGCGGGGGACAATGGCCTACGTGAACAGGACCAGCGCGGAGTCGGAAGTGGACCGGTCGGAGGTGCGTGGGCGCGGCGGCGGGAGCGGAGTGAACCGGTCGGGGGTGGTGCGCGGGCGCGGCGGCGAGGCGGGGGTGAACCTGCCGGCGCTGCGCAACCACAACGCGGCGCTGGTGCTCGACCTGCTGCGCACGGCTGGCCCCGCCGGCATCAGCCGTCTCGAACTCGCCGAGCGGACCGGGCTGACCCCGCAGGCCGTCAGCAAGATCACCGCCCGCCTGCGGGCGGAGGGCCTGGCGGCGGAGGCGGGCCGGCGGGCGTCGACGGGCGGCAAACCGCGCACGGTGCTGCGGCTGGTTCCCGGGGCGGGTCACGCGGTCGGCCTCCACCTGGACCGGGACGAGCTGACGGCGGTCCTGTGCGACCTCACGGGAGCGGTGGTCGCGGAGCGGCGCTCGCCCCTGGACCTCGGCTCCGGGGCCGAGGCGGTCGTCACCGGGGCGGCACGGGAGGTGGCGGCCCTGCTCGCGGGGGTGCCGGGGGCCGCGTCCGTGCTGGGCGCCGGGGTCGCGCTGCCCGGCCCGCTCGACCACGACCGCGGGGTGCTGCACCGGGTCACCGGGTTCCCGGAGTGGGACGGGTTTCCGCTGCGGGAGGCACTCGCCGGGCGGCTCGGGGTGCCCGTCGTCGTGGACAAGGACACCAACGCGGCGGCGCTCGCCCTCGCGGTCGGCGGGGGTGCCGGGCCGGGCCAGGGGTCCTTCGCGTATCTGCACCTCGGTACGGGACTGGGGGCCGGGCTGGTCGTCGGCGGGGCCGTGCACCGGGGGACGCGGACCGGGGCGGGGGAGTTCGGGCACCAGGTCATCCAGCTGGGCGGGCCGCTGTGCGAGTGCGGGAACCACGGCTGCATCGAGGTGCTGTGCCTCTCCGCGGTGGCGCGGGGCGCCGTGGACGAGGCGGCGCGGGTCCTCGGGGAGGGCGCCGCGAATCTCGCCGGGCTGCTCGACATCGACCTGGTACTCCTCGGGGGCCGTACCGTCGCCGCCCACCAGGAGCCCTTCGTACGGGGGGTCGGCGCCGTCCTCGACGAGCGCGCCCGGCGCGGGGGCCTGGACGCGGCGGTGCCGGTGCGTCTCGCGCCGGGCGGTGCGCGTGCCGTCGCGGAGGGCGCGGCCCAGCTCCTCCTCGCACCCCTGTTCGGGCGCGCCGACGGCTGACCGGCGGGGGCCGGGCTGCCGGGACGGCGTGGGCGCCGCGGTTCCGGCACTCCGGGCGCCCGGACGAAACGACGGGGCACACCTCACGGCGTCCCCTCACCCGCGTCCCCTCACCCGCGTCCCCTCACCCGCGTCCCCTCACCCGCGTCCGCGCAGAAAGCGAGCCGTGGTGATCAGGAGGGTGCCGCCCGTGATGAGGAGGAGGCCGCCGATCAGAAGGCCGGTGTCGTGTGGCGTGCCGGGGCCGGTCCTCGCCAGTTCCTCGACGGACGGCATACCGCCCGGCGCCCCACCGTCACCCTCGGCGCCACCGTCACCTTCATCGCCGCTGTCACCACCACTGCCCCCGGAGTCGGTGGCGGTCCCGGAAGCCGGAGCCGAGGAAGTCGAGGAAGCCGAGGAAGTCGAGGAAGCCGAGGAAGCCGGGGCCGAGGGAGCCCCGGAAGGCCGGGCCGAGGGAGTCGCGGACGCCGAACCCGTGGCCGTCGAGGGGGCCGGGGTGTCCGTGCCCTCCACGGCGGCGTCCGGCGTGCCGTCGATCCGGAAGCGGTAGTCGTTCGACTGCCCCACCCAGTCGCCGTCGTCGTGGTGCCGGTGCACCACGGCCGCTTTCGCCACGACGTCGTTCGGCGCGGCGGCGGAGGTGACGGTGAGCCGCACCTTCACCCGGAGGGTCCGCCCGGGAGCCACGGTGAACCCGGGGAACCCGTCGAAGGCCCCGACGAGTTCGTCGTCGTCCGTCCGCTCGAAGGAGACGGGGTGCGCCCGGGTCCCCTCGAAGAACTCCAGCCGTACCTGGGACGGGCGCAGCTGCCGCTTCTCGTCGACGAGGACGACGACGGGATGGATGCCGCCGCAGGGGTGGGCGGTGGTGTTGGTGAGGTCGAGGTACCAGGTCCCGTCGGCGCCACCGGTCTCGTAGACGTCGGGTCCGCCGTGGACGCGGGTCCTCAGGGGGAAGTCGCGGGCGTCGGGATCGGCACAGCCGGGGCGGCGGTCGGCCGCCGGAGCCGCGGCCGGCGGGGCGTCGAGCCCGGCCGCGCTCGGGACGGGCCCGCAGGCGAGGGCGGCCGCGGTGACAACGGTGAGGGACAGGCACGTACGCAGTCGCATGAACATATGACCTGCCATCCACACCGCCTCTCGGGAGCCGCCACGCCAGGAACACCCCGGACGGACTCCCGAGTCCCCTCGGTCGGCGGAGCCCGACGGCCTCCCGCCCGCGCGGGCGGGACCCGAACCGGCCGACCGCCCCTGGACCGAGATCGACCGGAACCGCCAGAGTGACGTCGAGAAGTGGCGGACCCCGGCCGACAACTGATCGCTAGGCTGAGGGCCACGCAGCACCGCGTACGGCAGGAGAACGGCATGGCAGACCGCAAGCCCATCGAATCGTGGCTCACCGACATGGACGGTGTGCTCATCCACGAGGGTGTGCCGATTCCCGGCGCCGACGCCTTCATCAGGAAGCTGCGGGAGTCGGGCCGGCCCTTCCTGGTGCTGACCAACAACTCCATCTACACCGCCCGTGACCTGCACGCCCGGCTCCAGCGCATGGGCCTGGACGTGCCGGTCGAGAACATCTGGACGTCCGCGCTGGCCACCGCCAAATTCCTGGAGGACCAGCGGCCCGGCGGCACGGCGTACGTCATCGGCGAGGCGGGCCTGACCACCGCGCTGCACGACATCGGGTACGTGCTCACCGACCACGAGCCCGACTACGTGGTGCTGGGCGAGACCCGGACGTACTCCTTCGAGGCCATGACCAAGGCGGTCCGGCTGATCAACGGCGGCGCCCGCTTCATCTGCACCAACCCCGACGAGACCGGCCCCTCGGCGGAGGGGCCGCTGCCCGCCACCGGCGCGGTCGCCGCGCTGATCACCAAGGCGACCGGCAAGCAGCCGTACTTCGCGGGCAAGCCGAACCCGCTGATGATGCGGACCGGCCTGAACGCCATCGGGGCGCACTCGGAGAGCAGCGCCATGATCGGCGACCGGATGGACACGGACGTCCTGGCCGGTCTTGAGGCGGGCATGGAGACGTTCCTGGTGCTCACCGGCCTGACCACGCCCGCCGAGATCGAGCGGTACCCCTACCGTCCCTCCAAGGTCGTGGACTCCATCGCGGACCTGATCGAACGCGTCTGAACCGCGTTCCATGCCTCGGGCGGCGGAAATCCGCCCGAACGGAGCAGCGATTGCCCTCTCCGGGATGCGGCTGCCCTCCCGGAGGGGGAGTCTCCAGGTGTCTGGAGGTTCACGATGGGTTCACTGCGACTCACATTCTGTACCGGAGCGGTGCTCGCCGCCGCGCTCACGCCCACGGCGTACGCGGCCGACGCGGCCGTCTCCGTCACCCCCTCGCCCCCCGCCCCCGGCGCCGACATCACGTTGCGGACGACGGGCTGCAAGGACAGGACCGGCGTCGCGAAGTCCCCGGCGTTCGTCGCGGACGCCCGGCTCACGGGCGGCGACGGCGCCCTCGTCGGGGAGAGCCGGGTCCGTTCCTCGCTGAAGCCCGGCACCTATGGCGTGAAGGTCACCTGCGACGGCGTCGACGACAAGGTCAGGGGCACGCTCACGGTCGCCCGGGCGGACGGCCCGGGCCGCGCCGCCTCGGACCCGGCGAGCCGCCCCGCGGACCGGCAGGAGCAGCCCGTCTCGTCCGCGCCGGCCTCACCGGTCGCGCCGGTGCGGGCGGGCGGCGGAGGCACCGCCCACTTCGCGTCCGTCGACACCCGCGCCACCGGCCCGGGCACCGGGCAGGCCGTGATCGGCCTGGTCCTCGCGAGCGCCGCCGCGGTTGCCGTCGCGGTGCGCAGCGCCCGCCGGGACCGCGGCGGCGGATGAGGAACCCGACATGACCGACGGGGAACGCTCCTCCGGCACCGGGCGCCTGACGACGGGCGCCGCCTGGGCGGTTCTGCTGCTGGGGCTGTGGCTCTGGGGCCGCGAGGTGACCGACGTACGGCAGGGGGCGGCGCCGGCCACGGGAGACGTGGCCGGCGTCGGCCGTCCCCGGGGTGCCCGACTGCCGCCCGCGCACGAGCCGTTGCGGCAGGCGCGGCCCCAGCGCGTCGACGTCCCGGCGCTGCGGATCAAGGCCCCGGTGGTGGCAGGCGGTCTGGACCGGCAGGGCGCGATCGAGCCGCCGCCCTACGACCGGCCGGGCGTGGTCGGCTGGTACGCGGCCGGTGCGCGGCCGGGTGCGGCGGGCACCGCCCTGTTCGTGGGACACGTCGACACCGAGACCCGGCCCGCCGTCTTCTACCGGCTCAGCTCGGCGCGGCCCGGCGACCGGGTCCGGGTGGTCCGCGACGACGGCACGGTCGCCGAGTTCACCGTCGACGACGTGCAGGTCGTCCCGCGCGACCGCTTCGACGCCCGGCGGGCCTACGGGCCGCGCGAGCCCGGGCGGGCCGAGCTGCGGCTGGTGACCTGCGGCGGCACCTTCGACCGGGCCAGCCGCTCGTACACGGCGAACGTGGTCGTCTCCGCGTACCTCACCGGCAGCACCGCCTGAGCCCGCCCGGCCCGGCCGGCGACCTGCTCCCCCTGGAGCCGCCGGCCGGGCCGGTCCTCGACCGCGCGCGCCCGGGCCGCGGGAGCGCCCCGGCGACCGGCGCGGGAGGTTCTGGTGAGCCGTCCCGGCCTCGCGGACGGTCCAACCCGCCCGGGACCGCGACCGTTTGAGACGACTCTAGAACGGATGAGCGCTCCGGCCCAGGGGTGATGCGGCGGCCCCTCGGCCCTCCCCGTCGGCCGGGCCTGACGACCCCGGGCCGGGCGTGACGACCCCGGGCCGGGCCGGACCGTCCGCCCGCGCTCCCGGCCCGCACCACGGGCCGGCCCGCTGCGTCAACGCCGCGGCAGCCGTGTCCACGTGCCGCCTCCCGCTGGAGATCGGGCGCGGCCTGCCGGACCGAGTCATTCCCGTCACCGGACGACCGGGGCGAGTACGTCGATCACTGCGAATTCACGACCCTGTACGGGCAGATCCGCGAGCTCGACCCCGAGCGAGTGCGACACATCCGCGAGCCCCACCCCACCGGCCCCTTCTCGGGGCAGCAACGCGGTCGGCCGCATAAACCGGCGACTGTCCGGACGTATGTGCGAAGACGGGGTCTCTCGGTCCTCCGGGCGCGGACGACGATGGGGCCCCTCGCCATCGGCGAGGGGCCCCATCGGTCTGTCTGTGCGCCGCCAGGGACTCGAACCCCGGACCCGCTGATTAAGAGTCAGCTGCTCTAACCAACTGAGCTAGCGGCGCGCGCTGACCTGGAGAACTCTACCCGATTCCGGGAGGTGGTCCGGCCCGCGAGCTCCCGGTGCGTCGGCGTGCGCGGAGGGTGCCGTACATCATTCGGACCGTCAACATGCGACAACGGAGGACGGTTGAGAAACTGACGATCGTGCAGAAATGCGGACATTTCCATCTGGAGTGTGAGGGGCATCGCATGGAGACTCCGGTGTTCGAGGAATTCGATCCCGCGAGCGACTGCGACTGCCCCGGCTGTGCCGACCGGCGCCGTGCCGAGGCCGCCGCGGTGTCGTCGCCCGGACCGGCCCGTCCCGCGGCGCGGGCGCTCGCGCTGGCGGCGGCGGCGGGCACCGTCCTCGGCGCGGGACACTCGGTGCCCGCGGTCGCCGTCGCCCACGCTCCCGCCAGGCCGGGCCTCCCCGTCGACGACGAGCCGCCCGACACCCCCCAGGGCGAGAAGGCCCCGCTGCACGGCCCGGCGGGGAAACCGGAGCGTCCCGGTGCGCCCGCCGTGGTGGCCGTGCCGTCCACCACCCGGGCCGAGATCATCAGCCGGGCGAACAAGTGGGTCGCGGCCGAGGTGCCCTACAGCATGACCAAGTACTGGTCGGACGGGTACCGGCAGGACTGCTCGGGCTTCGTGTCGATGGCCTGGAACCTGCCCGGGAACGAATGGACGGGCAGTCTCCACACCTTCGGCGTGCGCACGTCCAAGGGCGCGCTGGAGCCCGGGGACATCCTCCTCTTCCACAATCCGAGCAACCCCGAGAACGGCTCGCACGTGGTCGTCTTCGGCGGCTGGGCGGACTCCGCGCACACGTACTACCTCGCGTACGAGCAGACCCGCCCGTACACCCGGAAGCAGTCGACCCCGTACGCGTACTGGAGCAACTCCGACCGCTACCTGGCGTACCGCTACAAGGGGCTGGCCGAGGGGGCGGCCGGCGACCCGGGCCCGGCCGCGCCGGACGGACCGGCGGATCCGGGCGGCTCCGACGGGAAGTCCTCGCGCTTCCCGGGGGCCGGGTACTTCGGACCGGGCGCGGACAACGCCCACGTCACGCGGCTGGGCCGGCTCCTGGTGGAGCGGGGCGGCGCCCGGTTCTACCGGACGGGGCCGGGCCCGCGCTGGTCGGACGCCGACCGGCTGGCCACCCAGGCCTTCCAGCGGGCCCAGGGCTGGAGCGGAGCGGGCGCCGACGGACTGCCGGGGCCGACGACTTGGTCGTACCTGGTGGGCAAGCGGGGCAAGGACATCCCGGCCGGGAGCCCGGGGTCCACGACGCCGGACCCCTCCTCGCACGGGGTGGTGCCCGGCTATCCGGGCCGGGCGCCGTTCCGGCCCGGGGCGGACAACGCGCACGTCACGCGCCTCGGTCAGCAGCTGGTCAGGAAGGGATTCGGCGCGCACTACACCAAGGGTCCGGGGCCGCGCTGGGGCGAGGCGGACCGGCGCAACGTCGAGGCGTTCCAGCGGGCCCAGGGCTGGCGGGGCGGCGCGGCCGACGGCTACCCGGGACCGGAGACCTGGCGACGGCTCTTCTCCTGACGCGTCCCCCGTGACGCACCACCCCCCACGCACCCGCGCGCCGCCCCGCGCGCCGGTGCACCCCCGTGCCGGTACGGCGGCATCCGTACGGGCGCACCCCCTGCCGGTACGGCGGCATCCGTACGGGCGCACCCCTGCGGCGGTACGGCGACGCACCGGCGCGGTTCGTGACAACACTTCCAGGCGCGGAGGCATGGAGGCACGTATGACTACGACGACTTCACACACCCCGGAATCCGAGGGGGCGCCGTCCGGACCCCTGGAGGCGGTGGCCGAGGCCGTGCTGCGGCCGGCCCGGCTCATCCAGAACGAGGCGACCACCGAGATCCCCGTCCACCTGCTCTTCCGGGACGACCCCGACCCGGTCTCGGTGCCGGTCGCGCCCGCCGTGGTGGGACGCCGGCGCGGCACCGGCGAACAGCCGCGGGTGCGGCGCCCCGAACCGGCGCGGCCCCGGCCGGTCCCCGGGGTCGACCCGGACCTGGCCGAACGCCCGGCGCGGGTGCTGCCGGGAGCGGCGGGTGTGCTGGCCGGGGCCTGCGGGGTGGCCGGCTGCCTGGTCACCTCGTGGTGGGCGGGCGTGCTGCCCGCTGCCGCGCCCTCCCCCCTCCCGGGCCTCGCGGGCGCCGGGCTCGGCCCCGCGCAGTGGGCCGGATACGCCGGGGCCGGCGCGCTCGGCCTGTTCGGCTTCGGCGGGCTGGCCCGGGGCCGGACCGGGCGGGCCTGGGTGCTCGGCCTCTTCGGGCGCTACCGGGGCACGGTCCGGCGCACCGGCCTGATGTGGGTCAACCCCCTGGTGCTGCGCCGCCGGGTCGACGTGCGGCTGCGGCACTGGCGCAGCGAGCCGATGTCCGCGGTCGACGTGAACGGGGTCGCGCTGCGGGTGGTGGCGCTCGTGGTGTGGCGGGTCAAGGACACCGCGCGCGCCACGCTCGGCGTCGAGGACCACGAGGCCTATCTGCGGGAGTGTGTGGAGGCGGCGCTGGCCCGGGTGCTCTCGCACCTGCCCGCCGACCGGCCGGGGACCGTGCGCGGCGGGTTCGGCGCGGACGGTCCGGCCCTGCGCAACAGCGAGGCGGTCGGCGAGGCGCTGACCCGGCTGGTGGCCGCGGACACGGCGCCCGTCGGCCTGGAGGTGTTCTCGGTGCAGCCGACCCGGATCGAGTACGCCCCCGAGGTCGCGTCCCGGATGCAGCGGCGCCGGATCGCCGCGCTGGACGCCCAGCACCGCGACTCCGTACTCGCCTCGGTCGTCGACTCCGTCGAGGACACGGTGACCCGGCTGACCCTGCGAGGCCTGGTCGAACTCGACGACTACGAACGCAAGGCGCTGGTCAAGGACCTGACGGTGGCGTTCTGCACCGGGCGGACCGCGGACGCGACCTGAGCGGACGTCGACGAGCGGCGCCGGCAGGGGAACTGGCCCCGAGATTGGTATGGACATGTTCAACTACCGGCAATAATGTGGGACTTGGTCTAGACCTGCAACATCGCGGTGCGCGCGTACGGCTCACGGAACCTCCCCCATGTTCTCCAGGAGCGGCAGCATGCGAATACGGACGACCAAGAAGACGAAGTGGTACGCGGGCGTGGTCGGCCTCGCCACGGCCGGAACGCTGGTGCTCTCCAGCGCCGGCGCCAGCGGCCACGGCTACACCGACCTCCCCGTCAGCCGGCAGAAGCTCTGCCAGAACGGCACCGTGACCGGCTGCGGTGACATCCAGTGGGAGCCGCAGAGCGTCGAGGGCCCCAAGGGCTTCCCCGCGGGCGGGCCCGCCGACGGCCAGATCTGTTCGGCGGGTCACGGCAACTTCGGCGCGCTCAACCAGCCGACGAAGCCGGGCGGCGGCGCCTGGCCGACGACCCGGGTCACCGGCGGCCAGAGCTACACCTTCCGGTGGCAGTTCACGGCCATGCACGCCACGACCGACTTCAAGTACTACATCACCAAGAACGGCTGGAACCAGAACCACGCGCTCAGCCGCTCGGACCTGGACACCACGCCGTTCCTCACCGTCCCGTACAACAGCCAGCGTCCGCCGTCCACGCTCTCGCACAGCGGCACCATCCCCGGCGGCCGGAGCGGTCACCACGTCATCCTCGCGGTGTGGACGGTCGCCGACACCGGGAACGCGTTCTACGCCTGCTCGGACGTCACCTTCTGAAGTACGCCCGGCCCGGCCGGGTCCGTGTGCGCGGAGGGAAACACCCCCACCCGGAGACGACCACAATTGGGTTGCGGGGGGGGACGATTCCGGAAACCCCCTAGTGAGTAGGCCCAGGCGGGAGGGGGAGGTTCCCCCCATCCCCCCTACAAGCA
>NZ_JBWKDS010000063.1:0-28621 GCF_056435845.1 Streptomyces sp. NPDC043867 | reverse complement strand
GGTGACGGACATGGGGGGCTCCTTCTAGGTCGTACGCCGCCGTGCCCGGCGTCGCTCCGTTTCCGTGGCCCCATCATGGCACACAAGTGGCGCCATGGCGACTCAATCTGCGTCACGCACGGGCCGTGACGAGCACGCCGACCCGAGACGATCCGTAAAACCGCAGGTCATTTCCCTGTCGGGCCGCACCCGAAAAGGTCGAGCCATCAGGGCAACGGGCCGCTATGGCCTGAATGTTCCGGACTCTTCACTCCACAGCGCCACGGACAACCGGGGTGGCACATAAAAGACTCCACACGACACCACTTGTGTGCCATGCTGGTGTCGTCCACAGCGCACTCCCCCGGCTTCGCGGCCTGAGGGGTGCGCGTTTCACGGGGTGAGCCGGCAAAGGGGCGGATCATGGAGACAGCACGGAGCCAGCAGCAGGCGGCACCCGGCGCGTTCGCCGCCTTCGCCCGCTTCGTCCTCTGCGGCGGCGGGGTGGGGCTCGCCTCCAGCTTCGCCGTGGCGGCCCTCTCCTCCTGGATGACCTGGGCGCTGGCCAACGCTTTGATCACCGCGGCCTCCACGCTGCTGGCCACCGAGCTGCACGCCCGCTTCACCTTCGGCGCGGGCCGGCGCGCGACCCGGCGCCAGCACGTGCAGTCGGCCGGGTCCGCGACGGCCGCGTACGCGGTGACGTGCCTGGCGATGTTCGTCCTTCAGCTGCTGGTGGCGGCGCCCGGCGCGGTGCTCGAGCAGGCCGTCTACCTGTCCGCCTCCGCGCTCGCCGGCGTCGCACGGTTCGCGGTGCTGCGCCTGGTCGTCTTCGCGCGGGGCCGCTCCCGGGCCGCGGCCACCGGGCACACCGCCCCTCCCGTGCTCGCGGCCGTGGCCCGGGCCTCGGCGCCGGCCGCCCCCGCGGCGCTCTGCCACGCCGCCTGAGCCTTCCGGGCACCGGAGACGGCAACCGGACTCCCCCTCGGCGCCGGGTGCCCGGGCACCCGGCGCCGAAGAGGCGGGCGGGCGCGTCACGTCCGTAGGCAGGGCGGCCGCCCTGCGCGGGCGCGGACTCCGTGGGCGGCCCAGCCCCGTACGCGGCCCAGCCCCGTGGGCGGCCCAGCCCCGTACGCGGGCCAGCCCCGTGGGCGCGCGGGCCCGTGCGCGGGCGGCCGCCCTGCGTGGGCGGGCCCCGTGCGTGGGCGGGCGCTCGAGAACGCCTGCAGGGCGCTTGGAGGCCCGCTCGAAGGGGCGGCCGGGGCGGCTGCCGGGCGGCTATCGTCCCAACTCCCTACCCCTGCTTCCGGGATCCAGGTCCTTGGGCCGGGCGCCGGAGTGTCTCGCCGATGGAGTCGCCATGCCGCAGGCCGAAGAGCCTCAGCTGCGTCTGTTCGTGTTCCACCACTCCGGCGGCTCGCATCGGATGTACCGCGACTGGCTGTCCTGCTTCCCGGCGGGCTGGGACGTGCAGATCCCCGACGCACCGGGCCGCGGGCCCGGCGACAGGCGTCCCGCGCTGAGCGACACGGGCGCTCTGCTCGAGTACTTCCTGCACGAGCTGGACAGCCGGCTGACGGGCCGCTTCGCGTTCTTCGGGCACAGCATGGGCGGTCTCGTCGCGTACGAACTGACCCGCCTGCTCCTCGACCAGGGGCGCACACCGCCGGTCTGGCTCGGTGTGTCCGCACGCGGCACACTGCACCCCGACGGGGACCCCACCCGCCGGCACCTGCTGTCCGACGAGGACCTGCGCCGGGAACTGGTGGCGATGGGCGGCACGTCGTCCTCGGTCCTGGACCACGAGGAACTGTGGGACCTGTTCCGGCCGACCATCCGCGCGGACCTGCGGATCAGCGAGACCTGGCGCACCCGGCCCCTCGCCGCGCCGCTGCCGGTGCCCCTGTCGGTGTTCGGCGGCCTCCACGACCATGTGGCGCCGCCGGAGCGGCTGGACGGCTGGGCGGCCGCCTCCGAGCACTTCCTGGGCCTGCACCTGTTCGACGGCGGCCACTTCTACTACCAGGACCGGCTCCCGGAGGTCGCCGGGCGGATCCAGGACGACGTGCGCCGCGCCCTGCTGCTGGGCAGGGCACCGTCCCGGGCGACACGGTGAGCGTCCTCGGTCTCGCCGCACCGGCCCCGGCGCGCGGCAGGTCGACCGAGTTCCGGCTGCTCGGCCCGGTGGTCGTGCACAACGGGGCGACCGGGTCCGGGATCGCGCCCTCCGGCGCCAAGCAGCGGGCCCTGCTCGCCACCCTGGTCATCCACGCCGGCGAACGCCTGCCCGTGGACCGCCTGGTGGAGGAGCTGTGGGGCGACCGGCCCCCCGCCAACGCACCGAACGCCCTGCAGGCCCACGTCGCCCGGCTGCGCCGGCTGCTGCCCGCCCCGGGCCACGCCTGGATCAGCACCCTGCCCACCGGATACCTGCTGACCCTGGGCCACGCCTCGACCGACGTGGAGCGCTTCACCCGCCTGTCCCGCCAGGGCAGGGCCGCGGTCCCCGACGACCCCCGGTACGCGATTGAACTCCTGGGCCAGGCCCTGTCGCTGTGGCAGGGCCTGGCCCTGCAGGACAGCCGCCACGGCCCCATCTGCACGGCCGAGGCGGACCGCCTCGAGGAGCAGCGCCTGTCGGCGCTCGAGTCCCTGTACGAGGCGAGCCTGAACTGCGGCAGATACGCCGAGATCACCTGTGACCTGGAACGGCTGACCGCCGACCACCCGCTGCGCGAGCGCTTCTACGACCTGCTGATGACCGCCCTGTACCGCAGTGGCCGGCAGGCGGAGGCGCTCGGCGTCTACGAACGCGCGCGCCGCCATCTGGTCACCCTGCTCGGCGTCGAGCCGGGCCCGGCCCTGCGGTGCCGCATGGAGGCGATCCTCCACCACTCCCCCACGCCGGCGCCGGGTCGTCCCCGCCCGGTGGACCCGGCTGCGGAGATGGCGCACCTGCAGACCCGTATCGATCAACTGGTGCGGGACCAGCGGGCCTTGCTCCGCAGGGTCCAGGAAGCGGGCCAGGTCCGCTAGGTCGTGTCCGCAAAGTCTCGTCGTCCGCCCGGAGGGCGGGTTCCGCGGCGTCTGGTGCGTGCTCTCGGCGTGCCGGGCAAAGACCCTCGTACTGGACGTACTTGGGGCTTCGCCCGGTGCGGCGAGAGTGCGTGCCAGGCGTCGCGGAACAGGCGGGACTTTGCGGACACGGCCTAGGGCAGGGTTACTTGGGGTCGCTGTTGAACTTCGAGGCGGACCAGAGGTAGCCGAGTGCCGCGAGGCCGGCGCACCAGGCGACGGCGAGCCACCCGTTGTGGCCGATGCCGGTGCCGAGGAGGAGTCCGCGCAGGGTCTCGATGGCGGGTGTGAAGGGCTGGTACTCGGCGACCGGCTGGAACCAGCCGGGCATGGAGTGCAGGGGGACGAAGGTGCTGGAGATGAGCGGGAGGAAGATCAGCGGCAGCGCGTTGTTGCTGGCGGTCTCCGCGCTCGGGCTGACCAGGCCCATCCCGACGGCGATCCAGGTGAGTGCCAGGGAGAACAGCGTGATCAGGCCGAAGGCCGCGAGCCATTCCAGGACGGTGGCGTCGGTGGACCGGAAGCCGATGGCCACGGCGACGGCGCCGACGAGGACCACGCTCATGACCGACTGCAGGACGCTGCTGACGACGTGTCCGACGAGCACGGAGCCGCGGTGGACGGCCATGGTGCGGAAGCGGGCGATGATGCCCTCGGTCATGTCGTTGGAGACGGACACCGCGGTGCCGACCGTGGTGGAGCCGACGGTCATCAGCAGCAGGCCCGGCACGAGGTAGGCGATGTAGTCGGAGCGGTCGGCGCCTTGGCCGATGCCCGCGCTCATCGCGTTGCCGAAGACGTAGACGAAGAGCAGCAGCAGCATGACGGGCGTCAGCAGCAGGTTCAGGGTGAGGGAGGGGTAGCGGCGGGCGTGGAGCAGGTTGCGGCGCAGCATCGTGTTCGAGTCGCGGACGGCGAGGGACAGGGCACTCATCGGCCGGCCTCCTTGGGCTGGTGGGGCACGGTGCTGTCGGTCAGGGCGAAGAACACGTCGTCGAGGTCGGGGGTGTGCACGGTCAGCTCGTCGGCCTCGATGCCGGCGGTGTCCAGGCGGTCGAGGACGGAGCGCAGTTCGCGCTGGGTGCCGTCGCTGGGGATCTGCAGGGACAGTGCCTCGTCGTCGCGGGCGGCCTCGTGCAGCACGGAGGCGGCCTGCTGGTAGGCGGCAGGGTCGGTGAAGCGCAGCCGCACGTGTCCGCCCGGGATGAGGCGCTTGAGCTCCTTCGCGGTGCCTTCGGCGGCGATCCTGCCGTCGTGGAGGACGGCGATGCGGTCGGCGAGTTCGTCGGCCTCCTCCAGGTACTGGGTGGTGAGGAAGACGGTGACGCCGCCGGTGACGAGCTCGCGGATGATCTGCCACATGGTGTGGCGGGAGCGGGGGTCGAGGCCGGTGGTCGGTTCGTCGAGGAAGATGATCCGGGGGTTGCCGACGAGCGTCATGGCGATGTCGAGGCGGCGCTTCATGCCGCCGGAGTAGGTGGAGGCTGGTTTCTTCGCGGCCTCGGTGAGGTCGAAGCGTTCCAGCAGGTCGGCGGTGACGCGGCGGCCCTCCTGCTTGGGCAGGTGGTGCAGGTCCGCCATGAGGAGCATGTTCTCCTCGCCGGTGATCAGGCCGTCGACGGCGGAGAACTGTCCGGTGACGCCGATCGCGGCGCGTACCCCGGCCGGTGACGTGGCGATGTCGTGGCCCGCGACCTGGGCCTGGCCGGCGTCGGCGGTGATGAGGGTGGAGAGGATCTTGACGGCGGTGGTCTTGCCGGCGCCGTTCGGGCCGAGCAGGGCGAACACGGACCCGGCCGGGATGTGCAGGTCGATGCCGTCCAGGACGGTCTTGTCGCCGTACGACTTGCGCAGGGCGGTGGTGGAGACGGCGGCCGGCGGCTGCGCGTGACCGTCACCCTGCTTGGACATGGGCATGACAGAAGAAGGCATGGGGCCCTCCGTTCGAAGGGTGAAGTGGGCTTTGGGTGGGGCCGGTCGAGGAGGGGCGCTCAGGCCTTGGCGCGGCCGATGCAGCTGGTGCTCAGGTCTTGGCGCGGCCGATGCAGCTGGTGCTCAGGTCTTGGCGCGGCCGATGCAGCTGGTGCTCAGGTCTTGGCGCGGCAGATTGAGCTGGCGCCCAGGCCCCGGCGCTGCGGACTGAGCCGGCGCTCAGGCCTTGGCGCGGCGGATGTCGATGTTGCCGTGCCGGGTGCGGGCGCGGACCTTGACGGTGTCCTCGGTCGCCTCGCCGCTCTCGGACACGGTGAGCGTGTTGCGCACCTGTCCGGAGCCGGAGCTGACGTCGAGCCAGGCGGCGGTGCCCTCGCGGACGCCGACGTCGATGGCGCCGTAGGAGGTCTCCAGCTGGATCGTGCCGCGGGCGACGTCGGAGACGCGCAGGGTGCCGTGAGCGGTGGTGGCGGTGACCGAGTCCTCGGCGCGGGCGATGTCGATGTCGCCGTTGGCGCCGCTGACCCGCAGTTCGCCGGTCGCGGCGCCGACAGTGGTGGTGCCGTGCGAGTTCTTCAGGACGGCGGGGCCGTCGAGGAGGCCGACGCGCAGGCTGCCGGAGCTGGTGGTGATGTCGGCGGCGCCCTCGACCCGGTCGACGGTGATCGATCCGTGCGATGCCTTCAGATGCAGCGGGCCGGTGGTGTCGAGACGGACGTCACCGGAGGAGGTCTTCACGCGGACCTCGCCGAGCCGGCCCTCGCCCAGCACCTGGACCCAGGCGCCGGTCATGTCCAGGCGCGAGCCCGCGGGCAGTTCGACCGTGACGTCGACGGTGCCGGTGCGGCCGAACAGGTTGGACTTGGGTGTCCTGAGGGTCAGTGCGCCGCCGCTGCAGGCGACCTCGGTCTGGCCGGCGGCCCGCACGTCCAGGTCCTTCTTCGGGTCGCGGGGGCGCACCTCGACGACCGTGTCGGTGCGCTCGCCCGCGGTGAACTGGATGGAGCCGGCGTCCACGTGCGCCGTCACGGAGATCGCTGCGGGAGTGTCGAAAGAAGGCATGGCTGCCCCGTCCTCTTGGGTTCTCAGGGCGTCCCCGCTGGTGGGACGTGGTGTGGGTGAAATCGGTGCGGGCGGGCCGCGCTCAGCGGACCCAGCCGGTGAAGCTCTGTCCGATGCTCTTGGCCTTCTCCGTGGTACGGGGCCGGGTGCCGCCGTCGACCGCGGCCGACACGGCCCGCACCAGCCACGCGTTGACCGACAGGCCCTCGCGGCTCGCGGCTTCCTCGGCGCGCGCCTTGAGGTGGGCCGGCAGCCGCAGGTTGACGCGGGCGGTGCCGCCCTCGTCGCCCTCGGCCGGGGCCGAGGCGCGGAACGCCTCGGCGGGTGCGGCCGGCTCCGCGGGGGCGCCGCCGTCGGTGGGCGGCAGGGTCACCACGAAGTCGGGGTCGAGCCCGCGCAGCCGTACGTCGACCGAGCCGGGGGCGAGTTCGCGGGTGATCTCGTCCATCGCGGCGGAGAGCACGTTGAGCAGGGTCAGCCGCGTCGCCGACTCCAGGGGCACGGTGAGCCGCTCGGCGAGCTCGCGGGCTTCGTCGCCGCCGGCTTCGGCGGCCACCGCGAGTTCGCGGCGGAGGGTGTCGACATACGGCGTGAGATCCATGGCGCCATCATTGCACCACGGTGGTGCCACACGCAAGCCGTCTGGCGCCGCGCGAGCGAGGGACTTTCAGGTCGGTCTTCTGACCTGCGTAAATGCGGTGAGGGCGGCCCGGGCCATCATGGCACCATGAGTCTTCAGGAGGCGTGGGAGGCGCCGAATGATGTCAGGTGGTGCCACCTGGCGCCATGGGGGTTCGCGGGGAGGTGTCCCGGCCTGGCGCCGGGCGCGAGGCGCGAAGTGCCGGTCACATCACGGCACTTGCCGGGCGGGCACGCCTGGGCGAGGGAGCCTGTCCGGCGCTCCGCCCGGCGCGGGGGCGCCTGCTGAAGGCTTTCACGGCCCCTCCCCCGCCTCGCGCGCTACGGGAGCGGCTGGACGCCCGCCCGCAGCAGGCCGTAGGTGTACGCGTCCTCCAGGGCCTGCCAGGACGCGGCGATCACGTTCTCGGCGACGGCGACCGTGGACCATTCGTCCTGGCCGTCCGTGGTGGAGATCAGGACGCGGGTCGCGGACTCCGTGCCGTGCTTGCCCTCCAGGATGCGCACCTTGTAGTCGACCAGTCCGAACTTGGCGAGCTGGGGGTAGATCTTCTCCAGGGCGACGCGCAGGGCCCGGTCCAGGGCGTGGACCGGGCCGTTGCCCTCGGCGGTGGCGATGATCCGCTCGCCCTTGGCCCACAGCTTGACCGTGGCCTCGTTGGCGTGGGTGCCGTCGGGGCGGTCCTCGACGATGGCCCGCCGGGACTCGACACGGAAGTAGCGGGGGGCGCGGCCCTCGGCCTCCTCGCGCAGCAGGAGTTCCAAGGAGGCGTCGGCGGCTTCGTAGGTGTAGCCCTTCAGTTCGCGTTCCTTGACCCGCTCGACGACCCGGGCGACCAGTTCGCGGTCATCGCCGAGGTCGACGCCGAGTTCCTTGCCCTTGAGCTCGACGGAGGCGCGGCCCGCCATGTCGGAGACGAGCATCCGCATGGTGTTGCCGACCTGTTCGGGGTCGATGTGCTGGTAGAGGTCCGGGTCCACCTTGATCGCGGAGGCGTGCAGGCCCGCCTTGTGGGCGAAGGCCGAGACGCCGACGTAGGGCTGGTGCGTGGAGGGGGTGAGGTTGACGACCTCGGCGATGGCGTGTGAGATCCGGGTCATCTCGCGCAGCCTGCCCTCGGGCAGGACCTTCTTGCCGTACTTGAGCTCCAGGGCGGCGACGACCGGGAAGAGGTTGGAGTTGCCGACCCGCTCGCCGTAGCCGTTGGCGGTGCACTGGACGTGGGTGGCGCCCGCGTCGACGGCGGCCAGGGTGTTGGCGACCGCGCACCCCGTGTCGTCCTGGGCGTGGATGCCGAGCCGGGCGCCGGTGTCGGCCAGCACCGTGGAGACGACGGCCTGGACCTGGGCGGGCAGCATCCCGCCGTTGGTGTCGCACAGCACGACCACGTCGGCGCCCGCCTCGGCGGCGGCGCGGACGACCGCCTTCGCGTACCCGGGATTGGCGCGGTAGCCGTCGAAGAAGTGCTCGCAGTCGACGAAGACCCGGCGGCCCTGCGCGACCAGGTGGGAGACGGTGTCGCGGACCATCTCCAGGTTCTCCTCCAGCGTCGTGCGCAGGGCCAGCTCGACATGCCGGTCGTGGGACTTGGCGACGAGCGTGATCACCGGGGCGCCGGAGTCCAGGAGCGCCTGGACCTGCCGGTCGTCGGTGGCCCTCGCGCCGGGTCGGCGGGTGCAGCCGAAGGCCACGAGCCGGGCGTGCCGGAAGTCGATCTCGCTTCGCGCCCGGGCGAAGAACTCGGTGTCGCGGGGGTTGGCGCCGGGCCAGCCGCCCTCGATGAAGCCGACGCCGAAGTCGTCCAGGTGCCGTGCGATGGCCAGCTTGTCCGCGACCGTGAGGTTGATGCCCTCACGCTGCGCGCCGTCGCGCAGCGTCGTGTCGAAGACGTGGAAGGAATCGTCGAGTTCGCCGGTGGGTTCCCCGGTGCGTTCGCTCGGTCTGCTGCTCATGCTGATCCGGCTCCTGTAGGGGATCTCGCTCTGCCGGTACGACTGGCACCACCCTTCATCTATGCGCCTGGGCGCTCGTTTCCCGGTCGAGGATGGACCGCGCGGGCACCGGGGGGCCGGCCGCCGCAGGCGCGCGGGCGGCGTCCCGTGCACCGGGGCGGGGCGCGGTTGCGTGCGCGGGAGGTCGCGCGGCCGCGTGCTTAGCCGCTCGCCCCGGTGCGGTCAACTGCCGTGGCGTGCCGTTCCGTCGGCACTCCGCCGTTGTTCGAGCGCACCTCGTTCGGTGTCGTCCAGGGTGACGTGCGACACCGGTGGTCCCGCCCCGCCTCCGCCGCCCTGGGCCGCAACCGTCTGGAGAGCCATGTCCCCTCGCCCGTACGCCCCGAAGTCCGTCGCCGAGGGGTATGCCGACAGGAGTGACGGCCGCGGTGGCACCGTCCTCGACGTGCCCGCGGGTGGGGTCCCGGCCCCGTACGGTGCGGCCGGGACGCCGGGCACCGCCGCCCGGCCGTACGCCGGGGCCCAGGCCGCCGCCCGCCCTTGCGCGCCGATCACCCAGCTCGTGCGGCGCCGTTCCCGGCACCGGCTGCACCTTCTGCGCCAGGGGCTTCGGCGGTGCTTCTCGAGCCTGCCGGCGCGAGAGGAGTGACGCGCCCGGATCCGCGCCCGGCCGGTACGCCGTGCGCACCGCGGGGATGACCGCCGCGCAGATCCGGGCGCGGCCGGGTGAGCGCGGCTCCACCGTCGCGCGAGCGGGTCCCGAGCGCGGGGCGCGATGCTCTGGGTTCGTGAGCTCCGATGCGGTCGGTCATGAACCCTCGCGGAGTGCGGAAGACGGCCGCCGGCGCCCTCACCATCCCCCGATGGCGCCGGCGGGCCTCCTGCGTGCCCGGTGCCGGTCCGGCCGGTGTGCGCCCCGGGTGGCCGCCGCGTCGACCGGACGCCAGGAAATGCGTCCACCTTGGCGCCAGCGGGAGCCAGCATCTGACCTGCTGTTTTGTGGGTCAGTGCCCGCCTTGCGCGACATCACCACACACGTCGGTGCCACATCCGGCTTCACAGTGGCGCCACTTGTGTGCCATGATGGGGCCACGGAAACGGAGCGACGCCGGGCACGGCGGCGTACGACCTAGAAGGAGCCCCCCATGTCCGTCACCCTCAACGACCAGGACAAGACCACCCTCCGGACCGCCGCGTACGGTGCCGTCTCCCTGATGGCCGCCGCGGCCGGCGCGGACTCCCCCCACAAGGCCGCCACCCAGGGCAGCATCGCCCTGACCTCCGCCACCGGCCTGGTCGGCCACGTCCTGTCGGAGAAGTCCTCGGTGGGCAACCTGGGCGGCAAGTCCACCGCCGAACTCGCCGACCGCGTCCTGCCCGCCCTGACCGCCGCCGTACAGCTGCTGAAGAAGCAGGCACCCGAAGAAGCCGACAACTTCCGCAGCACCGTCCTGGTCGCCGTCGACGCCTCCACCCAGGCCCACAAGAACCAGCCCTCCCCCGCCCAGGCCGCCATGACCCGCAAGATCACCCAAGCCCTCGACGCCGCCTGACCCACCCCAGCCGAAACGGTCCACACCCCGGCCGCCGGCACGGACACCGCCCCACACCTGCGCGCAGCCCCGGGCCGGGCGGCCGGGCCGGGCCATCCGTGCGGCGCGGCCGGGGTCGCTGCCGAGGCCGCCGCAGGGCCGCCCCGCCGGCGACCGAGGCCCCCACGAGAGGAAAGCCTGATGACCCAGACGCCCTCCACCCCCCACAGCCTGCCCATGGAGCGCGACGCGGGCCCCTTCGATCCGCCCCGCGACATCACCCGGCTGCGCGAGGAGCGCCCCGTCAGCCCCATGGTCTTCCCCGACGGCCACAAGGGCTGGCTGGTCACCGGTTACGACGCGGCCCGCCGGCTCCTGGCCGACACCCGCTTCAGCTCCCGCCAGGACATCGGCCCCCTCCACATCCCGTACGAGGTCCCCGGCATGCCCGCCGTCACCGAACCCTCCCCCCAGGTGCCGGGCCTGTTCATCAGCATGGACCCGCCGGACCACACCCGGCTGCGGCGCATGCTCACCGGCGCCTTCACCGTCAAACGCCTGAAGGAACTCGAAGACCGCATCACCGACATCGCCGAACGGCAACTGGAGGAGATGACGCGCCTGACCCCGCCGGTCGACCTGGTCAAGGAGTTCGCACTGCCGGTACCCCTGCTGGTGATCTGCGAACTGCTCGGTGTCCCCTACGAGGACCGGCACAGCTTCCAGACCAACACCGCCACGTTCATGGAGAAGGACGTGGACTTCGAGAAGAAGATCGCCGCCTACACCGGCCTGACCACCTACCTCGGCGAACTGGTCACCGGCAAACGCGCCGCCCCCGGCCAGGACATCCTGTCCGACCTGGCCGCCCGTGAGGACCTCACCATCGAGGAACTGACCGGCATCGCCTTCCTGCTGCTGCTCGCGGGCCACGAGACCACCGCCAACATGCTGGGCCTGGGCGCCTTCGCGCTCCTGGAGCACCCCGAGCAGGCGGCCGAACTGCGCGCGAACCCCGACCTGGTCCCCGACGCCGTCGAAGAACTCATGCGCTACCTCTCCGTCGCCGACATCTTCTACCGCTACGCCACACAGGACATCGAACTCGGCGGCGAGACGATCGAGCAGGGCTCCACCGTCGTCGTCTCCCTGCTGGCCGCCAACCACGACCCCGCGCACTTCGACAACCCCGACACCCTGGACATCCACCGCAGGGCCCGCGGTCACCTGACCTTCGGCCACGGCATCCACCAGTGCCTCGGCGCGCAACTGGGCCGCCTCGAGATGCGCGCCGGCTTCGCGGGACTGCTGCGCCGCTTCCCGACCCTCGAACTCGCCGTCCCCGCGGGCGAGGTGAAGCTCAGGACCAACATGAACATCTACGGCGTCCACGAACTGCCGGTCACCTGGACCGAAACGGCCCCCTGACCCCCTAACCGCACCGGACGAGGCCGGAACCGGCCGGGGCGCCACCGGACAGCGCCCCGGCCGCCCGCCGCCCGCCGGTCAACTGCCGTGCGGGCCGGGCAAGGTGATGGATCGGGTGATCCACCGCCGATAGGCTCCACGTCATGCCGACGGCGATCCGCCGGGCGGACCCGCTGCGTGACGGGAGGTCCTGACATGACCAGCAAGTTCACCGAGCTGGCGATCGACTGCGCCGATCCCCGCGCCCTGGCCCGGTTCTGGTGCTCGGTCCTCGGCTACGAGGTGCAGGACGAAGAGGACGGGCTCGTCACCATCGGCTCACCGGGGGTCCCGGAAGGCAAGAACCGCCCGGGCCCGGTGCCGCCGACGCTGACGTTCGCGCGCGTGCCCGAGGGCAAGACCGTCAAGAACAGGCTCCACATCGACGTCAACCCGACCGACAGGGAACAGGACGAAGAGGTCCGCCGCCTGCTCGGCCTGGGAGCCCGCCACGCCGACGTCGGCCAGAGCGGCGACGAAAGCTGGGTCACGCTCGCCGACCCGGAGAACAACGAGTTCTGCGTCCTGGCAAGCCGCCGCCCCTGACCGGATGCCGCGCCCCCGCCCGGCCCGGCCCGGGCCCGGGAGGTCCGCGCGCCGGCCCGGCCCTCCTGCCCCGTCCGACCCCGGCCGATGAGTTTTTCCCCCGGCCGCGGTCATGGATCATGGTGGGTACGCGGCAGCCGTCAACGCGGCAGCCGTCAACGCGGCAGAAGCGCGCCTTCCGAACCTGCCGAGAACCAGCGACGCGAGACACCGAGGAAACCTCACATGCGTACCCTGATCAGTACCGCCTTCATCTCCCTCGACGGCGTCGTGGAAGCCCCGGGCGGCGAGCCCGGTTACCGGAACGCCGGGTGGACCTTCAAGGACATGGAGTTCCTTCCCGAGGCGTTCGAGATCAAGGGCCGGGAGCAGCAGGAAGCCGCGGCGATGATGATGGGCCGGGTCAGCTACGAGGCGTTCAGCCCGGTGTGGCCCGGCATGGAGGACTTCGCCGACTACAAGGTGATGCCGAAGTACGTCGTCTCCACCACCCTCGCCGAGGAGAACCTGGTGACGAACTGGGGCGAGACCACGATCCTGCGCTCGCTCGAGGAGGTCGCCGCGCTGAAGGAGACCGAGGGCGGCCCGATCATCGTGCACGGCAGCGCATCCCTGAACCGGAGTCTCTCCGACGCCGGCCTCATCGACCGCTACCACCTGCTGGTCTTCCCGCTGCTGCTCGGCGCGGGCAAGCGCCTGTTCAGCACCGCGGACAAGGACACCCAGAAGCTGAAGCTCGTCGAACACGAGGCGTACGCCAACGGGCTCCAGAAGAACGTCTTCGACGTCGTCCGCTGACGCGACCGCTCCGGCACCCCGGCACCCCGGTCAACAGTGATCGATGGATGAGCACGCAACGTAAAAATGCCCAACCCATCGACTCCATCTCGACAATTTCAGCCAAGTTCTGGCCGCCGGGCACATCGAATTCGCGTATCCGGGCGCCCCAACGGCCCCAGTGATCCCCCCATTATTCGAAGCCGAAGCCGGTTCGAATTGAAGGCCCGGCTGGTATTATTTCCGTTTCGATCATAAAAAAATCGAGTGCGGATACCAGGGCTGGGGGACCAATTGGCGGACGCGCATGATCTTTTAGGCCGGCTTCCGGCGGCCGGACCCACCCGGACGGCCAACCGCAGGAAAGTACTGCTCGCCGTGGCGATCAAGTCCGGCACCCAGGCCGACATCGCGCACCGCACCCTGCTCTCGCAGGCCACGGTGTCGGCCTCGGTCCGCGAACTCGTGACGGCCGGACTCGTGCCCGGCCTCAAGGAACGCGGCAAGGTCTGCCTGTCGCCCGTGAACGACGTCGGTGTGGGAGTGCACCTCGGGTTCAACCACACGACCGTGGTCGCCCGCAGACTCGACAAGGAATTCGACCAGGTGACCTCGCGGGTCAGCTCGGAAGGCGTCAGCCGGGGCTGGCACCGGGCTCTGCCCGAGGTCAGGCAGATGATCGACGAGGCGATCGAGGGAACGGGACGGCAGCGGTCCGACGTGTTCTCCCTCGGCATCGCCGTCCCCCGGATGATCCACCCGCGCACCGGCGACTTCACCCCGCCGATCCTGCCTCCCTGGCGAACGGGCGACGACCCGGCGAAGGACCTGGGCTCGTGGCTGGGCGTGCGCGGCTTCATCGACAACGACGCCAACCTCGGCGCCCTGGCGGAACAGACGTACGGCACACGCGAGAACGCCGAAACGGTGGTCTACGTGAAGGCGTCGACGGGTGTCGGCGCCGGGATCATCGTGCACAACAACGTGCTGCGCGGCCACGGCGGCATGGCCGGGGAGCTGGGGCACCTCACCGTGGACCCGCACGGCGCGGTCTGCCAGTGCGGCGGACGCGGCTGCCTGGAGACGGTGATCGGCGCCGATGCGCTGATCGCGCAGGTCCGCGCCGCGCGCGCCCGCAACAGCGCGCCCGCGCCGGAGACGCTGGAGCAGGTCATCAGTTCCGCCAACGGGCAGGACGCGGTCTGCATGCGGGTGATCCACGACGCCGGGAGACGCCTTGGCCACTCCCTGGCCCAGCTGTGCAACCTGCTCAACCCCGACCTCGTCGTCATCGGCGGTCAGCTCGCCCAGTGCCCGCTCCTGCTGGAGGGCTGCAACGAGTCGCTGCGGCGTTTCGCGCTGCCCGGCGCCGTCGCCGAAAGCTCCGAGTTCACCCTCGCCCTCAGCGAACTGGACACCCAGGCCGAAGCGCAGGGTGCCCTCGTCCTGGGACTCCGGGGCAAGGAGGACGCAGGCAGCTCCTGAGGCCCGCGAAGGGACAGCCTCCGGGGACGCTCGACAGTCCGGCTCCCTCCACGCACCGTCACTGCTTCGATATGACGGCAATGGTCTCCGATTCACCGCCGTGCCTCTTCAAATGAGTGAGCGGCATGCGTCGAATGAGTCCGCGCAGGGCTCGCGGACATGACAGCAGGAACGGGAAGCCTTCCGTCCGCCGGGCAGGAAAGACACGAACTGCCAGGTCGGCGCACTGACGCCGGCGGACCGGTTCGGCACCGGACGCGGCGGGGAAATGGCTACACTTTGGGGCCCGGCGCTGCCCGAATCGCGGGCGCACGCGTCTTCCCTTCCGACCCTTTTTCCGGGGCAGCCGATGCCCCTGACCCGAGGCGGCCCCATGACCTACGAGCCTATTGCCGTATCCCCGCACGAGGATTTCGGATACCAGCGACAAACGGCAAGGCCCGGCGCGGAGCCGTCCCCGGGTGAACCGGCAGCCTACGAGCCGCCGATGCTGGTCGACCTCGGCCACGTCCGCGAAGTGACCCTGGGCAGTTCCCCCAGTGGCAGTGCCGACGCCAACGCCCAGTACTACTACTGATACCGCGGACAGCCGTCATGCCCCGTCCTGCGGCACCCGCCGCATCCCCGGACATCCGCTGCCCGCCTTCCGCCCTCCCCCCTCCTCACGGCCCCACCCTCGCCGGACTCCTCTCACCGACACCGACACCGCCACCGGGCTGGGCCACCGGAGTGTGGCCCGGCGAACGCCGCCTGTGGTCCTGGGGCCCCTGGCACCCCGGCGAGGTGCGCACCGCCCAGTGCGCGCACGCACGGCTGGTCGCGGTCGGCCAGTGCCTCGCGGACGAGCCGACGATCGTTCAGGACCTGCGCGGCGCGGCACGGGACGGCCACTGGGAGAGGCTGACCCGGTGGCCGGGCGCCTACCTGCTCATAGTGATCCAGGACGACGGCCACCTCACCGCGTACGCCGACCCGGCGGGCCAGTTTCCCCTCTACTACGCGCAGCACGGCCACAGCACAGCCCTGTCCACCCGGGCAGGGACCGCGGCGATGCTGTCGGGAACAGCCGCCGACGCCGACACGGCAGCACTCGCCGCGCAGATCTTCTGCCCCGCCGTACCCGAACTCACCGAAGGACGGACGGCGTTCGCCGGTGTCCGCCGCCTCGGCGGCGGCCAGGCCCTGAGGATCGAACCCTGCGGCACTCTCACCCGCTGGACGTACGAGGACCTCGGCCCCGACCCCGCTGCCGGGTTCGAGGAGAGCGCGGCCCGCCTGCGGTCATCGCTGACCCGCGCGGTGACACTGCGCACCGGCAGTGCCCCGCGGCTCACCTCGGACCTCAGCGGCGGACTGGACTCCACCTCGCTGGCCTTTCTGGCCGCCCGCACGACCAACCGGCCCCTGGACGCCTTCGTCTACCATCACCCCGCCGCGCCGGCGGGCGACCTCGAACACGCCTTGGCCTACGTCGAACAGACCCCCGCGATCCGGCTGGCCGTCACCCGGGGCACCGAGGCCGCCCTGCCCTACAGCGGCATGCACACGCAACTCCCCACGGACCAGCCCGACCCGGCCGCGGTGATCGGCGCCCGCCTGCGACTGCGACTCGAGCACATCGCGCGCGGCGGCCCCGGCATCCACCTGACCGGAGAGGGCGGCGACGCCCTGCTGGCGGCACCGCCCTCCTACCTCGCCGACGTCGCAGCCACCGCCGGAGCGCGCCGGCTCCTCCACGACGCGCGTGCGCTGGCCCGGATGCGCCAGCTCTCCCCGGCGAGCCTGGTCGTGCGGGCCCTGCGCCTGACGCGCACACCCATGCACCAGGCACTGAGTGAACTGGCCACGCTGCTGGAACACCCCCTGCACCACCCGCCGCAGTGGGCGGACGCGGTCGCCTGGTGGCCCGCCCCGGGACCCGAGACGGCCTGGCTGACCACCGACGCCCGCCGCCACCTGGCCGAACGGGCACAGGAGTGCGCCCACGCGGCCGGCCGCGCGCCCGCACCCGCGACACCAGGCACCCGGGCCATCCTGTGCGAGCTGCGCAACTCCGCAGCCGTACAGGCCCAGTTGACCGCTACAGCCCGCGCGTTCGGGATCTGGCCGCATGCCCCCTTCCTGGACAGCGACGTCGTCCGGGCCTGCACCCGCCTCCCGCTGCCGCGCCGCACCGACCCGTACACCGCCAAGCCGCTGCTGGCAGCCGCGCTGACCGGACTGGTCCCGCAGCCTGTGCTGCGGCGCAGGACCAAGGGCGACTACGCGGCCGAGAACTACCGGGGCGCCCGCCGCTCGGCGGCCGACATCAGAGCACGGCTCGCCCGATCGCCGTTGGCCGACCTCAACATCATCGAACCGTCGCGGGTGATCGCCTCACTGGACCGCGCGGTCGCGGGAATCCCCGTACCGTTCCCGGCGCTCAACCGTCTGCTCGCGGCGGACATGTGGCTGACGGCCCGCGACAGCGCGGAGGAGCGGCCATGACGCAGCTGCGCGCCTCCGAGCACGTCCGCGAGAGCACCTCGCCCCATGGCGGCAGCGTCCTGCTGGACGTGCGCTCCGGCCACTGCTTCGCGATGAACCCCATGGCCCGGACACTGTGGCGGGAATGGAGCCGCAGCGGGAACTTCGACTCCGCGGTCCTCCTCCTGGCCCGCCGCTACCCGGACCTGCACCACGACCGGCTCCGCGGCGACGCCCGCCGGCTCGCCGACGACCTGATCAGCCGCGGCCTCCTGGCTGCCGGATCCCCGGCGACGACAACCCCCGCGGCGGGGATCCGTGAACAGGCGAACCCGGCCGCAGCGCCCCCGGCTCCCGCCGTACGCGCGACTCCCGCCCTACCCGCGGCTCCCGCACCGGCGCGGCCCCCGGCACCCGATCACGGGACGGCCGCCGTCCCGGGCCGGCCTGCGGCCGAAGTCCCGCCGCCGGCAGCGCAGATGACGATGGCCGCGTCCCCGGTGCGGGCGGACAACGCCCGCACCGTCCGCGGCGCCGTGGCAGTGACCCTCGGCCTGCTCGGCCTCCTCGGGGCTCTCCTGCTGATCCGGCTGCCGTTGCGCGCCGTCCTGCGCACGGTGACCTGGACCGCACGCGCCTGGTGCCGGCGGGAGGCGACGCCGGGCCAGGCGGCTGCCTCGCTCGCCGCGGTCCGGCGCGCCGCCCAGCTGTATCCCGGGCGGGCCGCGTGCCTGGAACTCTCGCTCGCCACCCTCGCGGTCCTGGCGTTCACCGGCCGGCGCGCGGTGTGGTGCCTCGGCACGGCGGACGACCCCTACCGCTTCCACGCCTGGGTGGAGGCGCAGGGAGTCCCCGTCACGTCGCCCGACGAGTACGGCAATGCCGAATTCCGTCGCGTCCTTTCCGTGTGATCACGCATTGCGCGACCGGAACCGGTAACGGGCCGCCGCTCGTGGCCCCTTCCCGCCGCACGCCGTTCAATTCGCACACGCCTGACGCTCTGGAGCGCTCACTACCGGATAGTTCCAAGAGCGCCGCGGAGAATTCGAGCGGATTCCACTTCAGTGACCAGGCTTGGTGCGCTAACCTGACAAAGCGAAGGGGCGGTCACCGGTCACCCGGCAACCGCCCCCCGGAGGGATCGGACCATCCCTCAGACGCGCGGCAACAGCGCGTCGAGCAGCGTCGTGTCACCGTGCCCATGAGTCATCACACTCAGGAACACGAGGACGATGACGATGATGACCACCCGCACGTGCTGCCAGTGCACGGAGACCGAACAGCGGGTGGTCATCGTCACCTTCATGCCCATCTGACTTCACCTCACTTTCCCACGCGCCGACGCCCTTTCCCGGGGATACGGGAATGCGGCATCGACTCCGTGTAAAGACCAGTGTTGCCGCCGATCCACCGGAAGGCAATGGGCCTTTGACGGACTCTCATGTGCACCAGGATCCCCATTTTCTGGACCCGCTCCTGTGTGTACTTCGATTTGCTGGAATGCGGTGGGAAGTGGATGCGGGCGGCCCGCTAACCGAAAATTGAGACCGCTCTCCGTCCGCCGTCTCACCCGCGCGGGAGCAGCGCGGGCAGCCCCCTCGCCCGGGCGGTCCCGGCGGACCGCTCTCCGCCCCCGGCTGGTGCCCCGCAGCGTCACGCCGCCCGAATTCGAAGGCGGATCGAGGGTGAGCGCCGGCCGCGCGCATCGAATAACGCGACGGACGAGACCCTGGTGCGGCGGCTCCCGCACGCGAACGGGCACCGCACACCCCTGCCGTGTGACACAAGTCACCTTGCAGGGTGGGGGTTTGGGTGCTGGGAAGCCGGCGCTGACGGTGCGCCGGCGACGTCCGGTCCGGCCGCGCCAGGTGTGACGGGACAGCTCCGCGGATCGCATGGACAACGCTGCCCGAAACGGGGACCGGCTGCGGGACGGCGAGTTGGCCCGATCGGCCAGCACGGCCTGGAGATCGTCCTGGCGGTGAGCCAGAGCTTCGAGGTGCAGCGGTGACCTCGGCGAGGAGCTCGGCTCTGAATGCGCGTTCGCTGTTGTCGCGCAGCACCCACACGAGCCGGCTGTGCCCCACGCGGGTGGCCTGGTACTCGTAGTGCGCCGCCCGGTAGGTCCGCGCCTGGGTCCACGTGAACGCGCCCTGCTCCGGCCTGCCGGTCTCCAGCACCCGCATGCACGCGTCGAACGAGCCGTTCTCGGCCATCTGCGGCCAGAGTTCGCTGCACAGGCCCCCGACCGGAGCGACACCGCCCGGCCGGCCCGCCCGGGCCGCGGCGTTCATGTACTCCAGCCGCATGTCCACCGGCTTGCCGGCCGTGTCCCGTACGGCGACGGAGACCGTCACCGCGTCGGGCAGGCACTCGAACACCTCCGTCAGCAGTCCCGCGGGAGGAGCCGCCCGCCCCACGCCCGCGAAGGCGCCACCGTCCCCCCGCCGTTTCCGTGTGACCCACATCCGCGCATCTCCCACTGTCCGCACCGGCAGATCAGCGGATACGTATCGGATCGGCTCCCCGAGGGAGACGAAAGTTGTCGTCCGGCAATCATTGTCTCTGGGGCAGGATAGAGGAAGAGGAAACGCAGACCTCAACCGGGTCGTGGCACGCAGCGGCCCGGACCTTCGCCAGGATCGCCACCGGCTCGGGCCGCCGGCACGGAACGCACACGCGGACGGCTCCCGCCCTGCGAGCAGGGGAGGGAGCCGTCCGCGTGTCGTTGGGTGTTGCTGCCTGCGGGTTACGCGTGGCGGTGCGAGCGCCGGTTGCCGGTGACGAGGCGGTAGACGGCGAGCAGGATGACGGAGCCGATGATCGCGGCGATCCAGGTGGAGAGTTCGAAGAACCCGTCGACGGAGTCGACGCCGAAGACGACCTTGCCGAGCCAGCCGCCGAGCAGGCCGCCGGCGATGCCGATGAGCATGGTGATGATGATGCCGCCCGGGTCCTTGCCCGGCATCAGGGCCTTGGCGATGGCGCCGGCGAGCAGGCCGATGATGATCCACGCGATGATGCCCATGGTGTGTCTCCGTCTGGTCGTGTAAAGACTGTGTCAGCACACCGTCTGCACCGTCCGCGCCCGAACAAACGTCTCCTTCGTGTTGCGGTCCTGCCGGCCGCCGATCCGCAAGGGCGGCGAGGCGGCGTCCGCACCCGGACGGGCCCGGCACTTGTGGACAAGCCGGGCCGAGCAGGGCGGTTGACAGCCCGTCACGGCGGGATCGCGTCGATCACGTCCCGCAGGCGCCGCAGCACCGTCCCCAGCTCGCCCCTGGGCGGCGTGGCGAGCGCCAGCCGCAGTGCCCGCGGACGGTGGGCGCCGGTGGCGAAGGCGTCCCCGGTGGACACGAGGATGCCCGCCCGGGCGAGCAGCGCCGCGACGTGGTCCGTGCGTTGGTGCGCCTCCAGACCGAGCCAGACCAGGTAGGAGACGGGATGGGCCGTGAGAGGCATCCCGGCGAGCGCGGCGCGGGCGATGCCCTGCCGGGCGGCCGCGTCACCCCGGCGGTCCTCTTCCCAGCGGGCGACGCTGCCGTCGGCCAGCCAGCCGGTGGCGAGCGCGGTCATGAGTCCCGGAGCGCCCCAGGCCGCCGCGCGCAGGCTGCTGGTGACGGCCGCCACGTGGTGGCCGGGCAGGACGGCGAAGCCGAACCGCAGACCGGCAGCCACGTTCTTGGACAGTCCGGCGACGTAGCAGGTGCGTTCGGGGGCGAGGGACTGAACGGGAGGAGGCGCTGACGCATCCAGGAAGGCGTAGGTGCCGTCCTCCAGGATCACGCAGTCGTGTGCACGGGCCAGGGTGACAAGACGCTCCCGCTGTCCCTCGTCCAGGACCCAGCCGAGCGGGTTGTGCAGGGTCGGCATCGCATAGATCACGCGGACGGGCCGCGTGCGGCACAGGCCCTCGAGCGCGGCAAGGTCGGGCCCCGACGCCGTGACCGGGACCGGCACCATGTCGAGCCCGTGGGCGGCGGCGAGCAGCTTGATACCGGGGTAGCTGAGCGCGTCGACCGCGATGACGTCACCGGGCACGGTCAAGGAACGCAGCACGCAATCGAGCGCCTGCTGGGCGCCGTTCGTGAGCAGGACGTTCGCCGGCGCCGTGTCGATCCCCCGGCCCAGCAGGTACGTCGCCACGACAGCCCGCTCGTGCAGCCGCCCGCCCGGCGGGTCCTGGCGGAGCAGCGCCCCCGCCTCCCCCGAGACGGAGAGCTCCCGCAGCGCCTGCCGCAGCCGGGCGGCCTGGCCCTCGTCCTGCGGCTGGTTGAACGACAGGTCCGCGACCCGCGGCACCGGCAGCACACGCGAGGGTTCGAGGCCGTCGTAGGCGGACCGCACCCGCACGAACGTCCCGCGGCCCGGTTCTCCCACCACCAGGCCCATGGCGGCGAGTTCGGCGTAGACCCGGGTGGCCGTGGCCAGGGCGATCCGCCGTTCGCGGGCGAGCGTGCGGTGCGTCGGCAGGCGGGCGCCCGCCTGCAGCGCGCCGGACCTGATGTGCGCGGCGAACTCGTCGACGATCGCCTTGTAGGACGCCGGCCGCACCGGACACCGTACCCGTCTGTATCCAGGACAATGAGTGGACCGTCACAGATTACGGCTCCTAGCGTCGGTCGCGTCCCAGCCCAGACGGAACGGAGCGGACGCCATGACCGTCCACATCGACCGGGACGAGCACGTCGTCACGGTCACCATCGACAGGGAACACAAGCTCAACGCCCTCGACTACCCGACGATCGACGCGTTGCTCGCGTGCCTGGACCGCTTGGAGGCCGACGACCGTGTCCGGGCGATCGTCCTGACCGGCGCGGGGGACAGGGCCTTCAGCGCCGGCGCGGACATCGCGTCCCTGGCGGGGAGCATCGCCGGCGGGCCCGAGCGCGCCCTCCGTGAGATCGTCCGGCGGGGCCAGGCGCTGACCCGGCGGATCGAGGAATTCCCCAGACCGGTGATCGTCGCCGTCAACGGCCTCGCCTACGGCGGTGGTTGCGAGATCACGGAGGCGGCTCCGCTGGCGATCGCCGCCCAGCACGCCACCTTCGCCAAACCGGAGATCTCCCTCGGCTTCCCGCCTCCCTTCGGCGGCTCCCAGCGGCTGCCGCGGCACGTGGGCCGCAAACGCGCCCTCGAGATGATCCTGACCGGCGACCCGCTCCCGGCCGCCAGGGCCGCGGAGATCGGCCTCGTCAACGCCGTCGTACCGGGCGGGGAACTCCTCGACACCGCAAGGGATGTGGCCGACCGGATCGTCCGGCACGCGCCGACGGCCGTGGCGGCCTGCCTGCGCGCGGTCACCCGCGGCGTCAACCTGCCCATCGACGAGGGACTCGCCGTCGAGGCGGCCTGCTTCGCCGCCACCGTGCCCACCGACGGCGTACGCGACGGGCTGCGGCGATTCCTCGACCGCCGGGCCGAAATCCGCTGAACGACCCCCGCCCGGTTCCGCTGAACGACATCCGTCCCCTTCCGCTGAGCGACGCACCCGCCCGGGTCCGCCGGACCACTCCGAACGCCGTCGACGGCACCGGGGGACGTCGACGCCCGCCTGCGCACCCACGGCGCCGAACCCGTCGGCGAACCGGCGCAGTACGGAAACAGGTGTCGGCTCTGCCGCGTCCGCGGCCCCGAGGTCATCGTCGTCGGCCCGGCCGGGCAGCTCGGCTGAAGCGCGGGCGCGGGACCGCGCCCGGCCGTCACCTCGCCTCGGCCGCCGCCCCGCCGTCGGCGGGGATGCCCAGCCGGCCGGCCAGGGCGGCAAGGGCCGCGCCCAGCGGGAGCGCGACGCGGGTGACGGCGTGCGGGTCGCCCCGGGTCGGGTCCCGGTTGATGATCAGTACCGGCTTTGCGTCCCCGGCCGCCTGGCGGACGAACCGCAGCCCGGACATCACCGTCAGCGAGGAGCCCAGGACCAGCAGCGAGGCCGCCTCACGCACCAGCGTGCGGCAGTGCTCGACCCGCTGCGGCGGAACGGCCTCGCCGAAGAACACCACGTCCGGTTTGAGGATGCCGCCGCAGACCGTGCAGGGCACCACGCGGAAGTCCCCGACCTGCTCATCGGTGAGGTCGGCGTCCCCGTCCGGGTTGATTCCGGCGGCAACCGGCGCGAAGCCCGCGTTGGCCTCCTCCAGCCGCCGGGCCAGTGCGCGGCGCGGGCTCAGGGCGCCGCAGGACAGGCAGACGACCCGCTCCAGGCTTCCGTGGAGTTCCACGACGCTGTCACTGCCGGCGGCCTGGTGCAGGCCGTCGACGTTCTGGGTGATCACACCGGTGAGCAGGCCGTGCCGCGCGAACGCGGCCACCGCCCGGTGCCCGGCGTTGGGGCGGGCGCGGCCGAAGGTGCGCCAGCCGAGGTGGCTGCGCGCCCAGTACCGGCGCCGGGCCGCGGCACTGGCCGTGAAGTCCTGATAGGTCATCGGGGTGTGCCGGCTCAGGCTCCCGCCCTCGCCCCGGTAGTCGGGGATGCCCGACTCCGTGGACAGGCCCGCCCCGCTGAGCACCAGCACACCGCCGGCGCCCAGCGCCCGGGCGACCGGTTCCAGATCCGTGGTGCCCGGCGGCAGGTCCCCGGTGGGGGTCCAGCTCAGGGTGGGACGCATCCGCATGCCGCAAGGGTACGGAACACCCCCTCAAGCAGACGTGAGCTCGGCCCCGGGGCCCCCGATGCGGCCCGGCCCGCGCCGACAGGCCCCGTCACCGGATGCGGTGCGCCTCCCAGAAGGGACCGAGGTCCTCCTGCGTCACGGACTGGGCGGCCCGCTCGAAGCCGGCGGTGGTGGAGACGCCGTGCCAGTGGTCCTGGGCGTACCGCCGCAGAAGCCGTGCCATGGTGCCGGCGCCCAGGGTGCGCTCCAGGTCGGCCAGGGCGCAGGACCCGGCCGTGTAGATGAGGTGGTACTCGCCGCGGTGCTGCGACCAGTAAGCCATCGACCCGGTCAGCGCGGCGCTGTCGCCGGGCCAGTGGACGTCCGCCCAGCAGTCGCGGGTCTCCCAGCCGTAGAAGCGGGCATTGGCGTACTGGGCGAAGCTCTCGTCCAGCCACGGTGAGCCGTACTCGTCGTTGCCGACGATGCCGTACCACCACTGGTGCGCCACCTCGTGGACGACGGCGCCACCCTCCTCGGTGGTGCCGACGAGGACGAGCCCGGGGTACTCCATGCCGCCGCCGAACCCGCTGGTCATCACGAGGTCGATCTCGCCGTACGGGTAGCGGCCGAACTCCCGGCCGAACCGGTCGACCGCGGCGGCGGCGTCCGCGCGGTTGAGGCGCACACCCGCGGCAGGGGTGCCGGGCGCCCAGTACGACTTCACGCGCACGCCCCCGGGCGTGGTCTGCGTCGCCGTGCGGAAGGGGCCCGCGGCCCACGCGAAGTCCCGCACCCGGTCCGCGACGCTGAGCGTGACCGTCCGGCCGGGGCTGCCGGGGCGGGACCGGGTGCGGCCGGTCGCCGGCACGACGAGGGCCGCGGGGTGCTCGAGACGGACCCTGAAGTCGCTCGTGAGGGTGTAGAAACTCTCACCGAGCGCCACGTACGGGTCGAGGTGCCACCCCTTCCCGTCGTGCGCGGCGAGCACCGGCATCGCGTTGCCGAGGAAGCGGAAGGCGCCCTCACGGCCGAAACGGGCGTTGCGGCCGGGCACGGCGATGGAGACGTCGAAGGCGACGGACGTCCGCTCACCGCGCGCGAGCGGCTCCGGCAGCGCGATGCGCAGGGCCGTACAGCCCACGGTGAGAGGGTCCGGCGTGCCACCACGTACGTGCGACACGGTGACGGGAGAGGGCGCACCGGGTGTGCCGCACGCGTCCTCGCCGTTTCCCCACAGACGCAGGTACACCTCCCGCAGAGGCCGCGCGGAGGCGTTGCGGAACGACACGCGCTGCCGCCCGGCCCAGTGGCTGCCGTCGGCGTCGGAGCGCAGCGCCACGTCGTAGCGGGCACGATCGGGCGTCGCGGCGACACCCCGCGGCACCTGTGCCCCGGCACCACTCACCCCGCCGCCGGCCGTGACGAGCAGCACGAGCAGCACGACGAACAGACGACGACCGAACACGCACGACCACCCGGCTGACGGCAACATGCCAACCGATGCTGCCACAACTCACCCAGCGGAGAACCGATTCGGGCGAAGGCGGGGAGGCGAAGAACCATCCGGGCGGCACCCCCGGGCCGCGGCGCACAGCCAGTACGCGGCGCAGCCCACCCCCGACCGCCCCGAGGGCGCCGTCAACCGCCGTTCTTCTTCCGCAGCGCCGAGCAGGCGTCGTCGGGCCGTGCCGCTGCCGACGCCGTCCCCTACCCTGGTGCGTCAAGACGCCAGTTGCCGGCGGCGTCCGCTGCGGGGAGGCGAGGGTGCTCGGAAGGCGCACGCGGCTGCTCGCGGGCGCCTTGGCCGTGGCCTGCACGGTGCTCCTCGGCCCCAGCACCCCGAGCGGGGCCCCCTTCGCCGGACCACTGCCCCTCGACGCCGCCGCGGACGTCGTACCGAACCGGGTCATGACGTGGAACATCTGCAACCCCTGCGGGGCGGACAACGCCGACCGGGCGGCGGTGATCGCCACGTACGCGCCCCAGGTCATCGGCCTGCAGGAAGCGTGCGTGCGTGACGTCGAGAGGATCCGGGACCATCTGGAGAGCCTGTACGGGCTGGTCTACCACGTCGAGTACGGGACGGTTCTCCGCAACTGGGGACGCTGCGGGGGAGCGCTGTGGAGCCCGGGGGGCTACGGCCAGGCGGTTCTGTCGGCGGCGCCGATGACCGGCGCCGTCAGCGTGGAATACCCCGACGGCGGCTCCGAGGACCGCGGGTACATGGCCGTCACCACCACCGTGGGCGGCCGGCCCGTCCGGGTCTTCAACACCCACCTCGCCCAGCGGCGCCAGGAGACGGTGCGGGCAGCGCAGACCGGCGTACTCGCCGCGGCCGTCGCCCGGTACGGCCGCGCGATCGTCCTCGGCGACTTCAACGCCGTGCCGAACGCCCCCGAACTGGCCGGGATGTGGGCACTGGCCGCGGACACGGACCCCCAGTGCCGTCCCCCGTCCGCCGGCACCTGCCGGCCGACGACCGACTGGCAGAGCACGTTCGACTACGTCTTCCTGCGCGGCCTCGTGCCGCTCGAGCACCGCGTGCATCCCACCCCGTACTCCGACCACCACCTGCTCCACGCGGACCTGGCCACCAGGTCCGGCGCGGCTGCCCGGGACGCCGCGGACGAAGCCCGCCCGCAGCCTGCGAGGCCACGGGCGGGGGAGGGGCGAGGAACCGGGCTCGTCAGACGTCGAGCAGGTGGACGGTGACTGACCCGTCGGGCCCGGAGATCGTGTAGTGGCCGGGGCCGTCGACCGGCACGCAGCCGGAGGCGAGGATGTCGTCGGCGTTGATGCCGGTGTCGTCCTCGCCCACGTTGGCGCACAGCTCGGTCGCGGGGTGGTCGACGAACCTCATCGTGTAGGGGCGATCATCCGGATAGCGGGGCAGGGTGGGGGTGTTGATGTCGACGTCGGGGTGCTCCCACAGCGTGGTCTGCTGGAGCCAGGGCGACTGCAGCCAGACCCTTCCGTAGGGCTCGGGCAGGTTGTTGTCGTCCCGTTCCTGGGGGTTGGAGAAGTCGATCGAGTACAGGACAGGCCCAGGCGCCGCCGCCTGTGCTGAGGCGGCCGCCCCGCCGAGCAGCAGCAGTGCTGTCGAGGCAGCGGCCACCAGACGGGTCACGGAGTTGAGACGCATCCCTCTCACCTTTCACTTTGCGTAGCTGTTGCGCTACGAAGAGCAAGGTTAGGAGGGGGAGGGACTTGATCGCCGGGGGCCGATGGCCAAACCACTCAGGGGGCTGACGCTGGAGCCACCGCGCAGGAACTGTGCGCCTCCCGCTCATCGAGAGGTTCCGCCCCGCCGTCCGAACCGCCGGCAGGCCGACAAGGCCATCATGCTCGAACTGCTCGAACGGGCTGCCTGATCCCAGGTCGACGGGTCTCTGTCCTGATGACACGCCCACAGGTGCGCGGGTGTGCCGCCCTGCCTCACGGTCTCGAGCGCGTGGTGACCAGTGGGTGCCGGATCTGCGGATTCGGTCTGCGGATGTCAGGCGGGGAATGACATCAGTACGAGCGGTGAGGACGTCGGCCTCGGTGAGCCCCCGGCGGGCTCGAGGGTGAGCCCCATGCCGGACGCGTTGCCGACCTCTCCGCTCATCAGGACGGCCGAGACGGCGTGTTGGGTGTTCACGAGTCCGGCCGGCCGCATGGTGCCGCCGTCGTCGAACCACAGCTCGTACACCTTGCCGGAGGGCGGCTCGGCCAGTCCCGCGGTGACCAACGCGGCCCGGTCGAGGCTCTTGGACACGATGACCGTCGCGGTGGCCCCGTCCCCGAAGCGAGCGGTGCGGGTCCTGGCGTCGGGTGCGGCCAGGACGGCGGCGACGGATTCGGCACGCTGCTCCGTGCGGCGGGCCTGTTCGGCGGCGTCCTGGGCGCGTTCGTGCTGCCAGACGGTGGTGCCGCCCAGGCCTGCCGCGACCGCGAGGCAGGCAGCCAGGGCCCATCGCGACAGGCGGTGGGCGGACGAGCGCGGGCTGGGCGAAGGGGCGGGTGAAGACAGCGGTCCTGCCTGCCGCACCGTGCCGATGCGCCGTATCACGTGCTCTTTGAGCTCCGGGCGTGGTGTGACCGATGCGGCCACACCCAGGAGCGCCGCGGTCTCGGTCAGTTCCAGCACTTCCTGGGTACAGGCCTCACAGCTTGCGAGGTGGCGTTCGAAGGCAGTGGCCTCCTCGCCGGTCAGTGCGTGGAGTGCGTATGCGCCGGTCAGGGTGTGCAGGTCAGCGGTCTTCATGTGCTCACTCCTAGGCAGTCCCGGAGCCTGATCAGGCCGTCGCGCAGTCTGGTTTTGACGGTGCCCAAGGGAAGGGCCAGGAGTTCGGCCACCTCACGGTAGGTCAGTCCGCGGTAGTAGGCCAGGGTGACCGACTGGCGCTGGATGTCGGTGAGGGTGCGCAGGCAGCGCTTGACCTGCTCGCGCTCGAAGCGCGCCTCGACCTGTTCGGTGACCTCGTCGTACTCGGGAGTGCGGTCCAGCAGCGCGGCCTTGTGCTCCCGCGCGGCCGAGGCCTCGACCGAGCGCACCCGGTCCACGGCCCGCCGGTGGGCGAGGGTGAGGATCCAGTTGATGGCCGTACCGCGGTCGGGCCGGTAGCGGGCGGCCGTCCGCCATACCTCCACCAGCACGTCCTGTGCGACCTCCTCGGACTGCGCCTGGTCGCGCAGCACGCTGCGGGCGACCCCCAGAACCGGGGAGACCGTGGCGTCGTAGACCACGGCGAAGGCCTCCTGGTCTCCGCCCGCGACCTCGGCCAGGAGTTTTTCCAGGTCCGGCCGGGCCGAGGGATGCCGCCCGATGTGCACCGGCTCTTTCACCACGCCACGCTCCAAGTCAGGAGGACTCGCCTTGTACCGAGAGTCCGACGCTACCGGGCGTTCGGCTGCCTCATTCGATGGTTCGCGGTGGCGGCGTCGCGCGGGCGTCGCCGCGCTGTGGCACGAAGCTCTTCACGGCCGGGGTCCGGCCGGTCCGGCCAGGCCCGCTGAGGGCGTGGCCGGACTGATCACCCCGCCGGTCAGCTCTTGGGCATCAGGACGGTGTCGATGATGTTCACGTTGGCGTTGGCGGTCTTGACGTTGCCGCAGACGACCTTGGCGGAGTCG
>NZ_JBWKDS010000062.1:0-29210 GCF_056435845.1 Streptomyces sp. NPDC043867 | reverse complement strand
TTCACCGGCCCACAACCTGACATCAGCAAGGTCCCCACCCATAACCACAACAACGACCGAGCTGGCCAACAGTCACGGCAAGCACCGTTGCAGTACTAAGTCGAGATCAATCGGGCCTTCAGGGGCACCGCGGGCTGGCTTGACCGGCTTGGTCAGGTTGAGCCAGAGGTTCAGGAAATCCACGGGTCGGTCCTCAGCTCATGTCACCGCTGGCCTTGGTGAGCGCCGACGCGAGCACGGAGGGCTTGCCGGTGAGCATGGCCGCGGCGCGGTCGGCGGCCAGTTCGCGATAGCGGGAAAGCGCCCCGAGAGGCAGGAAGCTGAGGCCGTAGACACCCGGCGCTTCGGCCGAGGGCTCGAAGGCGCCTCAATGTAGGGCCGGTTGGCCCCCCGTGCGGTCCTTCGGCCTACAGCGCACCGAGAGCCGGGGCGAGACATTGGTGAAGCCACCGCACTCGCGGTGGCGGTGTCAGGAGGACGGGATCGCCATGGTAGTTCATGATCATTCGAGCGGACGGGCGGGACTGCGGTTTCCCTCTCGCCGCAGGGCACCGGACTCGGCGACATCCGTCGTGGCGCGTGACACCACCCGGTCCACCGCGTTCGCCATGGTCTTCGCGGGAGTACGGATCCTGACCGGGTCCGTCTTCCTCTGGGCCTTCCTCGACAAGACGTTCGGGTGGGGGTACGCGACCGGTTCGGGCAAGGGCTGGATAGATGGAGGTTCACCGACCAGGGGCTTCCTGAGCGGGGTCGCCGCGGGACCGTTGGAGTCGGCCTTTCGTGGCATGGCGGGTGACGCCTGGGTGAACTGGCTGTTCATGCTGGGGCTGCTGGCCATCGGCGTCGCCGTGATGGCGGGCGTGGCGCTGCGGTTCGCGGCGGTGGCGGGCACCGTGATGATGGCGCTGATGTGGGCTGCCGAGTGGCCGCCGGCCCAGCACCTTTCGACCGGTGCGCCGAGCATGTCGTCGAACCCCCTGGTCGACTACCACGTCCTGTACGCCGCGATTCTCATCGCGCTCGCTGTCGGTCATGCCGGTCGAGTGTGGGGCCTGGGCCGTGGCTGGGAGCGCATGGCGATCGTGCGCGACAACCGCTGGCTGAGCTGAGCGGTCGAGGGGTATGCGGCGCAGCAAGGCCGGCTCCGTGATGACGGGCGACGTCGTATGCGTCGAGTTCGGTGCTCGGTTCGAGGAGTTGGCCCGTCTTCCTGCTCACCACAGGATCAGCGGCCTGCCGGTCGTGGACGACGTCGAGCGGGTGGTCGGGGTCGTCTCCGGCACCGACCTGATACGCGACCGGACAGGCACGGCGCGTTTCCCCGGGCCGTCGCCGTCGGCGCGCGGATGATGGCGCAGCACGGGGTCGAACGGCTGCCGGTCGTCGAGGAGGAGGAGGAGGACCGCCTCGTCGGCATCGTGACCAGGCGGGACCTGTTGCCGCCCTTCCACCGCCCACAGCCTTCGAGGAGGCCGCGATGAACAGCAGGACCATTGCCGTGTGGGGCATCGCCTCTGGTGCCGTGCTCGCCGGTGCCGGTTACCCGCTGCTCTGGCGCGAAAGGTGCCTGACGTGGGGCGCGAGCCGTGCGGAAGCCGATCGTGGGATGCCCGGCGATGAGTTCCTGCCGGGCGCGCCGCTGGTTTCGACGCGGGCGATCACCGTGGATGCGCCGCCCTCGGCGATCTGGCCCTGGCTGGTGCAGATGGGCCCGGGCCGGGGCGGTGCGTACACCTACGACCGGATCGAGAACCTCTTCGGCCTGAACATGCACAGCGCGAACAGAATCCTGCCCGAGTTCCAGGACTTGAAAGCCGGCGACGTCATCCCCCTGGGAGCCGGCGGTCCGCGTATGCGGGTCGAAGTCCTGGAGCCCGGCCACACGATGGTGCTGCGCTCCGAGGACGGCCTCTGGGTGTGGGCGTTCGGCCTCTACCCGCAGGACGGCGCGACCAGGCTCGTCAGCCGCAACCGCATCTCCGCCCTGGAGCCCTCCCCGGCAGCCAGGGCCTTCTCCTGCTACGTCATGGAACCCGGAAGCCTCGTCATGGAGCGCAAGATGCTTCTCACCCTCAAGGGTCGCGCCGAATCCATGGCGTGACCGCGGGCGGACGGCACCCCCCTCCCCCGGCTCCGGCTCCGGCTCCGGCTCCGGCTCCGGCTCCGGCTCCGGCTCCGGCTCCGGCTCCGGCTCCGGCTCCGGGGGGACGGTCGGCCGGGGCGGAAGCTGTCTGGTGGATCAACCGCGTTCTTGTCCCGTCGCGTTGGTGGGCACAGACTCGCTCGCCGGTCCGGGTCCGGGTCCGGGCCGGGCGTCCGTACGGTGTGGGCGGCCTGCCGTGATGGTGCTTCCGGCGCTGCCGCCCAGGACCGCCGTCGCCTCGGAGAGGGAACCGATGGCGGCTCGTCGGCCGGTGGCTGCGACGAAACGGTGGCAGGCGGCGATCTTGGGGCCCATGGAGCCGGCCGGGAACCGCATACGGGCCAGGTCGTCGAGGTCGAGACGGTGCAGCGGGACGGCCTGGGGGGTGCCGAAGTGTGCCATGACGGCGGGTACGTCGGTGAGTACGAGCAGTCGGTCGGCGTGCACGGTGACGGCGAGCAGGGCCGCGGTGAAGTCCTTGTCGACGACGGCCTCGACGCCCTGGAGCCGGCCGGTGCCGTCGTCGATGACCGGGGCTCCGCCGCCGCCCCCGCAGATGACCACCGCCCGGTTCTCCAACAGGTTGGTGATCGAGTCCTGCTCGACGATCCGCTGCGGCTCGGGTGAGGGGACGACCCGCCGCCAGTTGTCGCCGTCGGCGGCGACGTGCCAGCCGTGCAGTTCGGCCAGCCTCCGTGCGTGGGGGTGGTCGTAGACAGGGCCGACGAACTTCGCCGGTTCGGCGAAGGCCGGGTCGTGCGCGTCGACCAGCATCTGGGTGACGATGCTCAGGACCGGCTTCGTCACTCCGGCGTTGTGCAGGCACTGGGCCAGCCAGTAGCCGATCATCCCCTGTGTCTGAGCGACGAGGGCGTCCAGCGGGTAGGGGCGGGTCAGCGCCGGGTCGTTCTCGCTCTCCAGGGCGAGCATGCCGACCTGCGGGCCGTTCCCGTGGCAGATGATCAGCTCATGGTCGGCGGCCAGCGGGGCGAGTGCCTCGGCTGCGGCGCGGACATGCTCGATCTGGATGACGGCGTCGGGCTTCTCGCCGCGCCGCAGGAGTGCGTTGCCGCCGAGCGCGGCCACGATGCGCATATCAGGGGCCTCAGTTGCCGAGGGCGGCGACGAGGACCGCCTTGATGGTGTGCAGCCGGTTCTCGGCCTGGTCGAAGACGATCGAGCGGGGCGACTCGAAGACGTCGTCGGTGACCTCCGCGCCGCTGAGGCCGTACCGCTCGTGCAGGCGCTCGCCGAGTCGGGTGCTGCGGTCGTGGACGGCGGGCAGACAGTGCAGGAACTTCGTGTCGGGCCTGCCGGAGGCGTGCAGGACCTTCTCGGTGACCCGGTAGGGCAGGAGCAGGTCGATGCGGGCGCCCCACTGTTCGTCGGACTCGCCCATGCTGACCCATACGTCGGTGTAGATGAAGTCGGCGCCCGCCACACCCTGTTCGACGCTGTCGGTGACCAGCACACGGGCGCCGCTGGTGGTGGCGAGGCGGTGGGCGGTGGCGATGACATCGTCGGGGGGCCACAGTTCACGGGGTGCGGCGATGCGTACGTCCATGCCGAGCATCGCGCCGGTGACCAGCAGGGAGCGGGCGACGTTGTTGCGGCCGTCGCCCAGGAAGCAGTAGGCGGTCTGCTCCAGGGGGCCGGAGTGGTGCTCGGTCATGGTGAGGATGTCGGCGAGCATCTGGGTGGGGTGCCAGGAGTCGGTGAGGCCGTTCCACACCGGCACCCCGGCGTGGTCGGCGAGCTGTTCCACGGTGTCCTGGGCGAAGCCGCGGAACTCGATGCCGTCGAACATCCGGCCAAGCACGCGGGCGGTGTCGCGGATCGACTCCTCACGGCCGATGTGGGAGCCGTCCGGCCCCAGGCAGGTGACGTGGGCGCCCTGGTCGTGGGTGGCGACCTCGAAGGCGCAGCGGGTGCGGGTGGAACTCTTCTCGAAGACCAGCGCGATGTTCCGGCCCGTCAGCCGGCGGCGTTCGGTGCCGTCGGCCTTGTCCTGCTTGAGCTGTGCGGCGCGGGTGGTGAGCGCCAGGAACTGCGCCTTGTCCAGGTCGAGTTCCTTGAGCAGGGAGCCCGGGTGACGGGCGGTGGCGGTCAGCGGATCAGTCGTGGGAGCGGTCATGGGAGCAGTCCTCAGGAGTGGTGTGGCCCAGGTGGTGGCGATGCGTCAGATGCCGTCGCGCCGGGTGGGGCAGGTCATGCAGCGCGCGCCGCCCCGGCCGCGGCCCAGCTCGTTGCCCGGGATGCTGATGACCTCGATGCCGTTCTCGCGCAGCATGGTGTTGGTGACGGTGTTGCGCTCGTAGCCGACGACGACGCCGGGGGCGACGGTGAGGAAGTTGTTGGCGTCGTCCCATTGCTCGCGCTCGGCCGCCCTGGCGTCCTCGTCCGCGGACAGGATCCGGAGTTTGTCCAGGCCCAGGGCGTCCGCGATGGTGGCGAACAGGTCGTCGCGCTGCTCGACGTGCAGACCTCCGGTGTCGTGCTCGACGACCTCCGCCGGGTCGGCCGGGGCTATCACCCAGGTCCGCATGGCCTTCGGGTCGAGATAGGGGTAGCGGACGAAGGTGTCGGTGTCGATCATGGTCATGACGGTGTCCAGGTGCATGAACGCGTGCGACTTCGGCAGTTGTACGGCGATCACGGTGGTGGCCTGGTGGCTACGGAACAGCTCGCGGGCCAGGATCTCCACACCCATCGGGGTGGTCCGCTCGCCCATCCCGACCAGTACGACGCCGCGGCCCAGGATGTGGATGTCCCCGCCCTCCAGGGTGGCGGGCCGGTGTCCGGTGTCATCGCCGTCGTAGTAGAGGGGGAACGCGGTACCGGCGAACAGCGGGTGATACCGGTACACGGCCCTGGTGTGCAGGGACTCGCGCCGCCGGGCGGCCTTGGCCATCGGGTTGATCGTGACACCGCCGTAGATCCAGGCCGCGTTGTCGCGCTGGAACAGGGTGTTGGGCAGTGGTGTCAGTACGAAGTCGTCCGGGCCCAGGGTTTGCCAACGCAGGCTGCGTACTTGGAGCGGGGAAAGATCCGCACGGGTCACCCCGCCGATGAGCAGTTCCGCCAGCATCGCCGGGTCGGCCTCGTCGGCGAGCGCGCGCAGCGGTCCAGCGAGGGTGGGTCCGACCTGTTCCGGGGCGCAGACCCGGTCCAGTACGAAGTCCCGCGCTTCGGGGAGTGCCAGGGTTTCGGCGAGCAGGGCGTCGAAGTGGTGGACGATGACGTCGTGTCCGCGGAGCACCTGGGTGAACGCGTCGTGTTCCTCGCGGGCCTTCGCGGCCCACATCACGTCGTCGAAGAGCAGTTCGTGGCAGTTGGCAGGGGTCAGGCGGCTGAGTTCGAGGCCGGGACGGTGGACGACGGCTTCGCGGAGCCTGCCGACTTCGGAGTGCACTCCGGGCGTGCGGGTCACAGGGGTCTCCCTGGCAGAGCGGACGGTTGTGGTGGTGGCGGTGGGGCGGCTCATGACGGGAGTCCTCCGGTGCCTCCGGTGCCTCCGGTGCCTCCGGTGGCGGGCCGGTCGGCCGGTGCCGCGAGGGCGACCGGGGTGTCGTAGGGCACGACCGGGCTCTCGCCGTACTCGCCGCGCCCCGATTTCAGCCAGATGTAGACGGGCAGGCCCAGGAGCAGACAGAACGTGCCGTAGTAGACGGCCTGGTAGCCGCTGCCGGCCAGCGACCAGAATGAGAAGACCAGTGCCACGCCGGACACTCCGCAGTCGCGGACCAGGTGCCGCCACCGGGTCTGCCGGCCTCGGATCAGCAGCCAGTACAGCTGCGCCGCGGCGCTGAAGAGGTAGGGGATGACGGCGGTGACCACCGACAGCAGCACCAGGGTGGTGAAGACGTTCTCGAAGCGGGTGTAGCTGACGGCGGTCAGGACGGAGGCGAGCAGCGTCGAGCTGACGATGCCGAACGCGGGCACGCCCCGTCGGGTGCGGGCGAACGCGGCGGGAAAGAGCCGGTCCTTGGCAGCGGCCATCGGCATCTCGGCGACGATCAGGGTCCAGCCGATCAGGGCGCCGAGACCGGAGACGATCGCGGCGACCGCCACGGTCCGGCCGGCCCATTGGCCGCCGAGGATGGCGTCGGCCGAGTCGGTGAACGGGGCGGCTGATTTCCGCAGGGCGGCGTTGGACACGGTGCCGAAGACGGTGAGCGTGCCGAGGATGTAGACCACCGCGCACCCGATGGTGCCGAGCACCGTGGCGCGGCCGACGTTGCGCTGCGGATCGCGCACCCTGCCCGCGGCCACGGACGCCGTCTCGATGCCGATGTAGCTGAACAGCGCGATCGCCGCGGCGGCGGAGATCGCCGAACCGGTCGACGTGCCACTCGCGTTGAAGGGACCGAAGTTGTGTGTCCTGATGAAGAGCAGGCCGATGGTGGCCATGAACAGCAACGGGACGAACTTCAGCACGGTCGTCACGATCTGGGTGACCGCCATGTTCCGTACGCCGGACGGGTTGATGGCCGCCGGGATCCACAGGCCGGCCAGCGCGATCACGATGGACCAGGACTTGGCGTGCCCGGTGTTCCAGAACACCTCCACGTACCCGACCCAGGCCACGACGATGGCGGCGTTGCCCGCCCAGGCCGTGATCCAGTACGACCAGGCGTTGAGGAAGCCGCCGAAGTCCCCGAAGGCGTCCCTGGCGTACACGTACGGGCCGCCCGAGCCCGGCACCCGCTTGGACAACGCGCCGAACGTGAACGCCAGGGCCAGCGCGCCGATGGTGACCAGTACGAACGCGACCAGACTGATCGGGCCGTACGGCGCCAGCGCAGAGGGCAGCGCGAACACCCCGGTACCGATCACCGATCCGATGACCAGCGCGGTGGCAGTCGGCAGACCGAACCGCCCCCTCGGCGAAGCGTTGTCAGAGGACCAGTCCGCGGACCGGTCCGGGGACTCGGCCGGGGACTGGGCCTGTGGTACCGGAGGCGCGCCGGACGTTTCGTCGTTCACCTGGGCGCTCATGGGAGGTCTTTCTCGCTTCTGCTCATGTGCAAGGCGGGCGGAGGAGGACGGGGCTGTTCGGTCCAGGCACAAGGGCCCACCACCACGGCGGCGCGGATGATCAGACGGCCACGGTTGCCCCGTTCAGTTCCGGGTCCGGGCTCGTCGTGGTGCGGTCGGCGGGCGGCGGCGTCGCAGAGCCTGCGGCCGCCGTCTCCCGAGCGAGGAAGGAGCCGAGCTCGCCGATGGTGCTCATCAGCGGGGCGGGGAAGACGACGGTGGTGTTCTTGTCCACGCCGATCTCCACCAGGCTCTGGAGGTTGCGGAGCTGGAGGGCCAGGGGATGGTCCATCATGATGTCCGACGCGTCTCCGAGGGCCGCCGCGGCCAGCGACTCACCCTCGGCGTTTATGATCTTCGCTCGCTTCTCGCGCTCGGCCTCGGCCTGGCGGGCCATCGCCCGCTTCATGCTGTCGGGCAGCTGAATGTCCTTGAGCTCGACCAGCGTGACCTCCACACCCCACTCGACGGTGGCGACGTCCAAGATCTCGCGGATGTCCAGGTTGATGCGGTCGGTCTCCGAGAGCGTCTCGTCGAGGGTGTGCTGGCCGACGACCTTGCGCAGGGTGGTCTGGGCGATCTGATTGATCGCCGCGTTGACGTTCTCGATCGCGATGACCGACTTCACCGCGTCGACCACCCGGAAGTAGGCGACCGCCGACACGTCGACGCTCACGTTGTCCCGGGTGATGATGCCCTGCGACTGAATGGGCATCGTGACGATCCGCAGGGAGACCCGGTGCAGGACATCGACGAACGGGATGATGAACCGCAGCCCCGGTTCCCGTGATCCGACGAGCCGGCCGAACCTGAACAGCACCCCTTGCTCGTACTGCTTGACGACCTTGATAGCCATGGCGAGCGTCACGAAGACCAACAGGGCCACTATGACGATCGGGAAGACGAGTAGTTCCATCGTGCTGCTCCTCAGATAGGGCACGAGGCCTCTGCCCTTCGAGCTCCAGCCGGAGTGCGAAGGACCACGGAAGGCCGGACCGGGCTCGTGCACCGGGAAGAGCGAATGGCCCGCGGTGGCGGGCCCGGCCGGGCTCCGCAGTTCATGCCGTGTTCCGAGCATGGCTGGCTGCCTGCGCCGCGGTCAGAGGCCAACCGGCCCCCAATCGCGTGCGACTCGGCCTGGATACAGGTGGGCCATACGGGGAGGGCCATGCGGCCCGGAGGTAGGGCCGGTTGGGCGGCCGCAGGTCCGGCGAGGGTGCGTAGCGTGAAGCTGTCCGTCCGGTGTCCCGGTGACCGCCGGCACGGTACGCATCCGCACCTCCATCGAAATCCGGGGGCGAGCACGCGCTGCCCGTCGCGCACGCCGGCCCTGTTCGCAACCGACCGGCAGGAGAACGCCCCATGACCCAGCACACCGATCAGAAGCCCTGGCCCGTCGTCGTGGGCGTCGATGGCTCGCCCTGCTCACAGGCAGCACTGAGGTGGGCACTGGCGCAGGCCGAGCTGAGCGGCAGCGCCATCGAGGCGGTCGCCGCCTGGCAGTACCCGGAGGTGTACGGGTACAGCTACGGCTGGGTCCCGTCGATGCCCGACGGGGGCGAGTTCGCCAAGGCCGCCGCACGGGCCGTGGAGGAAACCGTGGCCGCGGTTCGCGACCAGCTGGACGACCCGGCCGAGGTGGCGGTCCGCGTGGCAGAGGGCCATCCCGTGGAGGTTCTGATGGACGCGGGCCGCAACGCACAGCTTCTGGTCCTGGGCAGCCGGGGCCACGGCACCTTCGCCGGCGTCCTCCTCGGCTCGGTCAGCCAGCACTGCGTGCAGCACGCACCGTGCCCGGTCGTCGTCGTCCCTCAACCGTGACGCGCGCGGCGCGAAGGCGGGCGGCCGAGGAGGAGGACGAGGACAACAACCGGCCGATCGTGGCGCGTTGGCCCTGACAGGCCACGGCTTCGAGCTGCCTCCGCACCATCTCAAGCATGTTCCTCCCGGGAAGGGCCCTTCATGACCCGGTCATCACACACCGATGAGCGAGAAGCCCACCCGCCCGGTGAGCCCGGCAACGCGGAACAGGCCGACAACGCGGAGCAGGCGGACGAGCGGCGGCCACCGGCGGAACTCTTCCGTGACCTGCGCACCTCCCCCTCGGGCCTCACCAGCCGGGAGGCGGCCCGCAGGCAACTGGTCTACGGCCCGAACGTGCTGACCCGATCCGGCGGCAGGCGCTGGCCGGGCGAGCTGCTCTCCCAGTTCACCCAGCCCCTGGCCATCCTGCTGGCCCTCGCGGCCGTCCTGGCATGGGCCGGAGGAACACCGGCACTCTCGGTCGCCGTTGTGGCCGTGATCCTCCTGAACGCCGGATTCGCCTTCGTCCAGGAGATGCAGGCCGAGCGGGCCGTGGAGGCGTTGGCCGCGTTCCTGCCGCCCACCGCCAGGGTCGTACGCGACGAGGTGCGGTGCGAGATCGCGGCCAGGGACCTCGTGCCCGGCGACATCCTCGTCGTCTCCGAGGGCGACCGGGTCTGTGCCGACGCGCGGATCATCGAGGGCACCCTCACGCTGGACCTGTCCTCACTGACCGGCGAATCGCTCCCTGTGACCCGCTCGCCCGAGCCGTCCGACGCCACGGGCTCCCTGCTGGAGGCACCTGAACTGGTCTTCAGCGGCACCACCTGCAGCGGCGGCGAGGCAGCAGCGGTCGTGACCCGGACGGGCATGCACACCGAGCTGGGCCGCATCGCCGCGCTGTCCCAGCGCGTACACACGGAACGCAGCCCCCTGGAGAAGCAGGTGCGGCGGGCCACCTGGATCATCGCCGTCGTCGCCGTCGTGATCGGCGCGGCCTTCCTGCCCATCGGAGTCGCCGCCGGGCTGGGCTGGAGCGCGGCCATCGGCTTCTCCATCGGACTGATCGTCGCCAACGTCCCCGAAGGGCTGCTGCCGACCATCACCCTGGCCCTTGCCGCGGGAGTGCGGGAACTCGCGGCCGGCGGAGCCGTCGTCAAACGCCTCTCGGGAGTCGAGACCCTGGGATCGACGACCGTGATCTGCACGGACAAGACCGGCACCCTCACCGAGAACAGGATGCGGGTCACCCGGCTGTGGCTGGCGGGCAGCGAGATGGCCGCGGACCGGGCCGTGCACGAACCGCGGGCGGCACTCCTCGCAGCGAGCGCCGCCACCTGCACCACCGCGGAGGCACCCACACCGGCACAGCCTCAGGGCAGCGGCGATCCCACCGAACTCGCGATCCTTTGCCTGGCCGAGGAACTCGGCGTCGCCATCGCGCCCTCCCGGCGCAAGGCCGCCCGCCGCACGATCTTCCCCTTCGACGCCCACCTGAAGCGCATGTCCACCGTGAACGACGAAGCAGGCGCCACCACGGTCCACACCAACGGCGCCCCCGAAGCCGTCCTGCCCTGCTGCACCCACCTCCTCGACCAGCGGGGAAAGCGCGTCGAGCTGGACGCCTCCCTGCGCGGAGAGCTGAGCGCCACCATCGACGGCTACGCGGCTTCGGGACTGCGGGTGCTCGCCGTCGCCCACCATGTCCTGGACGACGGGCAGAAAGCGCCGGCCGAGCGGTCGGCGGCGGAATCCGGCCTGACCCTGATCGGCCTGGTCGCCATGGCGGACCCCGCACGTGACGGCGTCGCCGACGCCGTCAGGGACGCACACCGGGCCGGAATCCGGATCCACGTCATCACCGGCGACTACGGGCTCACCGCCGCGGAGATAGCGCGCCAGGTCGGCATCGGCCACGTCGGCAGCCCGGTCCTCGCAGGCGACGTACTGGACCGGATGAGCGACAACGACCTCGACGAACTGCTGTCGCGACGCCAGGAGATCGTCTTCGCCCGCACCTCACCAGAGGCCAAACTGCGTATCTGCGAAGCCCTGCGAGCGCGGGGCGAGGTGGTGGCGATGACCGGAGACGGCGTCAACGACGCTCCCGCCCTGCGCCACGCCGACATCGGTGTCGCCATGGGCAAATCGGGGACAGACGTGGCCCGTGAAGCAGCCACGATGGTGCTGACCGACGACAACTTCGCCACCATCGTCTCCGCGGTCGACGCGGGGCGACGCGTCTTCGACAACGTCCGCAAGTTCGTGCTCTACATCTTCGCCCACGCGGTGCCCGAGGTCGTCCCCTTCCTCGTCTTCGCACTCTCCGGCGGTCACATCCCGCTGCCGCTGACCGTCCTGCAGATCCTGGCGATCGACCTCGGCACCGAAACGCTGCCCGCGCTCGCACTCGGACGCGAGCCCGCCGAGCCCGGACTCATGTCCCGCCCGCCGCGATCACGCAAGACGGGAGTCATCGACCGGGCCCTGCTCTTCCGCGCGTGGGCGTTCCTGGGCACCATCTCGGCGGCCCTGGTCATGGGCGGCTTCCTCTTCACCCTCTGGCACGCCGGCTGGAGCCCAGGGGATCCCACAGGCAGCGGTACCCCCCTGCACCAGGCGTATCTGGAAGCGACGACCATCACGTTCGTCGGCATCGTCGCCTGCCAGATCGGCACCGCGTTCGCCGCCCGCACCGACCGCGCCTCCCTGTTCACCGTCGGTATCCGGACCAACCGCCTGCTCCTGTGGGGCATCGCCTTCGAGCTGGCCTTCACCGCGGCGGTCGTGTACGCGCCGCCCCTCCAGCACATCTTCGGCACGGCAGCCCTCAGCCCCGCCCAGGTCGCAGTCGTCGCACCGTTCCCGCTCATCGTCTGGGGAGCCGACGAAGTCCTCCGCTGGGTCCGCCGCCATCGCGACACAACGGGGGACACGACACCCGAGACGTCCGTGACCTCACGCTTCACGGAGGGGCATACGGCGGAACAGGCAGGGTGAGCAGCAGCATCCGGGCAGACACGAACTGCCGGCCGCGGTGCTCGCGGGAAGGGCGGCGGGCTCGTCGGTGGGCCTGCCGCGCCGAAGACGTGCCAGGGCCGTATGGTCCCCGGCAGGGACCTGCGGCCCCTGCCGGGCGAGTCGTCCGAGGACGAAGCTCTCGTCAGGACCCCCTACCCGAGAGGTGGGCACCATGCCCCGCACCGTCACCGTCGGCCTCGACGGTTCAGCCGAGAGCCGCGCGGCGGCCGAGTGGGCCGCCCGCGAGGCGCAGCTGCTCGGCCTGCCACTGAAGCTGGTCCAGGTCTGGGAGCCGGTGCCGGCGCCCATGGCGCAGGCACCGCTGCTCGGCGCCGAGACGCAGCAGTACTGGACCGAGAGGATTCCCCGCGAGACGAGCGAAGGGATCCGGCTGCGCCACCCCGGCCTCGACGTGACCGGCGAACAGCTGTCCGGCCGGCCCGCCGACGTGCTGGTGGGCGCCATGAAGGACGCGGAGCTGCTCGTTCTCGGCTCCCGCGCGCTGGGTGGGATCGGCGGGTTCATGGTCGGCTCGGTCGGGCTGTCCGTCCTGGCACATGCCGACCGGCCGGTCGTGTTCGTCCGCGCCGGGGAACAGGCCGCCGACGAACACGAGATGGACCCGGTCGACATTCCGTCCGCGGCGACTGCGTTCCGGCCCGTCGTCCTCGGCCTCGACATCGAGCACCCCGACGACGAACTGATCGGCTTCGCGTTCGCCGCCGCCACCCGCCGCGGCACCTCCCTGCGCGTCGTGCACGGCTGGAACCCACCCGCCTACTACGTCTACGGTCCGCCCCTCGACCTCGAACAGCACGGGGCCCTGGCGCTGCGCGAATCCACCGCCCTCACCGAGGTCCTGCGCCCGTGGACCGAGAAGTTCCCGGAGACCGAGGTCACCGAGGAGTGCCACTACGGCAGCCCCGGCAACCACCTCGTCGACGCCTCCCACCGGGCCTCCCTTGTCGTCGTCGGCCGTCGCGTCCGCCGCAGCCCGCTCGGCGCCCACACCGGCTCCCTCACCCACGCCGTCCTGCACCACTCCACCGCCCCCGTCGCCGTCGTTTCCCACGGCTGACCCGTCCCGAGGAGCAGCAATCATGAAGGCAGCGGTTGTCCGAGCCTTCGGCGAGCCCCTGGTCATCGAGGACCGCCCCGACCCCGAACCCGGCCCCGGCCAGGTGCGCGTGCGTGTCGAGGCGTCCGGGCTGTGCCACACCGACATCCATGCCGCCCACGGCGACTGGCCGCTCAAGCCGACCCCGCCCTTCGTCCCCGGCCACGAAGGCGTCGGACTCGTCGAGAAGCTCGGCGACGGCGTCACCCATCTGTCCGTCGGGCAGCGGGTGGCCGTGCCGTGGCTCGGCTGGGCCTGCGGCCGGTGCGAGCACTGCCTGTCCGGCTGGGAGACGCTGTGCGAGCAGCAGATCAACACCGGCTACGGTTGCGACGGCGGGCACGCCGAGAAGATGCTGGCCCGGGCGGACTTCGCCCAGCCGGTGCCCGACGGTGTGAACGCGGTGGACGCCGCCCCGCTGGCCTGCGCCGGGGTGACCACGTACAAGGCGGTCAAGGTCGCGGGTGTGCGGCCCGCGCAGCTCGTCGCGATCTCCGGGATCGGCGGGCTCGGCCACCTGGCGGTGCAGTACGCGAAGATCGCCGGGGCGACCGTCGCCGCGATCGACGTCACCGACGAGAAGCTCGAGCTGGCCTCCGAACTCGGCGCGGACCTCGTCATCGACGCCCGCAAGGACGACGTCGGCCAGGTCCTCAAGGAGCACGGCGGAGCGCATGCCGCAATCGCGCTGGCCGTGAACGAGGCCGCGTTCACGGCCGTCAACTCGGGCCTGCGGCGCGGCGGGAAGCTCGTCATGGTGGCGCTGCCCGCGCACGGCACGATCCAGGTCCCGGTCTTCGACACCGTGCTGAACGGCACCTCGGTGATCGGCTCGGTCGTCGGCACCCGGCAGGACCTCGCCGAGGTCTTCCAGCTGCACGCGGCCGGCCGCACCGAGGTCGTCTGCGAGACCCGGCCGCTGGCCGCCGTCAACGAGTCCATCGACGAGGTGCTGCGCGGCGAGGTCAGGGCCCGCATCGTCTTCGACCTCGGTACGGGGCGGTGAGGACGATGGACCTCCCGGTCGTCGTCGGGGTCGACGGCTCCGAGCCCAGCCTGCGCGCCGTCGACTGGGCGGCCGACGAGGCCGTACTGCGCGGGCTGCCGCTGCGGGTGGTGTACGCATCGCTGTGGGAGCGGTACGAGGGCACCTCGCTCGCCAAGGACGTCGGCGAGCCGTCCGAGCAGGTGCTGGCCGAGGACGTCGTGGAGACCGCCGCCCGGCGCGCCCGCCGGCGTCAGCCCGACCTGAAGATCTCCGCCGACGTGCTGCCCGAGGAACCCGAGTACGCGCTGGTGCGGGAGAGCCGCGGCGCCACGCTGCTGGTGACAGGCAGCCGCGGCCGCAGCGGCCTCGCCGAGTCGCTGCTGGGCTCCGTGAGCCTGACCGTGGCCGGGCACGCGCAGTGCCCGATGATCGTGATACGCGGCAACCACGACAACCAGGACCGGACCGGAACACACGGCCGCGTCGTCGTGGGCGTCGGAGAGAGACCGGGGGGCTCGGCGGCGGTGCGCTTCGCGTTCGAGGAGGCGCGGCGACGCGGGGTGCCGCTGGACGCCGTACGGGCCTGGCGGCGGCCGGCGCACGAGAGCACCGACCATCTGCTGCTCACCGGAGAACCGGCCCGGCTGCACGAGCAGCAGGCGGTGGAGACCCTGGAAACGGCGCTCCAGGACGCCCCCGCGGACGTCGCGTCACATCGCCGCACGGTCGAAGGCCACACCCGGACCGTGCTCGTGGACGCCTCACGGGACGCCGACCTCCTGATCGTCGGAGCCGAGCGCCGCCCCGGGCACCACGGGCTCCAGCTGGGCCGGGTGACCCACGGAGTGCTGCACCACTCCGCCTGCCCGGTCGTCATCGTGCCCGAGCGGGGGTGAGCCGTCCGAGCGCCGGTTCCCGGCGGCTTCTCGCGCCGGGAACCGGCTCCTGTCCCTCGGGCCGACGGCCGACGGACGACGGACGACGAGCATCGTCGGTGGAGGCAATCGGCCCGGACCGTCGGGCGGCGCCTCCTGCCCCACGCACACGCCCGGACCGGGGACCGAGCCCACCGAGATCGACCATGCCCATTGCACGCGCCGGCACCGGAAGCCCGTGAACGCCCCGCGCCCCTCGGTCATGAAACGGCGGACAGCACGCCGGGCCTCACCCATGGCTCACGCGGCCAAGCGACCCTGCCGTCCACGCCCGGCGCGCCAGGCATGCTCGATCAGCAGCACGGTGGAGGCGGTGGCGAGACAGATCGCCCACTGGGCGGGACTCAGGGAAACGGTGTCGAAGACTCCCTGGGCTGCGGGCACCTGTACGGCGATGACCTGGAGGACGAGGACGGCGGCCAGGCAGATCCACAGGGTGCGGTTGTGCAACTGGTGGCGGCCGAGGACAGGGCCGTCCTCGCTGCGGGCGGCCAGGGCGTTGAACAACTGGAAGAGGACGAAGGTGGTGAAGGCCATCGTGGCTGCGGTCCCGGTGTCCGTGAGATTGCGGGCGGTGGCGAAGACGGCCAGGGTGCCGGCGGCCATGACGATGCCGGAGCGGGTGATGGCGGCCAGGCGGTGAACGTTCAGGATGCGCTCGCTGGGAGAGCGTGGCGGGCGGTGCATCACGTTGTCCTGGGGAGGGTCGACGCCCAGGGCCATGGCGGGTGGCCCGTCCATGATGATGTTGACCCACAGCAGCTGGACCGCGGACATGGGCGCCGGCAGTCCGGCCAGCACGGTGGCGAGCAAAGTGAGGATCGCGCCGATGTTGGTCGACAGCTGGAAGCGGACGAAAGTGACGATGTTGTCGTAGATGGAGCGGCCTTCGCGCACCGCGCGGATGATGGTGGAGAAGTCGTCGTCGGTGAGGACCATGTCGGCGGCTTCTTTGGCCACGTCGGTGCCGGTGATGCCCATGGCGACGCCGATGTGGGCGGCGCGCAGGGCTGCGGCGTCGTTGACGCCGTCGCCGGTCATGGCCACGATGTGGCCCCTGCGGGAGAGCGCGCGGACGATGGTCACCTTGTGTTCGGGGGCGACCCGGGCGAAGACGCCGACGTTCTCGATGCGGTCCGCGAGATCCTGTTCGCTCATCCGGGCCAGTTCGGTGCCGGTGACGATCTCGCCGGTGATGCCGAGTTCGCGGGCGATTGCGGCGGCAGTGTCGGCATGGTCCCCGGTGACCATCTTGACGGTGACACCGGCCGCCTGGGCGAGGGCGACAGCATCACGGGCCTGAGGGCGGGGCGGATCAGCGATCCCGGCGATCGCGGTCAGGGTCAGCCCTGTCACCTCTCGCGGGTTCGGCCGGTCGGTGGTGGCGGTCGCCGCCCCGAGGACACGCAGGCCCCGGCCGGCCATCCGCTGGGCGGCGTCGGTGGCCTCCTGGCGGCGCTCCGCGTCGAGGAGCGCGGGTCCGTCTTCGGTCAGGACGTGGGTGCAGCGGTCCAGGAGGACGTCGACGCCTCCTTTGGCGTGGGTGCGGGCGCGGCCGTCGGCGTCGGTGTGGAAGGTGGCCATGTACTTGTCGGCCGGATCGAAGGGGATCTCACCGGTACGCGGCGTGCGGATGCGCAGTTCGGCATCGAGCCCCGCTTTGGCGGTGAGCACGATCAGGGCGGCCTCGGTGGGGTCTCCGATGATGCCGTCCGAGGTGACGCGGGCGTCGTTGCACAGCGCGAACGGCAACACCGCTTCGTGAAGGTTCGCGTCGGAACGGTCCGCGGTGTGCTGCCCGTCGGTGAGGCGTACGGCGCCGGTGGTGTCATAGCCTTCGCCGGTCACGTCGTAGCTGCGGCCGGCGGCCCACAGGGCGCGGGTGGTCATCTCGTTCAGGGTCAGAGTGCCGGTCTTGTCGCTGCACACCACGGTCGCGGAGCCGAGTGCCTCGACGGAGGCCAGGCGTTTGACGATGGCACCGCGCTGGGCCATGCGGTAGACGCCCATGGCCAGGGTGAGCGCGAGAACGGCGGGGAGACCCTCGGGGATCGCGGCGACGGCCAGGGCCACCGCGCGCAGCGTGAGATCGGCCAGTGCCTCGCCGCGGACGAGGGCGACGAGCGCGTAGGCGGCCACGGCGATGCCGCTGATCAGGGCCAGGCGCCGGCCCAGGCTGTCCATCTGGACCTGGAGCGGGCTGGACGGTTCCGCGCCGGTGCGCAGCGCCTCGGCGATCGCGCCGACCTCGGTGCCCATGCCGGTGGCCGTGACGATCATCTCGGCGCGGCCACGGGTCAGCGCGGTGTTCATGAAGAGCATGCCGGTGCGCTCGGCGACGGGCACGGGCTCGTCGCCGTCGGCCGCTGTCAGCGCGGTCGTCTTGGCGACGGGCTGGGACTCGCCGGTCAGCGCGGCCTCGGCGGCCTCGACGGACTCGGCAACCATCAGGCGCCCGTCGGCCGGGACGCGGTCGCCGGCTTCCAGAAGGACGACGTCGCCGGGCACCAGGATGCCGGCCGGGATCACGCTCACCCGGCCGTCCCGGCGCACGCGCGCGGTCGGGACCAGCATCTGGCGCAACGCTTCCAGGCTGTGCTCGGCGCGGCGTTCCTGCAGGTAGCCGATGGTGGCGTTGATGAGGAGGACGGCGGCGATGACGACCGCGTCCTTGATCTCGCCGATGATTCCGGCGACGACTGCGGCGGCGAGCAGGATGCCGATCAGCCAGCTGCGGAACTGGTCCAGCAGGCGTAACCACTGCGGTCGGCGAGCCGGTTCGGCCAGTTCGTTGGCTCCCCAGGCGTCGGCCCGCTGCTCGGCGTCCGCCGTGCTCAGGCCCGTGGCCGGGACTACGCCGAGCAGGTCCGCCACCTCGGCGGCATCGCGTCGACAGGCGTCCGCCACCAGTTGCGGAGGCGTCTTTACGGGCGGGGCGTAAGGCCCGGCCGCGACGGGGGTCTGCTGAGGCACGGTCACTCCTTGCCGCGGACGACTGCGACGGGGCAGTGCGCGTGGTGCAGCAGGGCGTGACTGACCGACCCGAGCAGCAGTCCGGAGAACCCGCCCCGGCCCCGGGCACCGACCACCACCAGTTGGGCGGACCGGCTCGCCTCGATCAACGCCTCCCGCGTCCCGCCGTGCACCGCCTGGTGCTCCACCACCACATCCGGGTACTTCTCCCGGTGACCGGCGAGCGCCTCGTGCAGCAGTCGCTCCTCCTCGTCGGCGAGCGCGCCGGGAGGGTTCGCGTACGAGGCCGACGCGTCCTGCGGTGCGGGCATCGGCGCGTTCCACGTGGTCCAGGCGTGCAACGCCAGCAAGGGGGCCTTGCGCAGCGCGGCCTCGGCGAAGGCGAAGTCCACCGCCCGTTCGCCCGCGGCCGAACCGTCGGCGCCCAGCACGACCGGGCCGTCGGCGGCGGGTTGTTCACGCACCACCAGCACCGGACACCGGCTGTGCGCCGCAAGACGCACAGCCGTCGACCCCACCAGCAGCCCGACGAACCCACCCATGCCACGGGACCCGATCACCACCAGTTCGGCCGAACGCGACTGCGCCTCCAGGACTGTCAGAGGCTCACCGGTCACCGCGGCATGACTGACATCGACCTCCGGTGCCACGGCGCGTGCCCGCTCCACCGCCTCGGCCAGCAGCCGTTCCACCATGTTCCGGATCACGCCCTCGGGCGGGCCGAGCGGCGGCGGGGCCGAGGGCACGTGCGTCGCGGGCCGGATGAATGCATGGACCACCCGCAGTCCCGCCCCGCGCGACCTCGCCTCCCGAGCCGCCGCCTCGACCGCGACCAGACCCGAAGCCGACCCGTCCACACCTACGACCACCAGACCACTCATCGTGTCTCCCATGTTGTGGACGCCATTGCCTCCGCCTCCAGGTTCGACCCCCGCACACCCCGCTGCCATGGGGCTTGACGGCCACTGTCAGGGCCGACCGGCCCTTTCTACGAGGCGACGTGCCCGGAGCAGGCGCTGTTGCCTTGCTGTACGGCGTCTCCCCCGGTGAGCCCGGCCGCTCGATGATCGCCCCGGCCCCGGCCCCGGCCTCCGCCGACAACACCTGAGGCGTCGGCAAGCTCTGAGCCGAGTCGTCGTTCGTCTGCGCGGACGACTGGCTGCGCCGGCCGCAGAAGCGCGCGGCAGGGGGCCGATCGGCCCCCTGCCGGGGACCTGTAGCCCCTGCCCCACGAGCTCGACCGGCACGACGCTGGAGTCGGGTCGTGGGATCCCGGTTCAGGAGGTGGAGACCATGTCCCGCTGCGTCACCGCCGGCCCCTCGATGGCTGGCCGAAGACCGCGCCGCCGCCGAACGGGCGGTCGGGGAGGACAAGTCGTGTGGCCTGCCGTTGAAGCGCGACGCGCGGGTGGACGGGTGCACACGCTCCGAGCCGCGTTCGAACGCGGGGCCCTTCGACCACCACCACGAGCGGGCGCCCTCGGTTCGCGCCCCTTCCCGTAGCCGGACTCGCCTCGACGACTTACGGAGTCACCGTGCCCAAGATCGAACACCGGAACAGCACCGTACTGACCGACGAGGAACTGCGCACCCTGGACGCCCACTGGCGGGCGGCCAACTACCTTGCCGTGGGCCAGATCTACCTGCTGGCCAACCCGCTGCTCACCGAGCCTCTGACGCCCGCGCACATCAAGCCGCGGCTGCTCGGCCACTGGGGCACCTCGCCCGGCCTCAACCTCGTGTACACCCACCTCAACCGGGTGATCAAGGCCCGTGGTCTCGACGCGCTGTGCGTGTGGGGGCCGGGCCACGGCGGCCCCGCCGTGCTCGCGAACTCCTGGCTGGAGGGCAGCTACAGCGAGACCTACCCGGACGTCTCACGGGACGCGGCCGGGATGGACCGGCTCTTCCGGCAGTTCTCCTTCCCCGGCGGAGTGCCCAGCCACGTCGCCCCGGAGACGCCCGGCTCGATCCACGAGGGCGGCGAACTGGGCTACTCGCTCGCGCACGCCTACGGAGCCGCCTTCGACAACCCCGGCCTGCTGGTCGCCTGCGTCATCGGGGACGGCGAGGCGGAGACCGGCCCGCTCGCCGCCTCCTGGCACTCCAACAAGTTCCTCGACCCGGTCAACGACGGCGCCGTCCTGCCGATCCTCCACCTGAACGGCTACAAGATCGCCAACCCGACCGTGCTGTCCCGCATCCCGGAGTCCGAACTCGACGAACTCCTGCGCGGCTACGGCCACGAACCGATCCACGTCACCAGCGACGACCCGCACGAGGTCCACCGCGCCATGGCCGACGCCTTCGACCAGGCCCTGGACCGCATCGCCCTGATGCAGAGCACGGCCCGCGTGGACGGCGTGCCCGAGCGCGTGCACTGGCCCATGATCGTGCTGCGCACGCCGAAGGGCTGGACGGGCCCCGCCGAGGTCGACGGGGTCCCGGTCGAGGGCACCTGGCGCGCCCACCAGGTCCCGCTGCCCGGCGTACGCGAAAACCCCCAGCACCTGCGGCAGTTGGAGACCTGGCTGCGCTCGTACCGGCCCGAGGAGCTGTTCGGCGCCGACGGGCAGCCCAGCGCCGATGTCCTCGCCTGCATCCCCGAGGGGAACCGCCGGCTGGGCACCACCCCGCACGCCAACGGCGGCCTGCTCGTACGGGACCTGCCGATGCCGTCCCTCGACCGCTTCGCCGTCCCCGTCGACAAGCCGGGCGCCACCTCGCACGAGCCCACCCGGATCCTCGGCGACCTTCTCGAACAGGTCATGCGGGACACGTCGGAACGGCGCGACTTCCGCCTGGTGGGCCCGGACGAGACCGCGTCCAACCGGCTCGACGCCGTCTTCGACGCCAGCGGCAAAGCCTGGCAGGCCCAGACCCTCCAGGTGGACGAGGACCTGGACCGGCACGGCCGGGTCATGGAGATCCTCTCCGAACACCTCTGCCAGGGCTGGCTCGAGGGGTACCTCCTCACCGGCCGGCACGGACTGTTCTCCTGCTACGAGGCCTTCGTGCACATCGTCGACTCGATGGTCAACCAGCACATCAAGTGGCTCAAGACATCGAGGGGGTTGGCGTGGCGGGCACCGATCGCCTCCCTCAACTACCTTCTGACATCGCATGTCTGGCGTCAGGACCACAACGGCTTCTCGCACCAGGACCCCGGGTTCATCGACCACGTCCTCAGCAAGAGCCCCGAGGTCGTCCGGGTCTATCTGCCGCCGGACGCCAACACCCTGCTGTCCGTCTCGGATCACGTCCTGCGCAGCCGCGACTACGTGAACGTGATCGTCGCGGGCAAGCAGCCCTGTTTCGACTGGCTGTCCATGGACGAGGCCCGCGCCCACTGCGCCCGCGGCGCCGGGATCTGGGACTGGGCCGGCAGCGAGAACGGCGGTGAACCGGACGTCGTCCTGGCCTGCGCGGGAGACGTACCGACGCTGGAGATCCTGGCCGCGTCCGGTCTACTGCGGCGCCATCTGCCGGAACTGGCCGTCCGAGTCGTCAACGTCGTCGACCTGGCCCGGCTGCTGCCGGGCGAGGAACACCCGCACGGAATGGGCGACTTCGAGTACGACGGCCTGTTCACGACGGACAAACCGGTGATCTTCGCCTACCACGGCTACCCCTGGCTGATCCACCGCCTCTCCTACCGCCGTACGGGCCACGCCCACCTGCACGTCCGCGGCTACAAGGAGATGGGCACGACGACCACCCCGTTCGACATGGTCGTCCGCAACGACATGGACCGCTACCGACTGGTCATGGACGTCATCGACCGGGTGCCGGCACTGGGCGTCCGCGCAGCCGCCGTACGGCAGTCGATGGCCGACGTCCGCACCCGCCACCACGCCTGGATCCGCGAACACGGCACCGACCTGCCCGAGGTCACCGACTGGACCTGGACCTGACCCAGGCGAACCAGGCGGCGAAAACGCTGGAGGAGACCCACGATGACGGATGACACGCTCAGCCGACCCACGGTCCATGCCCTGCTCTCCGACGGCACCACGGTGTGCATACGTCCTGTGCGGCCAGACGATCACGAGCAACTGCAGGGGCTCTACGAGAACATGTCCGCGGAGAATCTGCGGCTGCGGTTCTTCGCGGCGAGCCGGCGTTCCGCCGCGACGGCCGCCGACCGGGCCTGTGCGCCGCCGCGCCCCGGACACCGGGCGCTGATGGCCGAGTCGCGGGGGCAGGTGATCGGCCTGGCCGAGTACGAAGGCGGCGACGACGCCGCCTCGGCGGAGATGTCCATCGCCGTGGCCGACAGGCTGCACCACCACGGCGTCGGCACGCTCCTCGTCGAGCACCTGGTCTCCGCCGCCCGTGCGGACGGCATCACCACGTTCAAGGCGGACACGCTCTCGGAGAACCACGAAGTGCTTCGGCTCTTCGCCGACCTTGGCCTGCACATCGCACGCCGTTTCGATGGTCCGGAGGTTCGCTGCGCCATCGAACTGAACGAGGACGACGGCTGTCTCTCTGCCGTCGAGGCCCGAGGCCGGACCGCCGACGTGGCCAGTCTGGAACCGCTGCTGCGGCCGAAAGCGGTCGCCGTGGTCGGCGCCGGGCGCAGGCCCGGATCGGTGGGGCGGGCCCTTCTGCACCATCTGCACGAGGGCGGCTTCACCCGGCGGCTCTTCGCGGTGAACCCCCGCGCCACCTCGATCCTCGGCGTGCCGTCCCACCCCTCGGTCAGCGCGCTGCCCACGGTGCCGGATCTCGCGGTCCTCGCGGTGCCCGCGGCAGCCCTCCCCGACACCGCGGAGGAGTGCGGCAAGGCCGGAGTACGAGCACTGCTCGTCGTCTCGGCCGGCCTCGACAGCCGGCAGGCGGAAGCCCTCGTCGCCACGTGCCGCACGTACGGCATGCGGCTCGTCGGGCCCAACTCCCTCGGTGTCACGAACACCGATCCGACGCTCTCCCTCGACGCCACCTTCGCGGCGGGTCATCCGCGCCGCGGCACGGCAGGCGTCGCCGTCCAGTCCGGCGGCGTCGGCATCGCCCTGCTCGACGGACTGTCCCGCCTGGGTATCGGCGTGTCGTCCTTCGCCTCGCTCGGCGACAAGTACGACGTCAGCGGAAACGACATGCTCCAGTGGTGGGAGAGCGACGGCCGCACCGAACTCGCCCTGCTGCACCTGGAGTCCTTCGGCAACCCGCGGGCGTTCTCCCGTACCGCACGGCGCGTGACCCGCCGCATGCCCGTGCTGACGGTCGACGCGGGCCGCACCGACGCCGGCCGCCGCGCCGCCGCCTCGCACACCGCGGCCGCCGCCACCCCGACGATGACCCGGCAGGCCCTGTTCACCCAGGCGGGGATCACCGCAACCCGCTCGGTGGGCGAACTCCTGGAAACCACCGCCCTGTTGCACTCCCAGCCGCTCCCGGCGGGCAGCCGCGTGGCCATCGTCACCAACGGGGGCGGCGCGGGTGTCCTGGCCGCGGACGCCTGCGTGGAAGCGGGGCTGTCGCTGCCACCGCTCACGCCCGCCGTGGTCGAAGGTCTGAAGGCCGTACTGCCCGACGGCTCCACCGTCGGCCACCTCGTCGACGCCACCGCGGCCGTCACGGAGGAGCAGCTCGGAGACTGCGTGGACCTGATCACGCGGTACCCGGGTGTCGACGCCGTCCTGGTGGCCCTCGTCCCCACGGCCGTCGCGGCCGCAACCGGCGACGACCTGGTGCGGGCCCTCACCAGCGGCCCCGCACACCGCGCCCTTCCGGTAGCCGTCGTACGCCTGGAGCAGGACCTGCCGGTCAGGCTCCTGCCGGCGCGGGACGGCGGCAGCATCCCGTCGTACGCCGAACCGGGCTCGGCGGCGCGGGCGTTGGCGCACGCCGCCAGTCGTGCTGCCTGGCTGAGCCGGCCCGCGGGCACCGTGCCGGAGCTCGCGGAGGTCGACACAGCCCGGGCCCACGCGGTCGCCGAGAGCTATCTCGCCGCCCAACCGGACGGCGGCTGGCTCGATCCGCGTACCTGCGCCGAACTCCTCGACTGCTACGGCATTCCCCAGCTCCCGTGGTCCTGGGCGGAGACGGAGGACGAGGCCGTCATCGCGGCCGAGCGGCTGCGGGGCCCCGACGGGCGGGTGGTCATGAAGGCCCACTGGCCCGGCCAGCTGCACAAGAGCGAACAGCATGCCGTGCACCTCGATCTTGAAGGTGACGCCCAAACGCGTTCCGCTTTCAGGGACTTCGAGGCACGGTTCGCCGGCCTGATGACCGGGGTGGTCATCCAGCCGCTGGCCGCACGCGGCACCGAACTGTTCGCGGGAGTCGTGCGGGACGAGGTCTTCGGCCCGCTCGTGCTGTTCGGACTCGGCGGCACCGCGACCGAGGTCCTGGCCGACCAGGCCGCCCGCCTCGCCCCGCTCACCGACCACGACGTCCACGACCTGATCACCGCGCCGCGCTGCGCACCGCTCCTGTTCGGCACGCACGGCAGCGGACCCGTCGACCTACAGGGTCTGGAACAACTGCTGCTGCGCCTGTCCCGCCTCGCGGTCGACCTTCCGCAACTCGCCGAAGCCGACTTCAACCCCGTCCTCACCACGCCTGAAGCGGTCACGGTGCTCGACGCACGAGTCCGCCTGCTGCCGCGCACGGCTCAGGACCCCTATCTGCGCCGACTGCGCTGAGGGGGAACAGACATGAGACACGACAAGGTCAGGTCCGTGATGACCACGGAGGTCGTCGGGGAGGTGGTCTCCGCACGGTCGGTGACGGACGTGGAGTCGTACGCCGCGGTGTTGGCGGGGTGTACGCGGGGCGCTGGCACAAGGACGCCCGCCGCTTCGTCCGCCGTCACGGCCGCGAAACGGTCCGCACCGCCGAGATGCCGACCTGACCCCGGCCCGTCGGCCATGTCGAGGCCCCCGGACAGTACGGTGAAGACAGGGAAACCGGCTCGAGCCGCCCTGTCCGCTGTGCCGGTCGGAGGAAAACATGAGCGAGGATCGACGCGGCGGTTCCGGGGAACATGTGCCCAAGCTACGGCTCGATGAACTGCTGGGCGAGCTGCAGGTGCGCATCGACGCGGTGCGCGGGACCCGGGACCGCTTGCACAACCTGCTGGAGGCCGTCCTCTCGGTCGGGCGGGAGCTCGACCTGCAACAGGTGCTGCGCAGCATCGTCGAGGCCGCGGTGGTGCTGGTGGACGCCGAGTACGGAGCGCTGGGCGTGATCGGCGGTGACCAGAAGCTGTCCGAGTTCCTGACCGTCGGTATCGGCGAAGAAGAGCGGTCGGAGATCGGGGCGCTGCCCAGCGGGCACGGACTCCTCGGAGAGCTGATCCGGCACCCGTCGCCACTGCGGCTGCCGGAACTGTCGGACCATCCGGCGTCGTACGGCTTCCCGGCGCACCACCCGCCGATGCACTCCTTCCTCGGCGTACCGATCCGGGTGCGCGACGAGGTCTTCGGGAACCTTTACCTCACCGAGAAACGCAGCGCCCGGGAATTCGACACGGAGGACGAGTCCGTCCTGTCGACGCTGGCGGTGGCCGCCGGAGTGGCCATCGAGAACGCACGGCTGTACGAGGAGACCATGCTGCGCGAACGCTGGCAGCGGGCCAGCGGCAAGGTCACCAGCATGCTCCTGACCGGTGCGCCGAGCGCGGACGTGCTGGAACTGATCGTCGACGAGGCCCGGAAGATCGTCTCCGCCGACATGGGACTGATCGCGGAACACGTACCGGGCGAGGAGACACTGCGGCCGGCCCTGGCGGTCGGCCTGGGCCGAGAGGAACGCAGCGGTCTGGTGCTGTCCGCGCGGGACGGATTCGTCGGAGCGGCACTCGGCGCTGCCAAGCCGGTGGTCAGCGCCGACATCAAGCACGACGCGCGCACGGGCGAGGGCGAAGCCCAGTGGGCCGGGCTCGGACCCGTGGTCGCGGTGCCGCTCGGCGCCGGCGGAAAGACGCGGGGCGTGCTGCTGCTGGGGCGCGGGCCGGCGGGAACGCCGTTCGGCGACCTGGACACCGGGCCGCTGCTCGGGTTCGCCGACCAGGCGGCGCTCGCCCTGGAGCTGGCCGAACGACGGCGGGACGCGGATCAGGTCACCCTGCTCCAGGACCGGGACCGCATCGCCCGCGACCTCCATGACCTCGCCATACAGCGGCTCTTCGCGGCCGGCATGACCCTGCAGAGCACCCAGCGCTTCATGGAGCACCCTGAGGGCATGGAGCGGCTGACACGGACCGTGGACGACCTCGACGACACCATAAAGATCATTCGGTCCACGATCTTCGGACTGCGCACCCACACCGGGGTCGGGCGGGAGAGCGACGGCTTGCGCGGCCGGGTGTCCGACGCGGTGATGGCCTCGGACACGTCACTCGGATTCCTGCCCGCGCTGCGCATCGAGGGGCTCGTCGAGACCGATGTCCCCGGCGACATCGCCGACCATGCGGTCGCGGTGCTCGGGGAGGCCCTCAGCAACGTGGCCCGGCACTCCGGAGCACAGGCGGTGGACGTCCGGCTGCAGTGCTTCGGGGGCGAGTTGACGCTCACGGTGACGGACGACGGCTGCGGGGTGCCGGGTGACGTCGGACGCAGCGGGCTGAGGAACATCAAGGAGCGGGCCGCCGCCCTCGGCGGAACCCTGACTCTCGGCGAACGGCCGGAGGGCGGCGGCACACGGCTGGTGTGGCGGGTTCCCGTGAGTGCGGACGGTGTCGCGGACGGGGGCTGACCGCGGAAGGCCCCGCCCCGCCGGCCCGGACGACGAGGCGGGGCGAGGCAGGGCAGGGCAGCCCGGACTCATCGCGCCGGGCGGTCGGGGGAGCCAGGCTGTTCTAGATGGCTGGCCAGGACCGCCGCCTGGACACGGCGCTGGACGCCGAGCTTGGCCAGCAGGCGGGAGATGTGGTTCTTCACCGTCTTCTCGGACAGGTAGAGCTTCTTGCCGATCTCGCGGTTGGTGAGCCCGTCCCCGATCAGCGCGAGGATGTCCCGCTCGCGGGGTGACAGGCCGGCGAGCTCGGGTGCGGGTGCCGGTCCCTCGGTGGGGTCCGCCCGCAGGGAGCGCATCAGACGGGCGGTCGTCGCCGGATCCAGCATCGACTGGCCGGAAGCGACCGTGCGGACCGCCTCGACCAGGTCGGACCCCCTGATCTGTTTGAGCACATAGCCCGCCGCCCCGGCCATGATCGCGTCGAGCAACGCTTCCTCCTCGTCGAAGGACGTCAGCATCAGGCAGGCCAGCTCCGGCATCCGGCTGCGCAGCTCGCGGCAGACGCTGATCCCGTCACCGTCCGGCAGGCGTACATCGAGGACCGCCACGTCCGGGCGCAGCGCCGGCCCGCGCACCAGCGCGTGCTCGGCACTGTCCGCGTCGCCGACCACCGAGATGTCCGGCTCGGAGTCCAGCAGGTCGGTGAGACCGCGTCGTACGACCTCGTGGTCGTCCAGCAGGAAGACCCGGATCGGATTCTGCTCCGTGAAGGTACGTGCCTCGGCCATGACGACCCCTCGTTCGCTGATGGACCCGGCCCACGGTTCACTGACCACATACCGACTGTGATGACGATCGTGACCCGTCCGAACCGCACGCGCCAGGGCCGACCGGGCCAACCCGAGCCCGCCTCGCCGTGCACGGGCGCGGCAGCATCAGGGCCGAAGGGTCCGTCGGAAGGGCCTGCCCGGCCTCTGTCCGGGTGCTCGCCCCGGTACCAGGCTCGAGGGAAGAGCGACCCATGGGCAGCAACTCCGGAGGTACGGATCATGCTTCGACAAGTCACCGCGGGGATCGACGGTTCTCCCGAAAGTCTGGCAGCCGCGCACTGGGCGGCCCGGGAAGCCACGCGCCGGGGCGCCGCGCTGTGCCTGGTGCATGGCTGGGAACGGTATCCGCGTCCGGTCGCGACCGTGCCCGCGGACATGTCCGACCGGTACGGGGCCGAGGTCCTGCCGGAGCGGGTGGCGGACAGCATGCGCGCCGCGCACCCGGGGCTGCAGGTCATCGGCCAGGCACTGGCGGACTCGCCGGTCTCAGCCCTCCTCAAGGCGGCCGGGCAGGCCGAGCTGCTGGTCCTCGGCTCCCGTGGACTCGGCGGCGTCGCGGGGTTCCTGATGGGGTCGGTGTCGCAGCGGGTCGTCGCCAGGGCACCCCGTCCCGTCGTGTTGGTGAGGGTGGGCGGGAGCACCGCCGACGAGCACTTCTCGGCACCGGACGGCATCTCCCCGGACGAGATACCGGGGATCCCGTACCGCGATCTCGTACTCGGCCTCGACCCGGGCCGACCCTCTGACGAACTGATCGCGTTCGCCTTCGACGCCGCCGGCCGCCGGGGATCCACGTTGCGCGTGATCAACACCTTCAGCCGTCCGCCGGACTTCGCGGCGGCGGACACCGTCGTCCCGGTGAGTAGCCCGGAGCTACGGGCGGAGCGGGAGCGCGCCGTGGCCGCCGCGCTGCGCCCCTGGTGCGAGAAGTTCCCCGAGGTCACCGTCACCGAGAGCATCACCGAAGGACGTGCGGCCGACGAGCTGATCAGCGCCTCGGCCGGCGCGGCCCTCCTCGTGGTGGGACGCCGGATCCGCGAATCCCGTCTCGGCACCCACCTCGGCCCCGTCGCACACGCGGCGCTGCATCACGCGCCCTGCCCCGTCGCCGTCGTCCCGCACGCCTGAACACGCCCGGAGGAGCTGCCGGGGCGGGGCCGCGCGTGTCCCGGCGTCCGGGGACCGTCACTGTCAGACCCGTCGGGCAGGATCCGGTCATGCTGATTGCCACGAGCGCCCGGGGTCACGCGGTGAAGCGCCCTTCGAAGCCTGCGATAGGCACCATGCTGGCCAACCTGGGGCGCGACAACGACCACATGGTGCTCGAACGACAGGACGAGGACCTCACAGGCGACTGGTACATCCAGGTCCTCCTGCGCGAGAACAACACGTACCAGTTGGAGTACCGGGACGGCGTTCCCGCAGAGCACTACCAGACGCAGACCATCTCTCAGGAGAAGGTTCTCCGAGCGCTGCTCGGTTGGGCGGCCGGCACATCGGACTGGAGAGAAGACTTCATGTGGAACAACATCAGTTCCATGTTCGAGCGGTCCGCCCCTGAGGACACGGACGAGCCGACCCCCTAGGGCCTGTCGTTTGGATCAGGCTGGCTGTGACCGACGGTTCGTCCTGACCGGCCCGAGCGGGGTCTGGCGCGTGCAGCTGCAAGGCGGAG
>NZ_JBWKDS010000061.1:0-31551 GCF_056435845.1 Streptomyces sp. NPDC043867 | reverse complement strand
TAAGGCTCCCAGTAGACGACTGGGTTGATAGGCCAGATCTGGAAGCACCGCAAGGTGTGGAGGTGACTGGTACTAATAGGCCGAGGGCTTGTCCTTAGTTGCTCGCGTCCACTGTGTAGTTCCCAGACAACGAACGGTTGTGCTGGCTGAACAGTTCACTAATCCAATTAAATAGTGTGCTTGTTCGCTGCCCGTTCGAGACCCCGTTCATTCGGGGTGTCTGACAGGGTTTCGGTGGTCATAGCGTGAGGGAAACGCCCGGTAACATTCCGAACCCGGAAGCTAAGCCTTACAGCGCCGATGGTACTGCAGGGGGGACCCTGTGGGAGAGTAGGACGCCGCCGAACAATCTTTGAGGACCCCTGGTCCCAGCGACTCGCTGGGACCAGGGGTCCTTTTGTTTTTCCGAAGCGCGCCGGGTACTCGGCTGCGCGAGAATGACTTGCGGTACCGAAGACAGGAGTCACCCATGTCCACCAACTCTCCCGATGAGCGACCGGACCGCGATCAGCGACGCCGGGACAGTGGTGACCGCGGCGGCTACCGCGGGGGCCCGCCGCGCCGTGACAACACCGCCGGCCGCGACAACGACCGTGGCGGTGACCGTGGCGGCGATCGCGGTGGCTTCCGTCGTGACGACAGCCGTGGCGGCGACCGTCCCTCCTTCCGCCGCGATGACCGGCCCACCGGCGACCGTCCCGCGTTCCGCAGGGACGACCGGCCCACCGGCGGCCCCCGTCGTGACGACCGCGGTGACCGTGGCGGCTTCCGTCGTGACGACAACCGCGGAGCCGGCGGCGGCGGTGGCTTCCGTCGTGACGACAACCGCGGTGGCGGCAGCGGTGGCGGCTTCCGTGGCCGTGACGACCGTCGCGAGGACGACCGCGGTGGCCGTCCCTCCTTCCGTCGTGACGACCGGCCGACTGGTGGTCCCCGTCGTGACGACCGGCCGAGTTTCGGTGGTCCTCGTCGTGATGACCGGCCGGCTTCCGGTCCGCGTCGTGACGACCGTGGTGACCGAGGCGGCGACCGCGGTGGCTTCCGTCGTGACGACAGCCGCGGCGGCGACCGTCCCCCCTTCCGCCGCGACGACCGCGGTGAGCGCCGCGACGACGACCGTGGCAGCTTCCGCAGGGACGACCGTGGTGACCGCGGCGGTGATCGTGGCGGCTTCCGCAGGGACGACAGCCGTGGCGGCGACCGTCCCGCGTTCCGCAGGGACGACCGGCCCACCGGCGGCCCCCGTCGTGACGACCGTGGTGACCGAGGCGGCGACCGTGGCGGCTTCCGGCGCGACGACCGCGGTGACCGTGGGGATCGTGGTGGCCCCCGTCGTGACGACCGGCCGAGTTTCAGTGGTCCTCGTCGTGATGACCGGCCGGCTTCCGGTCCGCGTCGTGACGACCGTGGTGACCGAGGCGGCGATCGCGGTGGCTTCCGTCGTGACGACAGCCGTGGCGGCGACCGTCCCCCCTTCCGCCGCGACGACCGGCCCACCGGCGACCGTCCCGCCTTCCGCCGCGATGACCGGCCCACCGGCGGCCCCCGTCGTGACGACCGCGGTGACCGCGGCGGCGACCGTGGCGGCTTCCGTCGTGACGACAGCCGTGGCGGCGACCGTCCCCCCTTCCGCAGGGACGACCGTGGCGACCGGCGCGACGACCGCCGTGAGGGCGACCGTCCGGCCTTCCGGCGCGACAGCGAGCGTCCGGCCTTCAGCCGTGACGACCGCAGGGACGACAGGCGTGACGACCGTCGAGGCGACGACCGCGGCGGCGACCGCGGCGGCGACCGTGGCGGCTTCCGGCGCGACGACCGGGGCGACCGCGGCGGTGACCGTGGTGGCTTCCGTGGGCGCGACGACCGGGGGCAGGGGCCGCGCCGGGACGACCGGGGCGGCCGTCCCGGTGGGCACCGCGACCGTGACGACCGTCGGGACGACGACCGGCGCGGCGGCGGACGGTTCCGCGACGAGCGCGAGCGGGACCGCGAGCCGATCAGGCGGCTGCCGATCCCGGACGACGTCACGGGCGAGGAGATCGACAAGGACGTACGCCAGGAGCTGATGAGCCTGCCGAAGGGGCTTGCCGAGGACGTCTCCAGGAACCTCGTGATGGTGGCCCGGCTCATCGACGAGGACCCGGAGGGAGCGTACGGATACTCCAGGGTGGCCCTGCGTCTGGCGTCCCGCGTCGCCGCCGTACGAGAGGCGGCCGGGTTCGCCGCGTACGCGAACCAGAAGTTCAGCGAGGCGCTGGCCGAGTTCCGGGCCGCGCGGCGGATGACCGGGAACGTCGACCTGTGGCCCGTCATGGCGGACTGCGAGCGCGGTCTCGGCCGGCCCGAGAAGGCGCTGGACATGGCCGGTGCGCCCGAGGTGCACAAGCTGGACAAGGCCGGGCAGGTCGAGATGCGCCTCGTGGCCGCCGGTGCCCGGCGTGACATGGACCAGCTCGACGCGGCCATCGTGACCCTCCAGAGCCCGGAACTGGCCTCCAGCTCCGTGCAGCCCTGGACCGCGCGCCTGCGGTACGCGTACGCCGACGCGCTGCTCGCCGCCGGTCGCGAGGACGAGGCGCGCGAGTGGTTCGCGAAGGCCGTCGAGTCCGACAAGGACGGCAGCACGGACGCCTCCGACCGGCTCGCCGAGCTGGACGGTGTCGAGTTCGTCGACGCCATGGCCGAGGACGAGGCGGAGGCCAAGTCCAAGCCGCGCATCGACGCCGACGTCGAGGTGGCCGACGCTCACGCCGAGGACGCCGAGATCGAGGACGAGGACGACGCCGAGATCCAGGACGAGGACGACGCCGAGGACGACGCCGACGTGGCGGAGGACGAGACCGAGGCGCCCCGGGACGTGCGGCCCCCGGCCGACGGTGACGACGGTGACGACGAGGCCGGCCAGGACGGCACCGAGGACGCTCCTCGCGCCTGACGTCACGCGGACGTACAGGCCGGCACAGCGGTGACAGCGGACGGGCGGGACTCCCAAAGGGGTCCCGCCCGTCCGCGTTTCAGGGGGTGAGCGCCCGCAGGACCAGGCCCGAGGCCGGCTTCGGGCCGAACGACGTCGACTTGCGCGGCATCATGACGCCCTGGCGGGCCAGGTCGCGTACGACCTCCTCGCGGACCGGGTGCATCAGGACCGCCGTACCGCCGTCGCGTTCCGCCTTCTCGACCGTCGCGGCCGTGTCGTGGATGTAGGCGATGTGCGCCGGGGAGTCCTCGGGGACGTGCCAGACGTGCTGGAGGAGCGCGGCGTGCAGGACCGTCGCGTCCAGGCTGCGCCAAGCCTCCGGGCGGTCCGCCGGGACCGTACGGGCCAGGAGGTCCGCGGACGGGCGGTCGAGGAGGTGGAAGGCGCCGTCGCCGGCCAGCAGGAAGGCGTTGCCGTCGGCCGCGGCCGTGGCGAGCGCCGCCAGGGCTTCGCCGAGGGGGACGTCCAGGTGACGTACGCGGAAGTGGGGCGACACGGCGGCCAGTGCCTCGTCCACCGGCAGGCGGTGCAGGAGCCGGTGGATGGCGCGGACGCGGAGCGGATGACGCGCGGTGTCCACCAGGAGCACCAGACCGTAGTCCCAGGGGCTCGGGGACGGGTGCTCGGTGCGCAGCCGCAGACACGTCGCCCAGCGGTGGTGGCCGTCCGCGATGAGAGCCTGGTGACGGGCGAGGTCCGTGCGGATCTCCGCCAGGTCGGCGGGGTCGGTCACGGCCCACAGCCGGTGGCTGAAGCCGTCCTCCGTGGTCGTCGCGAGCAGCGGTTCCCGCCGTGCGGTGCGCTCGACGACGGCGGCCGCGCCGGTCACCGAGCCGTCGCCGCGGTAGGTCAGCAGCAGGGGTTCGAGATTGGCCGAGGTGGCCCGCATCAGCGCCGCGCGGTCCGCGACCACATGCGGCATGACGTCCTCGTGGGGGAGGACCACACCGTCCGAGGGTTCCGACAGGCGCAGGGCGCCGATGACACCGCGCTGCAGCAGACCGCCGTCGCGCTGCTCGTAGACGTACAGGGCAGGTTCGGAGTCCGTGGTCAGGACGCCTTCGGCCAGCCACTGCCGCAGGGTGTCCGCCGCCTGCCGGTTGCGGACGTCGGGGGTGGTGTCCTGAGGGAGGATCAGCCGGACGATGTTGTGCGGGTCGGCGGATTCGAGGTGGAGCAGGCCGTCGGGCCGTACGACGACGTCGTACGGCGGGGAGGTCACGGCGGCCAGACTGCCGACCCGCTCGGGGTCGTACCGCAGGCCCTGGAACGGGGCCAGTTCGAGCCCCTCGCACGCCGGGGTCTCCTCCGTGGGGCCTGCATAGTTCATTGAGGCATCGTAAGTGGGTCACTCGCATGCGCGATGATCGGGGGAAAGGGATCGACCAAGGAGCGATGCGTAATGAGCCAGACTGTCAGGACGCGGCCCGACGCCAGCCGGCAGGCCCTGAGCGAGGCGTACGACACGGCGCTGCTCGACCTCGACGGGGTGGTGTACGCGGGCGGCAGCGCGATCACGCACGCCGTGGAGTCGCTCGGCACGGCCCGCTCGGGCGGAATGCGACTCGCGTACGTCACGAACAACGCGCTGCGGACGCCGGACGCCGTGGCCGGCCACCTCACCGAGCTGGGGGTGCCGGCCGAGCCCTCGGACGTCATCACCTCGGCGCAGGCGGTGGCGCGGCTGATCAGCGAGCAGGTGCCCGAGGGCGCGCGGGTGCTGGTGGTCGGCGGCGAGGGTCTGCGGGTCGCGTTGCGCGAGCGCGGCCTGGAGCCGGTCGACTCGGCGGACGACGAGCCGGTGGCGGTCGTGCAGGGGTACGGCGGACCCGATCTGGCGTGGTCGCGTTTCGCGGAGGCCTGCTTCGCGATCCACCGCGGGGTGCCGTGGTTCGCGTCCAACACCGATCTGACGATCCCGAGCGCGCGCGGGATCGCCCCCGGCAACGGCGCGGCGGTGGAGGTCGTCCGCATCGCCACCGGCGCCGATCCTCGGGTGGCGGGCAAGCCGCTGCCCCCGATGCACCGCGAGACGATCCTGCGGACCGGCGCCGAGCGGCCGCTGGTGGTCGGCGACCGCCTGGACACCGACATCGAGGGCGCGTTCAACGGCGAAGTGGACTCGCTGCTCGTCCTCACCGGTGTGACGGACGGGGCGCAGCTGCTCGCCGCCCCGCCGCAGCACCGTCCGACCTTCGTCGACGCCGACCTGCGCGGTCTGCTGACGGGGCAGCCGGAGGTCGTCGGGGAAGGCGGCGGATTCCGTTGCGGTGGCTGGACGGCCACCGCCGGGAGTGAGCGGCTCGAACTGGACGGCGAGGGCGCGGCCATGGACGGGCTGCGGGCCCTGTGCGCGGCGGCGTGGACGGCGGCCGGGGACGGGACCTGCGTGCTGGACGGCGGGAAGGCGCTCGCGCGGCTGGGGCTCTGAGACGAACCGGGGCCCAGGGTCTTCGACGCGCGGGCGGGCCGGGCGGGGGCATAGTCCGGTGCCGACGTGCCCCTCGGCAAGGCGAGGGTAGGCTAACCTAACCGGGTGTTGGTCGACAGTTCTCCTGAACAGCGCGCGGAGACCGCCCCCGCGCCCCCGAACCGCCGGGCGATACGGTCCCTCGGACTCCTCGCGTCAGCGGCCCTGCTGACGCTCGTCGCGCTGGCGAGCGTCGCACTCGGCGCGAAGGCGCTGCCCATGGACCAGGTCTGGCACGGCCTGTTCCACGCGTCGGGGACCTACGGCGACGTCGTGGTCGGCGAGCGGGTCTCGCGCACCGTCCTCGGACTGCTCGTCGGCGCCGCGCTCGGTCTGTCCGGGGCCGTCCTCCAGGCGCTCACCCGCAACCCGCTGGCCGACCCCGGACTGCTCGGCATCAACGCGGGCGCGTCCGCCGCGGTCGTCACCGCCATCACGTTCTTCGGCGTCACCTCGCTGAACGGCTATGTGTGGTTCGCCTTCTTCGGGGCGGCCGCGGTCGGTGCCCTGGTCTGGTTCCTCGGCGGCAGCCGGGGGGCGACACCGGTGCGGCTGGCGCTCGCCGGAACCGCGATCAGCGCCGCGCTCTACGGCTATCTGCAGGCCGTGATGATCATGGACAACGCGGCGCTCGGCAAGATGCGCTTCTGGACCGTCGGTTCGCTCTCCTCGGCCGGCGAGTCGACGATCCGGCAGGTCCTGCCGTTCCTGGCGGTCGGCACCCTCGTCGCGCTCGCCCTCGCCAAGCCACTGAACGCCATGGCGATGGGCGACGACACCGCCCGCGCGCTCGGCGCAGACCTGAACCGCACCCGCGCGCTGTCCATGGCCGCGGCCACCGTCCTGTCCGGCGCCGCCACCGCGGCCTGCGGGCCGATCGTGTTCGTCGGGCTGATGGTCCCGCACCTCGTGCGCTCCTTCACCGGGCCCGACATGCGCTGGATCCTGCCGTACGCGGCCGTCCTGTCGCCCGTGCTGCTGCTGGGTGCCGACGTGATCGGGCGGCTGGTGGCGCGCCCCGCCGAACTCCAGGTCGGCATCGTCACCGCGGTCCTCGGCGGCCCGGTCTTCATCCATCTCGTACGACGGCGGAGGACGGCGCAGCTGTGAAGGCCACACGTATCCCGGCCGTCCGCACGAAGGGCGGCTTCTCGCTGCGGTACGACGTCCGGGCCTGCACGGTCGTCGCCCTGCTGCTCGTGGCCCTGCTCGCCGCGAGCGTCGTCCTCATCGGCACCGGCGACTTCCCGATCCCGGCCGCCGATGTCCTCAGGACACTGGCCGGCGACGGGGACGCGGGACAGGAGTTCATCGTCGGCCAGCTCCGGCTGCCCCGGGTCGTCGTCGGCATCCTGGTGGGCGCCTCGCTCGGCCTCGGCGGAGCCCTCTTCCAGTCCATCTCCCGCAATCCGCTGGGCAGTCCGGACGTGCTCGGCCTGGGGCAGGGCTCGACCGCCGGCGCCCTCGTCATGATCGTGCTCTTCTCGGGCAGCGCCACCGAGGTCGCCCTCGGCGCCCTCGTCGGCGGTCTCGCGACCGGGCTCGCCATCTACCTGCTCGCCTGGAAGCGGGGCGTGCACGGCTACCGGCTGGTCCTGGTCGGCATCGGCGTCGCCGCCATCGTCACGGCGGTGAACGGCTATCTGCTCACCAAGGCCGACCTCGTCGACGCGGCCCGTGCGGTCGTCTGGATGACCGGCTCCCTCAACGGCCGCGCCTGGTCCCAGGTCTGGCCCCTGCTCGCCATGTGCGCCGTCCTCGTACCGCTCGTCCTCGCCAACGCGCGGGGGCTGCGGATGATCGAGATGGGCGACGACGTCTCGTACGCGCTCGGCGTGCGGGTCGAGCGGACGCGGCTGCTGCTGATGCTGGCCGCCGTGCTGCTCACCGCGGGAGCCACCGCCGCCGCCGGACCGGTCGGGTTCGTGGCGCTCACCTCGCCGCAGCTCGCCCGGCGGCTGACCCGCTCGCCCGGGCCGAACCTGGTGCCCTCGATGTGCATGGGCGCCACCCTCCTGATCGTCGCCGACTGGGCGTCGCAGCGGGCCTTCGGCGCCGACCAGCTGCCCGTCGGCGTGGTGACCGGCGTCGTCGGCGGCGTCTACCTGCTGTGGCTGCTCGTCATCGAGCGCAAGGCGGGCCGGATATGAGCACGCGGAGCGGACCGGACGCGCGGACCGGCAGCGGGTCTCGCACGCACACCGGCAGCGGGCCCGACACGAACACCCAGAGGAGCACCAGCACTGTGAACCGCCTGTCCGCCGACAACCTGACCATCGGCTACGACCAGCGCGTCATCGCGGAGAACCTGTCGGTGGAGATCCCCGACCACTCCTTCACGGTGATCGTCGGCCCGAACGCCTGCGGCAAGTCCACGCTGCTGCGCGCCCTTTCGCGGATGCTCAAGCCGTCCCGGGGCCGGGTGCTGCTCGACGGGCAGGTCATCCACTCGATGCCCGCCAAGAAGGTCGCCCGGACGCTCGGGCTGCTGCCGCAGTCGTCCATCGCGCCCGACGGCATCACGGTCGGCGACCTGGTGGGGCGCGGCCGTTACCCGCACCAGGGGCTGCTGCGCCAGTGGTCGGCCGAGGACGAGCGGGTCGTACAGGACTCGATGGCCTCCACCGGCGTCGCGGAGCTGGCCGACCGCTACGTGGACGAACTCTCCGGCGGACAGCGCCAGCGCGTCTGGATCGCGATGGCGCTCGCCCAGCAGACACCGCTCCTGCTGCTCGACGAGCCGACCACCTACCTCGACATCCAGCACCAGATCGACGTGCTCGACCTGTGCGCCGAACTCCACGAGGAACAGGGCCGCACCCTGGTCGCCGTGCTGCACGACCTGAACCACGCCGCCCGCTACGCCACGCACCTCATAGCCCTGCGCGAGGGCAGGGTCGTCGCCGAGGGGGCACCGAACGACATCGTCACGGCCGAGCTGGTCGAGGAGGTCTTCGGGCTGCGCTGCCAGGTCATCGACGACCCGGAGACGGGGACGCCGCTGGTGGTCCCGGCGGCGCGGAAGGCACGCGCGGCGACGGCCGCCCACGCGGTCGGCGCGGCGGCACTGACCGCCGAGGGCTGAGAGCGGGCTCGGCGGATGCCCCGCCGGGGCGGGTCCTAGAGCAGGCTCCGCAGGCGCATGAGGTCGCGGAGGCCGGCCTCCAGCTTCACCCGGCCCGAGGCCCAGGCCTTCGCGAAGTTCAGCTCGCCGCTCACCATCGCCACCAGGTCGTCGCCGGTCATCGTGAGCCGGATCTGGGCCTTCTCGCGGGGCGGGCCGGGGAGCGTGTCGAGCACGTCGATCCGGCCGTCCGTCAGACGCCCGACGAACGTGGTGTCGAGGTCGGTGACACGGCAGCTCAGCGAGCGGTCGAGGGCCGCCGCGCCGCGCACGTCCCCGTCGGCCCCCGCCAGGTTGTCCGAGAGTTTGTCGAGTGCCGCGCGGCACTCCTCGATCGTCGCCATCGTGATCGACGGTACCGCAGCGCTTCGGGGTAGCGTCGGGGCATGAGCGACTCAGTGCCCTGGTCCGAGGGCCCGCAGGAGGCGGCCGCGCCGGATCCCCGCCGTGCCCCGGAGCAGGGCCGCGGTCCGTCCGCGGCGCAGCTGCCCTGGACATCCGGCGTCCCGGCGCCCGCCCGTTCGCCGGGGGAGGAGCACGGCACCGGCACGGACCTCGCCGCCGAGCCCGCGCACGACCCCGCGGCCCCGGCGCCGCTGGAGGTCCCCCGCACCCCCACCGGCAACGCCGACGTCGACGCCCGCCTCGACCGGCTGGCCGACGCCGACCACCTCGCCACCGACGGCCACGCCGAGGTGTACGAGGATGTACACAGGGGCCTGCGCGACGCACTGACCGCGCTCGACGCACGTCAAGGGCCCCCGGTGCCGTCGCCCCCGACGGCGCCCACCTCTTCGTACGACCACAGGAGCTGAACCGAACGTGGCAGGAGTGGCACGACGCCGCCTCGATGCCGAGCTGGTCCGCCGCAAGCTCGCCCGCTCGCGCGAGCACGCCGGCCAGCTGATCGCCGCGGGGCGGGTCACCGTCGGCAAGACCCTCGCGACCAAGTCCGCCACGCAGGTGGAGACCGCGGCCGCCATCGTGGTCACCCAGGACGACGACGACCCCGACTACGTCTCGCGCGGCGGACACAAACTCGCCGGTGCCCTCGAGGTCTTCGTGCCGCAGGGGCTGAAGGTCGAGGGGCGCCGGGCGCTGGACGCGGGAGCGTCCACCGGAGGCTTCACCGACGTCCTGCTGCGCGCGGGCGCCGCCCACGTCGTCGCGGTCGACGTCGGCTACGGCCAACTCGCCTGGTCTCTGCAGAGCGATGAACGCGTCACCGTCAAGGACCGTACGAACGTACGCGAGTTGACGTTGGAGGCGATCGATGGGGAGCCCGTGGACCTTGTCGTGGGGGATCTGTCCTTCATCCCGCTCGGACTGGTGCTGCCCGCCCTCGCGCGGTGCGCGGCACCGGACGCCGATCTGGTGATGATGGTGAAGCCGCAGTTCGAAGTGGGCAAGGAACGGCTGGGCAGCGGCGGTGTCGTCCGCAGCCCGGAGCTGAGGGCCGAGGCGGTGCGCGGTGTGGCGGCGCGAGCCTGGGAACTGGGGCTCGGCGTGCGGGGCGTCACAGCCAGCCCGCTGCCCGGACCCTCCGGCAATGTCGAATACTTTCTGTGGCTGCGTGCCGGGGCGCCCGCACCGGACGCGGCCGACGTCGACCGAGCAGTTGCGGAGGGGCCCCGTTGACTCAGACCCGAGCTCGTACTGTTTTCCTGCTGGCCCACACCGGGCGGCCCGCGGCCATCCGCAGCGCCGAGCTGGTCGTCGAGGGACTGCTGCGCTCCGGGATCGGCGTGCGCGTCCTGGAGGCGGAGGCCGCCGACCTGCCGCTTCCGGCGACCGTGGAACTGGTCAGGGAGGCCACCCCGCAGTGCCTCGACGGGTGCGAACTGCTGATCGTGCTCGGCGGTGACGGCACACTGCTGCGCGGCGCCGAGTTCGCCCGCGCGTCAGGCGTCCCCATGCTCGGCGTCAACCTGGGCCGGGTCGGCTTCCTCGCAGAGGCCGAGCGCGACGACCTCGACAAGGTGGTCGACCGGGTGGTGACCAAGGCGTACGAGGTCGAGGAGCGCATGACCGTCGACGTCGTCGTGCACCGCAACGGCGACATCGTGCACACCGACTGGGCGCTGAACGAGGCCGCCGTGCAGAAGGTCTCGGCGGAGAAGCTCCTCGAGGTGGTGCTGGAGATCGACGGGCGCCCGGTGACCGGCTTCGGCTGCGACGGCATCATCTGCGCGACCCCGACCGGCTCCACCGCGTACGCCTTCTCCGCGGGCGGGCCGGTGGTGTGGCCGGAGGTCGAGGCGCTGCTGATGGTGCCGATCAGCGCGCACGCGCTGTTCGCCAAGCCGCTGGTCACCTCGCCGGACTCGGTGCTCGCGGTGGAAGTACTGCCGCACATCCCGCCCGGCGTCCTGTGGTGCGACGGCCGGCGCACGGTCGAGCTGCCGCCCGGGGCGCGGGTCGAGGTGCGCCGGGGGGCCGTCCCGGTGCGACTCGCCCGGCTCCACCACGCGTCCTTCACCGACCGGCTCGTCGCCAAGTTCGCCCTTCCCGTGTCGGGCTGGCGGGGCGCGCCGCACTGACACCGGTACGAGGAGCGGGCGGCCCGCCCGGCTGAGCGGGCCTTCGCGCGCTTCCCGGCCCGCGACCCCGCCACGGGCCGGGAAGCGGGCCAGGAGGCCGTGCGACGGCTTCGAGGAGGCCGGGGCGCCGGGAGCGGGCCGGAGGCGGGAGCCGTGCGTCGGGACGCCCTGGCGGGGCCGGCGAGGGAGAGGGGCGGGTGCCGTCGGTACCCGAGTCCCGGGGGACGGGCTCCCGCCCGGTCCCGGCGTCGGCCTTCCGGCGCTGCCCGCGGGACGCCACCGGATCCCGGAGCGGAAACCCCACTCCCGCGGGTGACAGGGCCCCCCGGCGGGCGTCCGCCACCTGCGCCTTCACGGCCGGAGGGCAGGGCCCGTCGCACACGGGGTCCCTGACCTCGTAAGGTCGTGTCCGTGTTGGAGGAGATGCGGATACGGTCGCTCGGAGTCATCGACGACGCGGTCGTCGAGCTGTCACCAGGCTTCACCGCCGTGACCGGCGAGACCGGCGCGGGCAAGACGATGGTGGTCACGAGCCTGGGACTGCTGCTCGGCGGGCGCGCGGACCCGGCCCTCGTACGGATCGGCGCGAAGAACGCGGTCGTCGAGGGGCGGATCTCCGTGCCCGCGGGCGGGACGGCGATCGTGCGGGCCGAGGAGGCGGGAGCCGAGCTCGACGACGGCGCGTTGCTGATCAGCCGTACCGTTTCGGCCGAAGGGCGCTCCCGGGCGCACCTCGGCGGGCGCTCGGTCCCCGTGGGCGTGCTGGCCGAGCTGGCCGACGAGCTGGTCGCCGTGCACGGCCAGACCGACCAGCAGGGGCTGCTCAAGCTGTCCCGGCAGCGGCAGGCGCTCGACCGGTACGCCGGTGACGCGGTCGCCGTGCCGCTCGCCAAGTACACGGGTGCCTACCGCCGGCTGCGCGCGATCTCGGCCGAGCTGGACGAGATCACCACGCGCGCGCGGGAACGCGCTCAGGAAGCCGACCTGCTGCGGTTCGGGCTCGACGAGATCGCCGCCGTCGAACCGCGCGGGGGCGAGGACGTGGAGCTGGCCGCCGAGGCCGAGCGGCTGGGCCACGCGGAGGCGCTGGCCTCGGCCGCCGCCGTCGCGCACGCCGCGCTGGCGGGCAACCCCGAGGACCCCGAGGGCATCGACGCCACGACGCTCGTCGCGGGCGCGCACCGGGCGCTGGAGGCGGTGCGCGCCCACGACTCCGCGCTGGGCGCGCTGGCCGGCCGGATCGGCGAGATCGGGATCCTGCTGGGCGACGTCGCCGGGGAGCTGGCCGGGTACGCCGACGACCTCGACGCCGACCCGCTGCGGCTCGCGGCGGTCGAGGAGCGGCGGGCCGCCCTCACCCAGCTGACCCGCAAGTACGGCGAGGACATCGACGCCGTGCTCGTCTGGGCCGAGCGGAGCGCCGCGCGGCTCACCGAACTCGACGGGGACGACGAGCGGCTCGGCGAGCTGACCGCCGAGCGCGACGCACTCCGGGCCGAACTCGGCGGACTGGCGCAGGCGTTGACGGACGCCCGCGCGGAGGCCGCCGAACGCTTCGCCGCCGCCGTGACCGCCGAACTGGCCTCGCTCGCCATGCCCCACGCGCGCGTGTCCTTCGACATCCGCCAGACCGAGGACCCGGAGGGTGTGGAGGTCGGCGGACGTACGGTGCAGTACGGCCCGGCGGGCGCCGACGAGGTCGAACTGCTGCTGGCCCCGCACCCCGGCGCCCCGGCGCGGCCGATCGCCAAGGGCGCGTCCGGCGGTGAGCTCTCGCGGGTGATGCTCGCCGTCGAGGTGGTCTTCGCCGGGACCGACCCGGTGCCGACGTACCTCTTCGACGAGGTCGACGCGGGTGTCGGCGGCAAGGCCGCGGTCGAGATCGGCCGCCGGCTGGCCCGGCTGGCCAGGACGGCACAGGTCGTCGTCGTCACGCACCTGCCGCAGGTGGCCGCCTTCGCCGACCGCCAGCTGCTGGTGGAGAAGACGAACGACGGCTCGGTCACCCGGTCAGGGGTGAAGGTCCTGGAGGGCGAGGACCGCATCCGCGAGCTGTCCCGCATGCTGGCGGGCCAGGAGGACTCGGAGACGGCCCGCGCCCACGCGGAGGAACTGCTGGCGACGGCCAGGGCGGACGGGTAGCGGCGCCGGGGAGTCCCTCACCCCGCCGGGCCCCGATGCCGGCGCTCGCCGTCCCGGCGTGGGGGAGGTGAGCCCGCCTCGGGGTTCCCCGCCCGGCGGGTGCCTCGGGGGCCGGCGTCGGGCGCGTCCGGGCGTTCGTCGCCCCGGGCGTGGGGGATGTGACGCCCGCGTCGGGGTGCCCCGCCCGGCGGGTGCCTCGGAGGGGCCGGCGTCGGGCGCGTCGGGGCGTTCGCCGGCCCCGGGCTGTGGTGGCCGTGTCGCGGCGCGCGGGCGCCGTCGCCCCGCGGTGTCCGGTCCCGCCCGCGGGTTCGTAGGGTGGCGGTCATGGGCACACGCATGACGGGCTTCGCCGCCTGCGGACTCGCCGCGGGCGTCACGCGCGCGGGGATCGCCGCACTGCGCTCCACGGCCCCCGGCGGACGCGGGCGCTGGGAGCGGAAGAACCACGCGGGACGGACCGTCGCGCTCTACGCGGGCCCCGCCGCGGCCTTCGCGGCGGCCCTGGGCGCCGGACGGGCCCACCGGGCCGCCGGCTTCGCCGTCCTCGCGGCCGGTGCCTGCGGCGCCTACGACGATGTCGCCGGGGCCGGCGATCCCCGGCGCGGCTTCCGGGCGCACCTCGGTGCCCTGCGCCACGGCGAACTGACCTCCGGGGCGGTCAAGCTGTTCGGTGTCTCGGCCGCGACCCTGGCGGCGGGGGCGCTGATCGAGGAGCGTGCCGTGGACAAGGTGCTGGCGGGCGCCGTGATCGCCGGGACCGCGCACTTCGTCAACCTCGTGGACGTACGCCCGGGGAGGGCGGCCGGCGCGGTGCTCGCCCTGGGGGTGCCTGGGCTGCTGCGCGGTGGCGCGGCGGGCGAGCTGTCCGCCGCCGCCGTGGGAGCCGCCGCGGCGGTCCTGCCCGACGACCTAGGCGAGCGCGCGATGATCGGCGACACCGGGGCCCACGCGCTCGGAGCCGCACTGGGCGCCGCCCTCGCGGCGGGCAGCGGCAGGACCGGCCTGGTCGTCCGCGCCGCGGCGCTGGTGGCCGCGGCGGCGTGCGGGGAACGGGTGAGCGAACTGGCGCGCACGCCGGGGCGCGGACCGCGCTGAGCACCATGGCGCGGACGCCGTCGAGCACCAGCGCTCGGTGCTGAACACCATGGCGCGGACGCCGTCGAGCACCAGCGCTCGGTGCTGAACACCACGGCGTGGACGCCGCCGAGCACCACGTCGGGATGCGGAACACCACGGCGTGGACCGCGCCCGGTACGGCGGCACGTGGACGTCACGCGCCCGTCGGGCCGGTGCCAGGGCGGCGTCTTTTCGCGCGTACCCGGGCGGTTCGCGCTCGCGGAGTGGCGGCCACACCGTACCGAGGCGGTTCGCGCTCGCGGAGCGGCGGCCAGGAGCCGTTCGCGTCGGCTCTCGAACTCCTGGATGGAAAGGCCGCGTCTCTCACCCGCGCGAGTGACCGCGCCCGTACAGTTGCCCACCGCGGCGCGGCAGCGGCCGCCCGGTGGTGCCGCAACGGGCGGCTGTCCTGGCATCCTTGACGCAGTACGCGAAGCACGACGTGCGGTACACCCCTCCGCGCGCCCTTCTGTACGTTTCTTCGTGACCGTCCGACGCCGAACCAGGAGCCCCGGCCACGTGAGCCTCGTGAGCAGCCACTCACCGCACGGGCAGTCGCCGCTGTGCACCGTGCAGGTGCTCGGGGGCGGCAGTGCGGGCAGCAGCGCCCATGTGCGGTCGCTGGCCTCGGGACTGGTCGCCCGGGGCGTGCGGGTCACCGTGTGCGCCCCCGCCGAGGCCGAACACACCTACGGCTTCGCGGGAGTCGGCGCGCAGCACGTCCCCGTGCCCCGCAGGAGCGACCCCGCCTCCGTGGCCGCGCTGCGGACGGCCTGCGCGGACGCGGACCTCGTGCACGCGCACGGTCTGCACGCGGCGCTGCGGGCCGCGCTCGCGCTCAGCGGCCGCCCCACCCCGCTCGTCGTCACCTGGCACACCCGCTCGCAGGCGGAGGGTGCCCGGGCCCATCTGCTGCGCCTGCTGGAGCGCCGCGTCGCCCGGGCCGCCTCCGTCGTCCTCGGCACGTCGTCCGACCTGGTGGACCGGGCACGCAGCAGGGGAGCGAGGGACGCGCGGCTGGCCGCCGTCGCCCTCTCGGCGGCGCGCAAGCCCCTGGAGTACGACGAGGCGGAGCGGCTGCGGCACAAGGCGCGGGCCGAACTCGGCGCCACGGAAGGCCCGTTGCTCATGGCCGTCGGGTCCCTCGACCGGCACCGCGGTTACGGGACGCTGCTGAGCGCGGCGCGCGCGTGGCGCCGACTCAGCCCCGCGCCCCTGCTCGTGATCGCGGGGGAGGGGCCGCTGCGGGCGGAACTGCAGGGCCGTATCGAGGACGAGGGCCTGCCGGTGCGTCTGATCGGCCGGCGCGACGACATCCCGGAGCTGCTCGCGGGCGCCGATCTGGCGCTGCTGCCCAGCAGTTGGGAATCACGTTCCGTCCTCGCCCAGGAAGCCCTGCACGCGCGCGTGCCGCTGGTGGCGACCGAGGTCGGCGGCATCCCCGAACTGGTCGGCGACGCGGCCGAACTCGTCCCGTACGGAAACGCGGACGCCCTGGCCGCGGCGGTCGTGCGCCTCCTGGAGGACCCTGCGCGCAGGGAACTCCTCAAGGACAGGGGAGTCCAGCAGGCGGCCACCTGGCCCACCGAGGACGACACGGTCGCCCAGATTCTGAGCATCTACGACGAGTTGGCCCAGCCGCGCCCCCTGCCCTAGGCCGTGTCCGCAAAGTCCCGCCTGTTCCGCGACGCCTGGCACGCACTCTCGCCGCACCGGGCGAAGCCCCAAGTACGGTCCAGTACGAGGGTCTCCGCCCGGCACGCCGAGAGCATGCACCAGACGCCGCGGAACCCGCCCTCCGGGCGGACGACGAGACTTTGCGGACACGACCTAGCGGACGACGGACGACGGACGACGGGCGGCGCGGCACTCCTACGGCACGTGCCTGCGCGCGCGCAGGGCCAGGCTCAACGCCAGTACCGTCTGCGGGTCGTCCAGGTCCGTGCCGAGCAACTCGCCGATCCGCGCCAGGCGGTTGTAGAGCGTCTGCCGGTTCAGGTGCAGTTCGCGGGCCGTCTCCGCCTTGCGGCCCGCATGCGCCAAGTACGTCTGCAGCGTGGGCAGAAGGGGCGGCTTCGACCGGTTGTCGTGCTCGCGGAGCGGGCCGATCGCCCGGTCCACGAAGGCCGCCAGGTCCGGATGGTCGCGCAGCCGCCACAGGAGCAGGTCGATGTCGAGACGCCGGGCGTCGTACCAGAGGCGGTCCGACAGGCCCTGTGCCGCCGTCGCCGTCTCCGCCGCGTGCCGCAGGCCCGCCGAGGCCGCCGCCCAGCCGCCCGCGACCCCGACCACCACCACCGGCGGCTGCGCGCCCGGCCGCTGCATGCCCGCCCGCTCCACGCCCGCCCGCAGCGCCGCCGCCACCCGGTCCGCGACGGCCGCGCGCTCGGACTCCGACCGTAGGCCGAGCAGCAGGGGCACGCGGCCCTCGACGGGCCGTACGCCCAGGAGCACGGGCACGCCCACGGAGGCCAGCTCCTCGGCGACCGCGCGGGCGAGGACCGCCCAGCCGCCGCCCGGCGAGAGTCCGTCCGCGAGGCGCATCACGACCGGCAGAAGCGGACTGCTGCCCGGCTTGAAGCCGAGCACGCGTGCCTGGGCGGGCGCGTCCTCGGCCCGGACGCGGCCCTCGGCGAGGTCGGTGAGGAAGTCGCCGCGGCCGCGTGCCGCGAGCTCCTCCTCCTGGCGGGCCTGCATGAGGACGACGGCCAGGATGCCCGCCGCCCGCTCGGCCGCCATCCGGTGCACGGGGGCCGTCGGAGCGGTCACGGGCGTCAGGACCAGCCGGGCGCGCACGGAGCCGGTGCCGGGGCCGCCGCCGGGCACGTCCACGACGGTCGTGCCCGCGGGTGGTTCGTCCTTGTGCTGGCCGCGCAGCCCCTCCCACACCTGCAGCGGATCGGCGCCCGCCGGGCCGGCCCCGGCCGCGTACAGCAGCTGCCCGTCCGCCGTCTCCAAAAAGACCGGGTTGCCGGCGAAGTCCGCCAGGATGCCGAGGACCTGCGGTATCCCGCCCCCGCCGAGCAGTGCCTCCGTACAGCGCCGGTGCACCTCCTCGGCCCGCTGGAGCAGCGCGTAGTGGCCGTTGACGATCTCGGTGTGGACCTCCTCCGTGACCGCCACGAACGGCACCTCGCGGTGCAGCTGGACCAGCGGGAGGCCGGCGGCGCGCGCCGTCTCCACCAGAGTCGCGGGCAGCCGCGAGAAGCGCGGGCCGAGCTCCACCACCAGGGCGGCGATCCCGCGCTCGGCCAGGGTGCGGACGAAGGCGCGCTGCTCGGCGGGACGGGTACCGAGGCCGTACCCCGTCGTCAGCAGCAGTTCGCCGCCCTTGAGGAGCGAGGCGATGTTCGGTACCTCGCCCGCGTGCACCCAGCGCACCGTGCGCTGCAGCCGGTCGGCCCCCGCCAGGATCTCCGGCAGCCCGCTGCGCAGTCCGGGCAGCTCGAGCGCCCGCTGCACGGTGATCCCGGCGCCCTCGGTGTCGTAACGGCTGTCCATGCAGCGGACGCTACCTGCGCGCACGTCCCGGGAACACTTCGGCCCGTCCCGGGCACGCCGACGGGTGCGCGCCCCGGACGACGCGGCGGCCCCGCTCCCGCCCGGAAGTGCGGGAGGGAACGGGGCCGCCGTGCGCGTGGCGGGTCAGCCGCCGTACGCCCCGCTCGCCGTCAGCCGCAGCGCCGTGTCGATCAGCGGGACGTGGCTGAAGGCCTGCGGGAAGTTGCCGACCTGGCGCTTGAGCCGCGGGTCCCACTCCTCGGCGAGCAGACCGAGGTCGTTGCGCAGGCCGAGCAGCTTCTCGAAGAGCTTGCGGGCCTCGTCGACCCGCCCGATCATCGCGAGGTCGTCCGCCATCCAGAACGAGCAGGCGAGGAAGGCGCCCTCGTCGCCCTCCAGACCGTCCAGGCCCGCGTGCTCGCCGGACGTCGGGTAGCGAAGGATGAAGCCGTCCTCGGTGGACAGCTCGCGCTGGATCGCCTCGATCGTGCCGATCACGCGCTTGTCGTCCGGCGGCAGGAAGCCCATCTGCGGGATCAGCAGCAGCGAGGCGTCCAGCTCCTGCGAGCCGTACGACTGCGTGAACGTGTTGCGCTCCTTGTCGTAGCCCTTCTCGCACACGTCCCGGTGGATGTCGTCGCGCAGCTCGCGCCACTTCTCCAGCGGGCCGTCCGCGTCGCCCGACTCGATGAGCTTGATGGTGCGGTCGACGGCGACCCAGGCCATCACCTTGGAGTGCACGAAGTGGCGGCGCGGGCCGCGCACCTCCCAGATGCCCTCGTCCGGCTGGTCCCAGTGGTCCTCCAGGTAGCGGATCAGCTTGAGCTGGAGGAGCGAGGCGTAGTCGTTGCGGGACAGACCGGTCATGTGCGCCAGGTGCAGGGCCTCGGTGACCTCCCCGTACACGTCCAGCTGGAGCTGGTGCGCGGCGCCGTTGCCGACGCGCACGGGCCCCGAGTTCTCGTAGCCGGGGAGCCAGTCCAGCTCCGCCTCGCCGAGCTCCCGCTCACCTGCGATGCCGTACATGATCTGCAGGTTCTCCGGGTCGCCCGCGACCGCGCGCAGCAGCCACTCGCGCCAGGCGCGCGCCTCCTCGCGGTATCCGGTGCGCAGCAGCGAGGACAGGGTGATCGCCGCGTCGCGCAGCCAGGTGTAGCGGTAGTCCCAGTTGCGGACGCCGCCGATCTCCTCCGGGAGCGAGGTCGTGGGCGCGGCGACGATGCCGCCCGTGGGGGCGTACGTCAGGGCCTTCAAGGTGATCAGCGAGCGGACCACGGCCTCACGGTAGGGGCCGTGGTACGTACATTGGTCGACCCAGTCGCGCCAGAACTCCTCGGTCGCCTCCAGGGACTGCTCCGGCTCGGGCAGCGCGGGCGGCTGCTTGTGCGAGGGCTCCCAGGAGATGGTGAACGCGATCCGCTCACCCGGTGCCACCGTGAAGTCGGCGTACGTGGTGAGGTCCTTGCCGTAGGTCTCGCAGGCTGTGTCGAACCACACGGAGTCGGGTCCCGCGACGGCGACGGTCCGGCCCTCGTGCTTGTGCACCCAGGGCACGACACGGCCGTACGAGAAGCGCATCCGCAGGGCCGAACGCATCGGCACCCGGCCCGTGACGCCCTCGACGATGCGGATCAGCTGCGGCGCCCCGTCACGCGGCGGCATGAAATCGATCACGCGCACCGTGCCGCGTGGGGTGTCCCACTCGGATTCCAGGATCAGCGAGTCGCCGCGGTACGTGCGCCGGGCCGCGGTCGGCGGCTTGGCGTCCGCCGCGTGCGCCGGCCCGAGCCGCCAGAAGCCGTGCTCCTCGGTGCCCAGCAGGCCGGCGAAGATGGCATGCGAGTCGAAGCGGGGCAGGCACAGCCAGTCGACTGTGCCGTCCCGGCAGACCAGCGCGGCTGTCTGCATGTCTCCGATGAGTGCGTAGTCCTCGATGCGCCCGGCCACGTGCATCTCCAGTCGAACGGCCACGTCGCCCCACGAGGGGCGGTCGCTCTTGCGGTCAAGGGGGTCTTTGTCAGGCGTCGTCGCGAAACGACGGAAGGGTTGTGTGAATGTCGTTGCGAAACGAACTGCCGAGCTCTCGTGTTCCGGGATGCGGCGTGGGTGGTGCCGTCTACCGGCCGGTCTCGGCAGTGAGTGTCCGAGCAGGATACGACGCACGTCGATGATCCGCGTGCCCCTCCCGGCAACCGGACTCGGCCGAACGAGTGAGCAGAGCGTGGGCGGTGCGGACGGGGTGGGCGGGTCGTGCGGGCTCCGTGTCGAGGTGTGCGCGGAGCGTGGCCGCGAGCGGCCCCGTTCTGGCGCTGATACCCTGGTAGCCCGTGGACCGGAGGGCGAGAAACCCCCGAACCGCAGCGACGGCGCCCCCCGAAAATCCGGTACCTCCGGGTCGGGCCGCCGGTACGCACCCCACACCGCGACCACGGGAGCCCCCTCTTGGCCATGCCGCCCGCTGCTTTCCGAAACAGCACAGCCACGACGACCAAGCACATCTTCGTCACCGGGGGTGTCGCCTCCTCCCTCGGCAAGGGTCTGACCGCCTCCAGCCTGGGCGCGCTGCTCAAGGCGCGGGGTCTGCGGGTCACCATGCAGAAGCTCGACCCGTACCTGAACGTCGATCCCGGCACGATGAACCCCTTCCAGCACGGTGAGGTGTTCGTCACCAACGACGGCGCCGAGACCGACCTCGACATCGGACACTACGAGCGCTTCCTCGACGTCGACTTGGACGGCTCCGCCAATGTCACTACAGGGCAGGTGTACTCGACGGTCATCGCCAAGGAGCGCCGGGGCGAGTACCTGGGCGACACCGTGCAGGTCATCCCGCACATCACCAACGAGATCAAGCACCGCATCCGCCGTATGGCCGCCGACGACGTCGACGTCGTCATCACCGAGGTGGGCGGCACGGTCGGCGACATCGAGTCGCTGCCGTTCCTGGAGACCGTCCGCCAGGTCCGTCACGAGGTCGGCCGCGACAACGTGTTCGTGGTGCACATCTCGCTCCTGCCCTACATCGGCCCGTCCGGGGAACTGAAGACGAAGCCGACGCAGCACTCGGTCGCGGCGCTGCGCAACATCGGTATCCAGCCGGACGCGATCGTGCTGCGCGCCGACCGCGAGGTCCCCACCGCCATCAAGCGCAAGATCTCGCTGATGTGCGACGTCGACGAGGCCGCCGTGGTGGCGGCGATCGACGCCAAGTCGATCTACGACATCCCGAAGGTCCTGCACACCGAGGGCCTGGACGCGTACGTGGTCCGCAAGCTGGACCTGCCCTTCCGCGACGTGGACTGGACGACCTGGGACGACCTGCTCGACCGCGTCCACAACCCGGTGCACGAGATCAACCTCGCGCTGGTCGGCAAGTACATCGACCTGCCCGACGCCTACCTCTCGGTCACCGAGGCGCTGCGCGCGGGCGGCTTCGCGAACAAGGCCCGCGTGAAGATCAAGTGGGTCACCTCGGACGACTGCAAGACCCCGGCGGGCGCCGCGAAGCAGCTCGGCGACGTGGACGCGATCTGCATCCCCGGCGGCTTCGGCGACCGCGGTGTGTCCGGCAAGGTCGGCGCCATCCAGTACGCCCGCGAGAACAGGATCCCGCTGCTCGGCCTGTGCCTGGGCCTGCAGTGCATCGTGATCGAGGCCGCACGGAACCTGGCCGACATCCCCGACGCCAACTCCACCGAGTTCGACTCGGCCACCGGGCACCCGGTCATCTCCACGATGGCCGAGCAGCTCGACATCGTGGCCGGCGAGGGCGACATGGGCGGCACGATGCGCCTGGGCATGTATCCGGCCAAGCTGGCGGAGGGCTCCATCGTGCGCGAGGTGTACGACAACAAGGAGTACGTCGAGGAGAGGCACCGTCACCGCTACGAGGTGAACAACGCCTACCGCGCCGAACTGGAGAAGAAGGCCGGCCTGCAGTTCTCCGGCACCTCCCCGGACGGCAAGCTCGTCGAGTACGTCGAATACCCGCGCGAGGTGCACCCCTACCTGGTGGCGACCCAGTCGCACCCCGAGCTGCGCTCGCGTCCGACGCGCCCGCACCCGCTCTTCGCGGGCCTGGTGAAGGCGGCCGTGGAGCGCAAGACGGGCAAGTGACACGAGGGTTGTACGGTTGCCGGGGTACGCGTCTTTCGAGGTGCGTGCCCCGGTTTCTGTCGCCGGCGCACCGTGGCCGGTTCCCTCCGGCCGTGACCGGCTTCTCTCGTGTACGTGTGGAAGGACGCAGGGCATGACGATCAAGGACACCGCCGAGGAGTGGGAGATCCGGGCGAGCGAGACCCCGTTCACCGGGAACAAGACCGCCGTCCGCACCGACGACGTGGTCATGCCCGACGGCTCGGTGGTCCGCCGCGACTACCAGGTCCACCCCGGATCCGTGGCCGTCCTCGCCCTCGACGACGAGGACCGGGTGCTGGTCATCCGGCAGTACCGCCACCCCGTGCGCCACAAGCTGTGGGAGATCCCGGCCGGGCTGCTCGACGTCCCCGGCGAGAACCCGCTGCACGCGGCGCAGCGGGAGCTCTACGAGGAGGCGCACGTCAAGGCCGAGGACTGGCGGGTGCTGACCGACGTCTACACGACGCCCGGCGGCTGCGACGAGGCCGTCCGCATCTTCCTGGCCCGCGATCTGTCCGAGGCCGAGGGCGAGCGCTTCGAGGTCGAGGAGGAGGAGGCCGACATGGAGCTCTCGCGCGTGTCCGTCGGCGACCTCGCCCGCGGGGTGCTCGCCGGGGAGCTGCACAACAACTGTCTGGTCGTCGGTGTGCTGTCGCTGATCGCCGCCCGGAACGGCGCAGGTGTCGACGCGCTGCGTCCGGCGGAGGCGCCCTGGCCCGCCCGGCCCTTCGAGTCCTGAGCCGCTCCCGCGTCTCCTCGGGGGACCCGGTGTGACGATCGGCTGATCCGATCGGGGGACCCTTCCGCCGTGCTCCACCCGGATCGTCGCAGAGCGTGAACTAGGCTCTGAAAACGCCCCGTCCGGAGTCCCGGCGGGCTTGCGCGGCAGTGGGACGGGAGTGTGGCCCGTGACGGATCAGGCGGTGGACACCGACGGCACGGACGTGTCGGCACAGGAGCGGCCACCGGCTGCCGAGTCCGCTCCTGCGGCGGGTCAGTTCCTGGGCCGGGCAAGAGAGTTGAAGGAACTCCGGGCCGACATCGAGCGCGCCGGACTGGACACCCTCTCCGGCCGCAAGGCGCCCCGCGCCCGGGTGCTGCTCATCGCGGGCCGCCCCGGATTCGGCCGCACGGCGCTCGCGGAAGAACTGGTGCGGCAGGTCGCCGAGAGTTACCCCGACGGTGTGCTGCGGGCCCGCCTCACCGAACCCGACGGCACGCCGGTGCCCACCGAGCGCACCGCACGGGACCTGCTCACCGCCCTGGCGGAGGCGACCCCGCCCGGGGCCGCCGAGGACGACCTCACCGAGGCACTGCGCGGGGCTCTGGCCGACCGCCGTGCCGTGCTCCTGCTGGACGACGCGGCGACCGCCGAGCAGGTCGACTCCCTGCTGCCGGACACCCCCGACTGCCTGGTCGTCGCCGTCTCGCAGGGCCCGCTGACCGGCATCGCCGACGTCCGCCCCTGCACGCTGGGCGGCCTGGACACCAAGTCCGCCCTGGAACTGCTGGGCCGGCACACCGGCTCGGTCCGCATCACCGTCGACCCGTGCGCCGCCGAGGGGCTGGTCGAGGAGTGCGCCGGCCAGCCCGCGGCGCTGGTGCTGGCGGGCGGCTGGCTCGCCGCCCGGCCGCAGGCCGCCGTGGCCGACCTGGCCAAGCACCTGAACGGCGAGGGCGAGGAAGGGACGCCGCTGGCCCGTGTCTTCCGGCTCGTGTACGCCTCGCTGCCCAGCGCCGCCGCCCGGATACTGCGCCTGCTCTCCCTGGCCCCCGCCGGTCTCGTCGACCCGCACACCGCGTCCGCGCTGGCCGGCTGCTCGATCCACGCGGCCCGCACCACCCTGGACGACTTCGCCGGGCTCGGACTCCTGCGGCCGGTGGACTCGCCCCTGCCGCAGTACGAGGTGCCCGGCTGCCTGCTGCCCCTGCTGCGTGCCCTCACCGAAACCCAGGACCGGCCGGCCGAGCTCCAGCTCGCCCGCGCCCGGATGCTGGAGCGGACGGTCCGGCTGCTGGTGTCCTGCCGCGCGATCACCGAGACGGACAGCTCGCCCGCCCGCGAGAAGCTCGCCGGCATGCCCCAGGCCCTGCGCTTCCCGCACCCCCGGGCCGCCGCCGACTGGCTGCGCATCCGGCAGCCCGCGCTGCTCGCCGCCACCCGCGCGGCCGTCGCCGACGGCGAGCTGGACACGCTGGCCCGCCGTCTGATGGCCGCGCTGGTCCGGGCCATGGTGGCGCACATCGGTACGCAGGCGGCGGCGCCCGAGCTGTACGGCATCCACCGGCTCGTCCTGGACGTCGCCGAGCGCCGCGACCTGCCCCGGGAGAAGGCCGCGGCCCTGCTGAACCTCGCCGACCTCGACGCGCAGACGGGCCGTACGGCCGAGGCGCTCGTCCGCTACCGGGCCGCCCTGGACGCCGGACGCGAGGCGGACGACCCCTACGCGACCGGGCGCGCGATGGAATCCGTAGGCGGCGCCCACCAGGAGCTCGGGGACTACGAGCGGGCCGCCGACTGGTACGGCAGGGCGCTGGCACAGCGCCTGGCGCGCGACGAGCGGGTGGACGCCGCCCGGCTCCACGGCCGCATCGCCACCGTGCACACCTACGCCGGCCGCTACGGGGAGGCGCTGCGCAACTGGCGCTCGGCCGTCACCGGCCACCGCAGGAACGGCGATGTCGCGGCCCAGGCACGGGCGTTGAGCGAGCTGGCCCGGGTCCAGGAGTACGCGGGACGGCCGGAGGAGTCGCTGTACACCTGCCACGAGGCGGTGGAGTGGGCCCGCCGCGCCGAGGACGTGCGCCTGCAGGCCGCTCTCCAGCTGAGACTGGCCGACACCCTGGACCGGCTCGGCGACCCGGTCGCGGCCGGGCTGCACCGCAGCCAGGCCGAGCGCATGCTGGGAGATGAGCTGCCGGAGAGCCCGTGAGCCATGAAACAAGACCCTAACGCCTGCGAAATCCGTAGTGCATCCGTCGAAGATTGATGCTTTGAAAGGCTAGACAGAGAGAATCCCTTCATTAGACTGGCTCCGCCGCGTTGTTTCGTGGTGTCTCCCGGTGTGCCCCCATGGCGCCGGGTATGACGGGCATTGCCCCGATGCGCACCGCCCTGGCGTGCGCAGCCCCAGAACCCTCTGAGCCAAGGACCGTGATCGACGTGAAGGTCGGCATCCCCCGCGAGGTCAAGAACAACGAGTTCCGGGTGGCCATCACCCCCGCCGGCGTGCACGAGCTGGTGCGCCACGGCCACCAGGTCGTCATCGAGCGACACGCCGGCGTCGGCTCCTCGATCACGGACGACGAGTACGTCTCCGCCGGCGCGCAGATCCTGCCCACCGCCGACGAGGTCTGGGCCACCGCCGACCTGCTGCTGAAGGTCAAGGAGCCCATCGCCGAGGAGTACCACCGCCTCCGCAAGGACCAGACGCTCTTCACCTACCTGCACCTGGCCGCGTCCAAGGAGTGCACGGACGCGCTCCTGGAGTCCGGCACCACGGCGATCGCGTACGAGACGGTCGAGCTGCCGAACCGCGCGCTGCCGCTGCTCGCCCCGATGTCCGAGGTCGCGGGCCGCCTCGCCCCGCAGGTCGGCGCCTACCACCTGATGCGCGCCAACGGGGGCCGCGGTGTGCTGCCCGGCGGTGTCCCCGGTGTGCTGGCCGCCAAGGCCGTCGTCATCGGCGGCGGCGTCTCCGGCTGGAACGCCGCGCAGATCGCCATCGGCATGGGCTTCCACGTGACCCTGCTCGACCGTGACATCAACAAGCTCAAGGAGGCGGACAAAATCTTCGGTACGAAGATCCAGACCGTCGTCTCCAACGCCTTCGAGCTCGAGAAGGCCTGCCTCGAGGCCGACCTCGTCATCGGTGCCGTGCTCATCCCCGGTGCCAAGGCGCCGAAGCTGGTCACCAACGAACTCGTCTCGCGGATGAAGCCCGGAAGTGTTCTTGTCGACATCGCCATCGACCAGGGCGGCTGCTTCGAGGACTCGCGTCCGACCACGCACGCCGAGCCGACCTTCCCGGTCCACAACTCGGTCTTCTACTGCGTCGCCAACATGCCCGGCGCGGTGCCCAACACCTCCACCTACGCGCTGACGAACGCCACGCTGCCGTACATCGTCGAGCTGGCGAACCGCGGCTGGGTGGAGGCGCTGCGCCGCGACCCCGCGCTGGCCAAGGGCCTCAACACCCATGACGGCAAGGTCGTTTACCGCGAGGTCGCCGAATCGCACGGTCTGGAGCACGTCGAGCTGGACACGCTGCTCGGCTGACAGGTCACTCGCACCACTAGTCGACTTTTCGGCTGCTCAGCGGCGGATTCCCCCGCTGGGAAAAGGCGATACGTCAACACAGGTCGTCAACACCGCGCACCCGGCCGGACCTTGCTGGACAAGGTCCGGCCGGATGTGTGTCGGGTCACTTTGCGAGACTCGTTCAACTCGCCGCGAACGTAACTCTTTAACCGATTCGTACACCGGTGGAACCTGCTGTGCGACGGCCTTACGCCCTTGACAGCGGGGTGTTCGGTTACCGACACATCGGGTCGGGTCCGGCGGATTGTGTTGCTGCGGAGCGGTGACACGCCATAGAGTCGCCAATCGTCGGCATGGTGCCACGCTGACCTATCTAGAAGTTTCCTGGTCACCAAGGAGGTAAGACGACTTGTGAATGAGTCGACATTTACTCCCGGGGGTGGTCAACCAGGAATGCCGACGCGGGGCCAGGGCCCCACGGGGCTCGAGGCTGTCGGCTCCGTCGCTGTCCGCACCTTCGCAGCCCACAAGAGTCCCCCCAGAACAGGGCTGACCCAGCCAGCACACCCGAGCATGGATGGCCATCACGTGAACGCCATGGCCGGCAACGGAAGTGGCGAGAACCGCACCCACTTCGCCGACTACGACGAACTGCCCGAGGGTCACTTCTACGACCCTGACGCCGAGTACGAGCCCGATCCCGAGTACGCGGCCACGCTCGCGCCCGACGCGGCCCGTCAGCGCCGTGAGCGCATCGGCCCGACCGGACGCCCGCTGCCGTACTTCCCGATCCCGGGCCCGCTGGCCGACCACGGTCCCGCGAAGATCATCGCGATGTGCAACCAGAAGGGCGGCGTCGGCAAGACGACGTCGACCATCAACCTGGGTGCCGCGCTCGCGGAGTACGGACGCCGGGTCCTGCTCGTCGACTTCGACCCGCAGGGCGCGCTCTCGGTCGGCCTCGGCGTCAACCCTATGGAGCTGGACCTCACCGTCTACAACCTGCTCATGGAGCGGGGCATGGCGGCCGACGAGGTGCTCCTGAAGACGGCGGTCCCGAACATGGACCTGCTGCCCAGCAACATCGACCTGTCCGCCGCCGAAGTGCAGCTGGTGTCCGAGGTCGCGCGCGAGTCCACGCTGCAGCGGGCCCTCAAGCCCCTGATGGCCGACTACGACTACATCGTGATCGACTGCCAGCCCTCGCTCGGCCTGCTCACCGTGAACGCCCTGACGGCGGCGCACAAGGTGATCGTGCCCCTCGAGTGCGAGTTCTTCGCGCTGCGCGGAGTCGCGCTGCTCACCGAGACCATCGAGAAGGTCCAGGAGCGGCTCAACCCCGACCTGGAGCTCGACGGCATCCTCGCCACGATGTACGACTCGCGCACGGTGCACAGCCGCGAGGTGCTCGCCCGTGTCGTCGAGGCCTTCGACGACCACGTGTACCACACGGTCATCGGCCGCACCGTCCGCTTCCCGGAGACCACCGTCGCCGGTGAGCCGATCACCACGTACGCCTCCAACTCCGTGGGCGCCGCCGCCTATCGCCAGCTCGCCAGGGAGGTGCTCGCCCGGTGTCACGCCGAGTGAGTCTGCCGGGGGCCGACGAACTGTTCCGTACCACCGGAGGAATGGCGCTCCAGTCGTCCTCGCCCTCGCGCCGGGCCAACGGCGAGGCCAGGGTGCCCGCCCCGGCGGGCGAGAGCGACGCGGCCGCCGCGGCGGAGGACGGGCCGCAGTCGGTGCCCGTGCGGGGCGGCGACGGCGAGGGCGACGAGCATGTGGCGGCCGGCGACGAGTCCGGCACCGGCGAGTCCCGCAGCCGGGGCACCGGTGGCGACCGCTCCGGCTCCGGACAGCGTCAGGCTCCGCAGGAAGGTTCTTCCGCCGGCCAGTCCTCCCGCAAGCGGAGCCGCGCCGCGAACCGCCGGCCCAGCGGGCGCGAGCGGCACGACGAGAAGATCACCGTGTACGTGTCCGCCGAGGAGCTGATGGACCTCGAGCACGCGCGTCTCGTGCTCCGGGGTGAGCACGGGCTCGCCGTCGACCGCGGGCGGATCGTCCGCGAGGCGGTCGCGGTGGTGCTGGCCGATCTCGAGTCCCGCGGGGACGCGAGCATCCTCGTACGACGACTTCGCGGGCGGTAGCGGTAGCCTGCGACGGCTATGACCTCGAACGACGTCCCCGCCTCCGCCGGTGGCCCCGCCGGGCGCCGGCGTGCGCTCGGACGCGGACCCGGGGCAGCGCCGGCGCCCGCCGAGGAGTTCGTTCCGCCCCCTGCGGAGGGCGCCCCCCAACGTGGACCCGAGCCCGAGCCCGAGCCCGAGCCCGAACTCGAGCAGCCTGCGGCCGAGCCGTCCGCGCCGGCGACGGGCTCGCCGGCGGAGGCCGTACCGCCGGCCCCGGAGCCTGAGCGGCCGGTTCGCGCGGAGCCCGCGGCCGCCGCCGGCTCCGCCGGCGCGGGTGACGAGCCCGGTGACGGTGTGTTCAAGGTGCGGCTCGCGAACTTCGAGGGGCCGTTCGACCTGCTGCTGCAGTTGATCTCGCGGCACAAGATGGACGTCACCGAGGTGGCGCTGTCCCGCGTGACCGACGAGTTCATGGCGCACATCCGGGCCATGGGGCCGGACTGGGATCTCGACCAGACGACCGAGTTCCTGGTCGTCGCCGCCACCCTGCTGGACCTCAAGGCGGCGCGGCTGCTGCCCACCGCCGAGGTCGAGGACGAGGCGGACCTGGCGCTGCTGGAGGCACGGGACCTGCTGTTCGCGCGGCTGCTCCAGTACCGCGCCTACAAGCAGATCGCGGACATCTTCAACACCCGCCTCCTGGAGGAGGGCCGCCGCTACCCCCGTACCGTCGGCCTCGAACCCCAGCACGCCGCGCTGCTCCCCGAAGTGGTCATCACGATCGGGGCGGAGGGATTCGCCACGCTCGCCGTGAAGGCGATGCAGCCGAAGCCAAGGCCGCAGGTGTACGTGGATCACATCCACGCACCGCTGGTCAGCGTGCGGGAGCAGGCCGGGATCGTGGTCGCGCGGCTGCGGGAGCGGGGGGAGGCCAGTTTCCGGGACCTCGTCGACGACACCGACGACACCCTGACCGTCGTCGCCCGCTTCCTCGCCCTGCTGGAGCTGTACCGCGAGAAGGCCGTGGCACTGGACCAGGAGGTGGCCCTCGGAGAGCTGCTCGTGCGCTGGACCGGCGGGGACGGCGAGGAGCAGCCGAGGGTGACGGACGAGTTCGACCGGCCCCCGGAGGACGCCGAGGAGGAGAAGAAGGCGTGAGCGAGCAGCACAGCGAGTCCCCGGCCGGGCCGGGCACCGTCGCCGGCCTCGATCTCCGGCCCGCCCTGGAGGCCGTCCTCATGGTCGTGGACGAGCCCGCGACCGAGGAGCACCTCGCGAAGATCCTGGAGCGGCCCCGGCGGCAGATCGCGGACGCGCTGCGGGAGCTGGCCGACGAGTACACCGTCCAGGGCCGCGGCTTCGAGCTGCGGCTGATCGCCGGCGGCTGGCGCTTCTACACACGGCCCGCCTACGCGGCGGCCGTCGAACGCTTCGTCCTCGACGGCCAGCAGGCCCGGCTCACCCAGGCGGCCCTGGAGACCCTCGCGGTCGTCGCGTACCGCCAGCCCGTCAGCCGTTCCCGCGTCTCCGCGGTCCGCGGAGTGAACTGTGACGGCGTGATGCGGACCCTTCTTCAGCGGGGTCTGGTGGAGGAGGCGGGCGCGGAACCCGAAACAGGTGCGATCCTGTACAGGACGACGAACTACTTCCTGGAGCGAATGGGCCTGCGCGGCCTGGACGAGCTCCCGGAGCTCGCGCCCTTCCTTCCGGAGGCGGACGCGATCGAGGCTGAGACGCTGGAAGGGGTTCCGTCGTTCGATCCGGACGCACCGGACCCAGACGCAGACGACACGACGACGACGGAACTTTGATGCGAAGCAGTGGCAGCGGCAGTGGCAGGAACAGCGGGCGCGGCAACCCCCGGGGGACCGGCGGGGGCGGCAACGCCCGCGGGACCGGCGGGGGCGGCGACCCCCGCGGGGCCGGTGGGCGTGGCAACGCCCGTGGGGCCGGTGGAGGCGGTAACGCCCGTGGGGCCGGTGGAGGCGGTAACGCCCGTGGAGCCGGTGGGAGCGGCAACGCCCGCGGAGCCGGCGGGGGCGGCTCCCAGCCCAGGAGCGGAGCGGGGCGCGACGACAGGCCGAAGCGCGAAGGCAGGCCCCGTCCCGAGGAGCGCCGCTACGACGTAGGCCCCGGCGCCTCCCACGAGGGCCCGAAGTCCGGCCGGGGCAACGGCGCCCGCGGTGGTGCCAAGGGCGGCCCCAAGCAGAGCCAGCAGCGTGGCGGCCGTACGGCTCCGGCGCGCTCGCGCGAGTACGAGGCGCGAGCCGAGGAGCGCAACCGCGAGCGGTACGCCGGCAAGCCGGACGTGAAGCCGCCGAAGACGTTCCCCGGGGCCGAGCAGGAGGGCGAGCGGCTGCAGAAGGTGCTCGCGCGTGCGGGCTACGGTTCGCGGCGCTCCTGTGAGGAGCTGATCGAGCGGTCGCGCGTCGAGGTCAACGGCGAGATCGTCGTCGAGCAGGGCATGCGGGTCGACCCCGAGCACGACGAGATCAAGGTCGACGGACTGACGGTCGCGACGCAGTCGTACCAGTTCTTCGCGCTGAACAAGCCCGCCGGTGTGGTGTCGAGCATGGAGGACCCGGAGGGCCGCCAGTGCCTCGGCGACTACGTCACCAACCGGGAGACCCGGCTCTTCCACGTGGGGCGTCTCGACACGGAGACCGAGGGCATCATCCTGCTCACCAACCACGGTGAGCTGGCGCACCGCCTCACCCACCCCAAGTACGGCGTGAAGAAGGTCTACCTCGCGCACATCGTGGGCCCCATCCCGCGGGACCTCGGCAAGCAGCTCAAGGACGGCATCCAGCTCGAGGACGGGTACGCGAAGGCGGACCACTTCCGCGTGGTCGAGCAGACCGGCAAGAACTACCTCGTCGAGGTGACGCTGCACGAGGGCCGCAAGCACATCGTGCGCCGCATGCTCGCCGAGGCCGGCTTCCCGGTCGACAAGCTGGTGCGCGTCTCGTTCGGGCCGATCACCCTGGGCGACCAGAAGTCGGGCTGGCTGCGCCGCCTGTCGAACACCGAGGTCGGGATGCTGATGCAGGAGGTCGACCTCTAGGGCCTGTCGTTTGGATCAGGCTGGCTGTGACCGACGGTTCGTCCTGACCGACCCGAGCGGGGTCTGGCGCGTGCAGCTGCAAGGCGGAGG
>NZ_JBWKDS010000060.1:0-32620 GCF_056435845.1 Streptomyces sp. NPDC043867 | reverse complement strand
GACGAGCAGCACCAGGACCACGGGCACGAGCCCGCCGACGAGGACCAGGAGCCCGCCGACGCACCGCCCCCGCAGGCCGGAGCGGACCGGCCCGCCAACTTCGCTTGTACAAGCCAAATCCGGGCCGAGAGTCCCGGCGGTCATGCCTTTGACCTGCGGTTTTTCTGTCGCACGACACGTGGCAGAGTTGACCATGGCGCCCTAGTGCTGTATTCTTTTACACGTCGGGAAGGGGAACGGCACCCCGGACCGGCACCACCAACACCGCGAAAGGACACCGCACATGAACAACCCGGACAACGAGCGCGCCACTCCGAAGCTCCCCGCCCAGCGCAAGCCGTCCGAGCCGATCCGGCGACTCCCCGAGCAGCGCGACCGCCGCGCGCGCTGACCCGCCCACCGGGGGCGGCACGAGGAGCCGCCCCCGGAACAGTCCCCAACCGCCCGCCGCGCACGATAGGAAAGCACCGATGACCGCAACCACGACCGCGATCCCCACCCAGGCCCAGCCCGTTGCCGAGATCAGCCACGAGCACGGCAGCCGCATCATCACCGCCCTTGAGGCCGCATGGGCAGCCATCCGCGCCCAGCACCCTGAGGTGCCCCACGTCCTGATGATCACCGGCACCGGCCGGAGCCGCACGGGGATCACCTGGGGGCACTTCGGAGAGAAGCGCTGGACCGTCGAGACCGGCACCGGCACCAAGGCCGGACGCACGCACGAGCTGTTCGCCGGGGGCGAGCTCTTGAGCCTGGGAGGTCTGAGGACCGTTCAGACCCTCTTGCACGAGGCAGCCCACGCGCTTGCCCACGTGCGCGGCATCAAGGACACGTCCAGTGACTACCGGTACCACAACAAGCGATTCGTGAAGCTCGCCGAGGAACTTGGCCTTACCGGACCTGCAACCCCCGCCAACGTCATCGGGTGGTCGGACTGCACCATCACCGACGCCGCCGCCCAGCGATACGCCGAGGTCATCGCAGCACTGGACGCCGCCCGACTCCCCTACGTACACGACCCGATCGCGGTCATGCTCGGCAAGGGCACTCGCCCGACGACCGGCGGAGACGACGAGGGCACCACCGAAGGCGGCACCACCGAGGGCGGAGAAGGCGCACAGCCCGGAGGCGACGAGGACGGAGACGCCCCCCAGCCGCCGAAGAAGCGCCCGACCCGCTTCCTGGTCATCTGCGGATGCATCGAGCGGGACGACGACGGAAACCCCAAGCTCGACAAGGACGGTCGGGAGAAGCCCGGACGCGCCATCCAGATCAGCCGGAAGTCATGGGAGTTCGGCACGGTCGACGGAGGCGACGAGGGCGGGTTGATGTGCGGCCGGTGCAAGCAGCCGTTCCGCAAGGCCGACCCCGACGCCGACTGAGACCCGGTGGGGCAGGGCCCGCACGGACCCTGCCCCACCCTCAACCGGAGGCCGGCGCAGGGGCGCCGGCCCGAGCACCCGGACGCGGCATCGAGCCGCCTCCGGGTGCGCTGCCGCGCGAGGGTGACCGTTCGTAGGTTTGAATCCCCGACACGTTCCAATGTTTTGGACAAGAACGGGGGTGGAGGGGCTATGATCCATGATCATGGCAGCACCCAGAGGACGCCAGCACCGCGGCCGGTCGACAGAGTTCCCGGCGGACAGGGCGATTCGTGCTGGCCTCAATCTGTACCCCGGCGAGCCCGCGCGTATCGCGTACGAGGAGCTGGTGACCGAGTTGGGCATCAGCGGTGCCGAGGTGGTCAGGAAGGCCCTGATGGAGTTTCACCAGAGGCACCGTCAGGCGCACCCCGCCCCGAAGAGGCTGAAGGAGGCCGGTTGATCGAACCGGCTGCGTGACGAGATCTCGGGACTCCTAACCGAGTGATCGGCGCGTAAGCCGCCCGGGTCTCAGCCTCGTTCCCAAGGTTCCCCAACCTGAGCTGAGACTCCGGGCCCTAGTCAGAGCACTTAGCCGCCGTTTGATGCCGGTTTCCTAGGCCGACGAGCGGGGGCTTTCGTGCGTCCTCTTAGCACCGAGGAGCTGCCGCCATCGTAGCGCAGACCCGCGGTGGCGGCACCGGCATGCCTGAACGCGGTGTGTCATCAGCGTTTTATCGACAAGACGACCCGGTATCCGCTACCACGCCCTTTATGTCCCCTGTGTACGAGGGGGCTTTCACCCTGCGCGCCGCCCAGGAGCGGACGCAGGCTCACCGGACGCTGCGCCGGTTCCTTGACGCCCTGTACTGGGACAGGACCGTGCGACCGGCAGCCGGGCAGCCGGGCGCGTGGCTCAACTCCTACCCGCCGAGGACGCCGACAGGCACCTACAACTACGTGCCGATCACGGACATGGACCCCGACCGGCCGGTAGCGGTGCACCTGGCCCGAGGACGCCGCGGGGCCCCCCGGTTCTGGGCCGTGGTGTTCGACCACGACGCCAAGCAGCACACGGCCGCGCAGGTGGCCGCCGATGCTGCGCTGATGACCGAGGCCGCCAAGGCCGAGGGCATCCCCCCGGTACCCGTCGCGTCGGGCTCCCCGGGCGGCATGCACGTGTGGTTGGGGTGCGCCGAGGGCGTTCCCTTCCCCGTGGTGCAGCGGATCAACGCCGCCGCCGGCCGGTTGTGCCCGTCGCTGGACGCCTCCCCGCTCAGCAACGCCACCGATGGCCTGATCAGGCCGCCCGGAGCGGCCCACCGCAACGGCGGATACAGCGCCCTTGTGGCGCACACCGTGGACCAGGCCGTCAACTTGCTTGGCCCCGCGTCCGCCCCCGCATCAGCGTTCGAGCGTCTGGCCGCGCGTCTTGAGACGATGGCCGCCGAGCTGCCCGACAACGAGCCGGCCGACAGCCAGCAGACACCCGACGACCGAACCGGGGACGGAGCCGCGCCGCCGGTGCAGAGGGGGCACGGTGGCCGCCAGGTGCCGCCGTCCATCCGGCAGCGCGGCCCGCACGTTCGCCGGATCGTGGAGGATGCCGCCGGGTGCCCGAAGATCGAGGCCCCGTGGCGCCCGCTCGGCACGAAGGCGCTGCGGGGTCTACGCCGCCGCCCGTCACGCGGTGACGACCACTCAGCGGCGAAGCACGCCCCGGCCCGTTCCATGGCCCTGGCCGGGTGGACCCAGGCCGAGGGCCTGGCCGTGGTCCGTGACCCGCAGTCGTCGCCCGCGCTGGAGTACCTGCGCAGCGAGCGCCAGGCGGACGGAAGCCGCCGCCCGCGCAGCGAGGAGGAGACAGAGCGGCTGTGGGCCCGGGTGTGGTTCCTCGCGGTCGAGGACGCCGCCCGGATGCCGCGCCGCCCGGAGGACGACGGCCGGCCCGTCGAGGCCGACGAGGTACAGCAGGCCGTCACCGACCTGTACGCCCGGATGAGGACCGCAGGCCCGGACCGGTGGTCGAAGGAGTCCGGCCCGGCGGATCGCGCCGTCCTCACCGCCGTGGCGTGGCTGATGCTGCTGTCCGGCAGCGTGGACGTGTCCGCCAACGTCCACCGGCTCGGCGTGCTCGCCGGATACACCGGCCAGACCGCCTCACAGGCGTTGTGGCGCCTGATCAGGGATGGATGGCTCACCGTCACGGCCGAGGCCGAGCGCAGGGCCGGGAAGGCCCGCAGAGTGACCCTGGCGACGGGCCACGAGTGCCCGGACCACAAGCACCACCGATGCGCCGTCTACCAGTTGACAGAGAACGTTTCACCAGTTCACCCGGGGTCTGACAGAAGTGGAACGCCCGCCCCCCCCGCCCCCCCTACTCTCTTCACTCCGGGGTCCCCTGCCCACCTGCGCGCCATCCTGACCCACCAGCAGGGGGACGTGTGGCACGACCTGGGGCACCACGCCGCACGGACGTTGTGGGCGATCCGGGAAGGGCAGGGGGGCAGCACACTCGCCGAGGTTATGGCAGAGACCGGCTACGGCCGCCGTACGACGCTCCGCCACGTCCACCGGCTGACGCAGCTCCAGTTGGTGACCCAGGGCCGCAGCCGCCGAGGAGAGACGACCTACCAGGCCACCGACCGATCCCTGTACGAGGCAGCACAGGAGACCGGCAGCGCGGGCCGCCTGGCCGCCCTGGCCGTCACCTATCGGGTCAAGCAGGCCGCACACGAGTGGTGGACTGCCGAGGAGGCTCACCGGTCCCTGCCCTACCGCCAGCGCCCGCGCCGAGCCGCCGCCGAACAGACCGTCATCCCCGGCATGGACCCACGGGGCCGGGCCTACCCGCGCGACGAGGACGGCCGCCCCAACCACGCCCGCGCCCGCCACATCGAGGCCCAGCGCATCGGCGCGGCCGGCATGCTCGACCACGCCCAGCAGCTCGCCCGCACCGGCCAGTTGCTCGACCTCCCGCACCTCAGCAGCACCGGAGCCGACAGCCCCGCCCCCACCGTGCCCCAGCAGCCGACCCGCCGCGCAGGCCGCCGAGCGGTCATCGCCTCCCGCCACCACTGCCCGCACTGCGGCGCCCAGCCCGGAGAGCGCTGCACCAAGGGCGGCACCGAGGCCCGCCGCTTCGGCATGCTCGTCCCCGCCGACCGGTGGCACGCCGCCCGCCGCCGAGCCGCCCAGGCCGCCGCCACGAGCACCTGACCCCCGACACACCCGGGAACCTGAAGCAGTGGCCGCCCACCAGCCGCACACGGTAGAGTCACCGCCCAGCGAGCCCTCAACATCCCCCAGGGGGAACCGGAGCCCGCGAAGCCCCCGGAGAGCAAACCTCCCGGACGGCACACCGGGAGCCCCGCCGACGCGGGACCCGGACCGGAGCAGAGTTCCGCGGCCCCCGAGCCCGAACCCTCCGACGACTTCGCTTGTACAAGCGAAGTCCCGGCGCGACGAGCGCCCACGGCGGAAGGCCGGCCAGGCCGCCGCCGACGCGGGCCGCAAGGCCCGCCGCAGGACAGGCCGACGAGAAGTCGGCGACCACCCCCGAAATTCACGAGGGACTGCCAATCCCGCAATTTCTGGAATACTAGAAATGGTATTCCAGAAATGATAGAGTCGACCCTATGAGGACGACTCGGGTAACTCCCTCCCGCCGCACCTACGTTGAGGTGTCGTACGTGAACGGGTTCGGCCGGTTCGAGGCTGAGCTGTCATTCGGCGCGTCCGACAAGCGCCGCGCGCTGGAGCATCGCAGCGCCGCCGTGGCGTTGACGGGCCTGTACGGGGTCGAGTGGCGGACCCCGTGGGCACTGACGCCGGTCTACCGGGAGCTCTCCGAGGGCGTCCGCTTCGGCCGACTGGACGAGCGCCGCATGATCGTGAGCGGACCGGCCCGGAACGTGGCCCGGTATCTCGCCGCGCTTCCCCGTGTCCTGGCGGGACTGGAGGCCGCAGCGACGCGAGCGGCCCGGATGTTCGGCCGGTGGCGCCGCTCGCTCATGGCCGTTCTGGCCGGCCACCTTGACTACGAGGACCCCAGCACGCTGCGGGTGCGTGCTCGCGAGTTCCGCACGGCCGTGCTCGGGCACCTCGTTGACTGCCTGCGCACCCCGCCGGCCCCGGCCGCCAGCGACCCGGCCCGCCCGATGTGGGAGCAGGCCGCCGCCGTCGCCGCCGAGGTGTGGGCCGACCGCCCGGTAGACCCGTGGGACGCGCCCGAGGACGAGGTGACCGCCGTCCTCACCGCCGCGGGCCGGTACACCGAGCCGTCCGTGATCGAGCCCGCCCCCGCCGCCGACCACGAGCGGGAGGACCAGGACGCCGAGGGCGAGGCCCTGGCCGCCCAGGACGACGAGCACCAGGAGCACGACGACCCCACCGGCGAGGCCCGCGCCGAGCTCACCGGAGCCGACACCCCGCAGGTCACCGGCCCGCTCAGGTCGAGCCGGAGCCCATACAGGCCGGGCGGAATCCCGGTCGGTATCCGCCGCGGTTGCCTCTACGGCAGCATCAGCACCCGGGCCCGTCCCCGCCGCCGTCCCGCGCCGGCTGCGCCGCCGTCGAGGCCGAGGCACCGCACCACCCGCGGAACCGGTCACCGGGCCCGGGCCGTTTCGCACGAGAAAGGCACATGCGCGTGAGCATCGACAAGGCCCCCGAAGGGCTGTCGCCGGAGGCCACCGGGCAGTTGAGGCGGTTCGGCATCCTCGCCGACGAGGACGGGGGCGACGCTCCCGACCCGACCTCCGAGGGCGACGGAGGAGACGAGGAGGAAGCGCCGTACGGGTACTGGCCCGAGCCGTGCGCGAACTGCGGGAAGCTGATTCCCCGGGCGAAGCCGGCCGGGGCCGGACGGCCGCCCGAGTACTGCGACAAGGACTGTCAGAACGAGCGCAAGGCCGCCCGCGCACGCGAGCGCAACGCCCCTGGTCTGCCGGGGCAGATGCACCGTCTTGACGAGCTGGTGACGCGCATCGAGCAGGTGGCAGCCGACACCCGTTTGGAGCTGAAAAAGGTCAACTCTCCCGAGGGCATCGAGGCCCGGTTGGCCGCCGCCCGCGCTGCCAATCAGCAGGACGTAGCCCGGGCCAACCAGGCGACCGTACAGGCCCAGGCCGATGCGTCCGCCGCCCGTGCCGAGGCCCACCAGGCCGCCGCCGACCGGGAGGCCGCCGAGGCCGCCGCCGAACGCGACCGCGCCGCCCGCGAGGCCGCCGAGGAGGCTCGGGAAGTCGCCGAGCAGAACGCCCGCACCGCAGAGTTCCGCCGGGACCAGGCGGAGCGCAACGCGGCCGACGCCGCCGCCGCCCAGCAGCTCGCCGAGGAACAGCGCGCCGCCGCCGCCGACCGGGCCGAACGTGCCGAGCGCGAGGCCGCCGACGCGATCGAGCAACGCGACACAGCCACCGAGCAGCGCGACCAGGCCCGCCAGGCCGCTGCCGCCGCGCAGGCCCGCGCCGAGGCCGCAGAACAGGAGCGGGCCCGGGCCGACGAGCGCGCCCGCGAAGCCGAGCGCGCCCGCGAAGCAGCCGAGCGGGAACGGGACACCGCACGCAGTGAGGCAGCCCGCGCCGTCGAGGAGGCCCAGGCCGCCCGGGCCGCCCAGCAGCGCGCCGAGGAGCGAGCCCGCAAGGCGGAGGAGGAGAAGGAGGAGATCCAGGCCGGATACGCCCAGGCACTCGCCGAGACCAACAAGGCCAAGCGCGAACGCGACGAGGCCCGCAGCCAGGTTCTTGAGGCCAACCGGCAGCGTGCCGCCGCCGAGCAGCGCGCCACCAAGGCCGAGGAGGGCCGCACGCAGGCGGAGAACCGCGCCGACCGCGCCGAGCAGCGGGCAGACACCCGCATCGGTGACGCCGAGCGGCGCCGGGACCAGCTCGCCGCGCAGCTCGCCACCGAGCAGGAGGAACGGCGTACGGCGGAGCGGGACAAGGGCGCCGCAGAACAGCGGGCCGTGGACGCCGAGCAGCGTGCCGAGCGGGCCGAGACCACCGCGGAACAACTCCGGGGGGAACTGCGGGCGCGCGACCAGGAGAACGAGCGTCTGCGTGCCGAACTCGCGGCATTGCAGCAGGCCAAAAAGCCCGTCCGCCGGGCCAAGAAGGGGACCGCCGAGGCCGAGTCGGCCCCCGTAGAGGTCCACCCGGATCAGACCGCCGTGCCGATGGACGCCGAGGACGACGAGCCGCCGGCCTAACCGAAGAAGTCACCGCAGGTAGTAACCCGCACCCCCCGACGAGAGGTTGGGTACCACGTGACGACCACGACGAGCACCAGGACCACGGGCAAGGTGCCCGCGCAGCCCACCGAGACCTTCCGGGGATTGCCGGTGTACACCTCCGGGCAGACACCGGCCGAGCTCATGACGGTTCGGCAGTTGGAGGAGGCCGGCCGCAGGCGGACACCGGGCCAGAAACCCCGCGCCTACCTGCGCTACCGCACCCGCTACGGGGGCAGCGACATGATCGACCTGTACCACGTCGATGACACCCGCGCAGTCCGGCCGCTCTCGCCCCGCCAGCAGGCGCAGAAACTCGCCCGCCGCACCTGCGTTCTGTGCGAGACCGCAGCCGACAGCCCGTTGCCCGAGCGGAGCCGGAAACGCTCTCCGTGGCTTCCGGTCTCGGGCCGCATCTGCCGTCCCTGCGCGGATGCCGCCTACGACCGGTGGGAACGCACGTGTCGGCGGTGCGGAACCGAGTTCCAGCACCGGGACAGCGTGGGCTACGGCCCGGTGGGCTACGGCCGCCACTGCCTGGCGTGTGTGGAGGAGCGCCGCCGCGGTGAGGAAGTCGCCCGCCGGCTCGCCCGTCGGCACTGCCCCGACTGTGCCGCTCAGACCGCCACCCGTGAGGAGATCGAGGCCGCCGACGCTGCCGACGACTTCCGCCAGGCGTTCGGCTTCCCCCGCACCTGTGAGCCGTGCAAGGCCGAGCGGAAGAGGCAGGCCGAGGAGGCCGAGCGGGCGTGGGAGCGGGAGCGCTGGGACGAGCTGGGCCCGGTCCGCCGGTGGGCGCGGGAGGTGATGGCCGCACCGCACGCGTTCGCGATCCTTGACACGGAGACCACGGGTCTCGGGTGGGACGCGAAAATCGTGGAGATCAGCGTTACGGACGGGGCCGGGGAAACCCTGTTGGACACTCTCGTCCACCCTGGCGTCCCGATCCCCGAGGAGGCCACCGCAATTCACGGGATCTCCGACGAGGATGTCAAGGACGCCCCCGGATTCGGCGCGGTGTTGCCCCGGTTGACGAAGGCCCTCGAAGGCCGCCGCGTCATCATCTACAACAGGTCCTACGACACCGGGGTTCTGGCCTACGAGCTCAACCGCCACCACCAGGAGCACAGCCCCACCCTGCCCGGATCGGAGCCGCTGCGGCCGTACGAGCAGCACCCGGCAGCCGCGGAATGGATGAACGCCCAGCAGTGGGACCGGTGCGCGATGCTCGCGTACGCCGTGCACGTCGGAGATTGGTCGGACTACTGGGGTGACTGGCGTTGGCAGAAGCTCCGAGGAGGTCACCGGGCACTCGGCGACTGCCGAACGGTCGTTGAGCGGATCAGGGAAATGGCCGAACGCCCCGACCCTTTCTGAGCCCTAGCCCATCCCGCCGGAGCCCGCATCCATGAGGGTGCGGGCTCCGGCATTTCTGCGCACCACAAGACTTAGCTTGTACAAGCTAAAACGGCGGGTGGGCGGTGGGTGTGCGCGGGCGGGTGGGCCCACCTGACGACACGCACCCGGGCCACGACGAGACCGGTACCGACGCGGAGCGACCACACCGGCCCCGGCCACATCGCGGCAGCAGGTGCCCCCCATCAGCCACGGCCTATGGGTGCGGTCGCCTCACGCGCCCGTCATGCGCGACGGCGGGGGTACGGCGAGCGGCCCCGTACGGCCCGGGCGGACGGCCACCGGTCCCCCGCCGGGCACCCCTCCCCCCGCCGCTAGCCGTCTTTTCCCACCCCCACCGGACCCGCCGGCCGCCAACGGCGCAGGCCACGGAGGATTACGGACCCTAGGCGCCCCCGGGGCACCTAGCCGGGGGCCGCCCGACTGGCGCGGTAACTACCTTGTTTGATTGTGCGCCAACTCTACGAGGCGATAAGTCGGTTGATTGCTTCTCTGGCGATGCGTCCAACGGTGAAGATTTGCGACTGGAGTTCTTCACGTCGGGCGCGGGCCGCACGTGAGCGGGAGGCACCCGGGCCGATGAGGTTTTCCGCGCGGAGTTGTGCGACGACAGGTTGACTCACGCGGTAGGCCGCGAGTTGTGCCGAGGCGATCACTTCGGGGGCGATGTCAACGGCGATTTTGTCCGTGAAGCGCTCGTTCGGGGTGCCCGGGCGGCGACCGGAGAGACGTTGGGATTCTCGTTCGGCTGAGGTGAAGCGGGGCCAGGGGCCGGCCAGATCGGGAGCGGAGAGGCGTCGGCGCATGGCCGCCTCTACCAAGTGGCTTGCCGTGGGCCAGGTGCCGGGACGGAGGGCGAACGCTTCGAGCCGGACGGCTTCAGGAGTCGGCTCGTCGGGACGGACGCCCAGTCGCTCACGCTCGGAGGCGATCCATTCAGCTTCGGCGTGGGCGTTCGCTCGGGCGATGCTGCGCAGTGCTTCACCTTGTGAGGGGTGGACCCATACGAAGGTGTTGAGCTTTCCGGCCGTCACGGTGAGGTCATCCTTTCGGGCGAGGAGGAGCGGGCCGGCCCCGGCCATGAAGGCCGGGGCCGATGTGCGACGAGGGGTCAGGAGGCCGAGGCGGGGTCCCCGGTTTCGATGGCGTTGGGAGTGCGTGGGCTCGGCGCGGCCGGAGTAGCCGGGGCAGTCGGCGCAGCTGGGCGGGTGCGACGTTGGGTGCGAGCGCCCTTGGGCCGTCCCTGGGGGCGCCGAGTCGGTTCGTCGGCTCCCATCTGCCGCAGCTCTTCGGGAGTCCAGCCCGCCGCCGTCGCGTCGGCGTAGGCCGCGCCGTACGTCTTCTCTGTGGCGTCGAGGAGGGCCTGAAGACGCTTGCGCTCGGCGATGGCGTCGGCCAGGGGAGGGATCACGTTCATGCGCGTGGCGAGCAGTTCCTTGGCCGTGGCCAGCACAGGCGACTGTGCGTCAGTCTCGGGCGCATTCTCAGCAGGTGTCGTCATGCGCGCCATGGTAGCGCCGGCCGCCGCGCAGGTGAGTGTGTCCGCCGCCGTCAAGCGGGCGCGGGTTGACTGGGGGGGGGGGGGGGGGGGGCCCCCCCCCCCCCCCCCCCCCCCCCCCCCCCCCCCCCCCCCCCCCCCCCCCCCCCCCCCCCCCCCCCCCCGCCGCCCTAGAAGCCCGGCACCCCAGCCGACGGCCCTCCTTCGTCGGAGCAAGTTGGGCGTTAATGTTCCATTAACGCGGATGAGGGTCGCCAGCAGTCGCTACGCTCGTTGCTGGTGACGCCTTTTCGGTCCGGGCACGGACCGATGGAGAGGGAGAGGGAGGAGACAGGTTGACGGACGAGAAGCCGCGCACGCGTCGCCGTGAGCGGCGCGCAGACAACCCGAGACGGCATCGCGTGAACCTTGCGTACAACGATGCCGAGTTGGCCGTCATTCAGGTGGCCGCCACGGTGGCGGGCATGAAGCTGTCCGCGTACGCGGCGCGTGCTGCGCTTGCCGTGGCGAAGGAGGAGGTTTCTCCGGCGCCGGTGGAGTACAAGGACTTGCTACGTACGCTCTCGGATGCTCGGACAGCGGCCAACCGAATCGGTGTGAACTTGAACCAGATTGCCAAGGTGCTGAACAGCGAGGGCGAGGAGACGCCCGAGCGACTGGACGCGGTTTTGGCGCGTGTCGAGACGGCGATTCAGAGGCTCGATGAGGCAACCGTGCGGGTCATGGTGGAGCGGCCGTGATCGTAAAGCGAGCACGGGACGGTGCGCGTACGCAAGGTCTGCTGTACTACCTGTTTGGTCCAGGTAAGGCGAACGAGCACACGGACCCGCACATTGTGGCCGCGTGGGGCAACGGGGTACCTGACCCAGGTCGAGACATGGGGAATATCCCGATGCTCGCCGCCTTGCTTGACTCGCCTGTGGAGGCGTTGACGAGCCGCCGGCCAAGCAAGCACATCTATCACGTGCCCGTCCGGCTGGACCCTCAGGACCGCACGCTGACGGATGAGGAGTTCGCCGAGATTGCCCGCGAGGTCATGCACGCCACGGGGGTGGCAGAGAAGGGGGACAGCCAGGGGGCACGGTGGATTGCTGTGCGCCATGCGCCCGACCACATCCACATCGTGGCGACGCTCGCTCGACAGGACGGCTTGAAGGTTCCTCTATCGCAGGACAAGAAGAAGATGCAGGCATGCGCGCGCGAACTGGAGAAGCGCTACGGTCTGCGTCAGCTCACGAGCGGGGACCGGACCGCGAGCCGGTGGCCGACGACCGCCGAGGCGGAGAAGGCGAAGCGGAAGGGGCGGGACGAGCCGCCGCGGGTCACACTGCAAGGCAAGGTGCGCCAGGCCGCCGCCGTTGCCGGTTCGGATGACGAGTTCTTCGCAGCGATCCAGCGCGCCGGCATCCGCTTGAACAAGCAAACCGCGCCGGATGGCACCGTAACCGGCTACTCGGTTGCGTTGCCCGGAGACCGGACCGGTGCAGGCCGTGCCGTGTGGTTTTCCGGGTCACGTCTCGCCCCTGACCTGTCCCTACCCCGCGTCCGCGAGCGCTGGAACGGAGCACCGGCCGGCATCGGTGCTACAGGCATGGGACAGGTCACCAGCCAGGCCGCCGCGTGGCAGGCCGCCGCGTGGGAGGTCCACCAGGCCGCCGCCATTCTCGGGCAGGCAGGCAACGAAGCCGGGGCAGGCGAGATGGTGGCCCTTTCCGACTTCCTGACGACCTACGCCGCGCAGGCCCCGGCGGAAGTCCGCCGGGAACTACGAGACGCCGCCCGGGCATTCGAGAGGGCTGGACGCGCGCCCACATCCCGGCAGATGCACAGCGACGCGAGCAGGCATCTGCGCACGGCGACACAGCTTGTCGTCATGAGCGCATCGCTCGGCGTGAACGGCGGAGAGGCCGCCGCAGCCATCACGATTCTCGTAGCCGTCGCCCTGGCAATCGTCGCCGCCCAGAGGTACCATCAGGCCGCGCAGCACCGCGCCCAGGAGCAGGCCGCCGCACGGGCCGGCTACCACCTGAGAGCAGCTACCGAAGTCGCCTACGGGGCCAGCGCCGGACGGAGTGGCCGACGAGGAAGCCGCGCCGCCTGGCGGACGCCGAAGCCACAGCCGGACGGCCCCGCGCTGAGCGAGACATACGCGCCTGTCGTCCGCGAGGCGATCCCGGAGGTTGCGGAAAGAGTGCTCGGCGAGGCCGCGTGGCCCGCACTGGCCGCCACGCTGAAGCAGGCGGAAAACGCCGGATACGACCCGGCGCGCGTGCTTGCCGAGGTGGCAGCACGGCGCGGATTCGGGGACGCGGACAGCGCCGCCGAGGTTCTGGTGTGGCGCCTTCAGAGACGTATGGTCACCGACTCCCCCACCGTCACCAATGAGACGCGTCAACCCGTCGCAACCGCTGCCGACGGCAGTAGGCCGGACGGCACGGAATCGGGCACGGCACGCAGGCCGGCCGGAGTGCCGACCGAGGAGGCCGAGGACGGTTCGCAGAATCCGGAAGCGCCGACGCCGCCGCCGCCAGTGGTGGGCCGCGGCGAGACGATCGAGTCCACACCGCTCGGCGGAAGCGAGGCGCCCACCTTTGGTGAGGCCGTGCGCCAGGCAGTACCCGCGTACGCAGCCGATGTGCTCGCCGACCCGGCATCGGCCACCCTGGCCGCCTACCTGATCAAGGCATCAGGTGAAGGGCATGCACCCGCGGAATTGCTCGCCGAAGTGGCCGCCGCCCGGGACCTGGCCGACGCCGACAGCGTGGCCCAAGTCCTGACCTGGCGACTCCAAGGCAAGCTGAGCGGAACCGGGAAGCCGGCCCCGCTCCCCCGGACCACCTCACGCCGCACCGGACCGGCACCAGGCCCGAGGCCCGGAGAGCGCACGGCCGCAGACCGAGCCGCCCAAGAAGCAGCACAACGGCGTGCGCAGGGCCGAGGACCACGACGCTAACCGCATGCCCCAAGGGTGTGGCCACGGCCGCGGAAAACCCCGCCCGTGGCCACCGCAGGGGCTTACCGTTGAACGAGGCGACCCAGGAGGGAAACAGGAGATGACGAGCACTCAGGCCGGGGTGACCCGATGAGCGATGCCAACCCGATGGAACAGGCAGCCGGACAGGCCGTCCAGACAGCCGCCGTCGCACTGCAAGTTCTGATCCTTACCGCGCGGGCACTCAGCGAGGCATCCCGGCGCGAGGTACCCCCCACAGCCCAACCGGCCCCGACAGCACAGCAGACGCCCGCTCAGCGGCCCGCCAACCCGGACCACGAGCGGTACGCGCACATGGTGCGGGGCATCGTGCAGCCGCCGGCTGTGGCCGAGGCCATGGTGAACGCCCCCCAGTGGCCCCAGCTCGCCGGGGAACTGAAGAAGCTGGAAAGCGCAGGCGTCAATGTCGGACAGTTCCTCACCGACGCAGCCCCCGTCATCGCGCGCATGGACACCGACCTGAAAGCGGGAGCCCCCGCCCCAGGGGTCACCGCGTCACCCGCCGCGAACCTCCGTGACCCGTGGGCCCCTCCTCCCGGCCAGGAACGCGCCCAGCGCGAAGGGCCTGGCATGGTCAAGAAGGTCGTGGAATGGGTCAAGCAAGCCGTAGCGAAGATCGTCGCCAAGGTCACCGGCAAGGACAAGCCCACCGCTCTCGGGGAACGGAGCCGGGAACTCGCCCGGCTCGGCATCAGCGCCCAGGAAAACTCACGGCTGGTTGTCGTCGCCCGCGAGGCCCTGGCCGACGAGGGCGCGTTGAACCAGATGGTCACCTCCCGCGAGTGGCCCGGCATCGCCAGCCAGATCAAGGCACTCCAGGAAGCCGGACACAACCCCCGCGAGGCCCTGGCCAGCATCCCGACCCGCTTGCAGCAGGCCGCCGCCGCCGGCATCAGCCTCAGCCCGGCCGAGGCTGCCCGCGGACTCCTCGCGGACCAGGCCAAAACCCCCACCCCCGCCCGCACCACAGCGCCGACACCAGCACCAACCGCCCCCACTCCCCCGGCTCCCAGCTCCACGACACCGAAGGCCACCACCAGCGCACCGGACACCGCAGCCGCCCAGGCGCCCGGCAGGGCCGCCGCAGCGTCCGCGCAGTCGACCACAGCCACACCGGGAGCCACCCCGGCGCCGGGCCCCCAGGCGGCCCGGACCGCGCCCGCCGCACCGGCCACACCGACCCGCACCCACGGCCGATGACACCCCACCGAACCAGAGAAGGGACGACCGGATGAACCCGCACGCGCGAACCCCGCACAGGGGAAGCGGCGACCAGCCCGCCCGTAAGCCCGTGGAGCCCGCAGGCGCCACGGGCGGGGACGGGACCGATGACGCCGAGGCCCGCCGCCACGTTGCCGCGCTCGCCCGCAGCAGCTCGGCGGCACAGTCCCGTTCGGACGCGGCTCGGGCCGACGCCGACACGGCCCGGGGCACGGCCGCCGAGGCGGACGGACGCGGAGACGTGGCCCAGGCCGGGGCCGAATGGAGCCAAGCGGCAGGGCTGGACGGACTCGCCGCCCACGAGGCGGACACGTCCGCCATCGACGCCCGCGCCGCAGCCGCAGCCGCGCAGTCCACCACCGTCCCGAAGGGTCAGCGTGCCCCGGGACGCGCCGGCCGCAAGACGTCCGCACCGAGCGGCCAAGGCCCAGGCCGGGCACCTACGCCGCCGCCGAGCGCCGCGCGCCGCAACATCGCCTGAACCTGCGGGCAGAACAGCGAGAAGGGCCGGAGGAAACTCCGGCCCTTCTCGCTTGTACACGCCAACTCTCAGGCGTTCACCTCTGCACGATTCGGCTCGGCCGGCTCGGCGACCGGCCGAGGCGGCAGAGGTGTGACCGGCGGCACCGGCAGCATGGTGTGCTGCGGGCGGTCCGGGTTGGTCATGCAGCCAGCGAACGGGCCATCGGCCGCGCGGAGCTGGGCAAGCATCGGGTCCAGGTGGTCACGGTGCCAGACCGAGGGGCCGGTGAGCCCACACGTTTCCGGGTTGGTGAGTTCCTGCCAGGCCAGCCATGCAGCGTGGAGCCGTGCGACGGCCGGCGGGTGCTGCCACCAGCTCGCGCACCAGGGCGCGGACGAGGAGATCTCACCGAAGTAGGACGGCACCAGCAGGTTTTGCACCCAGGTCGCCAGCGCGGCCAGCTCTCCGGCGTACTGGTCACCCGACAGCCACAGAATGAACGGCGGCGTCTTGGGCTTCTCTTTCTCCTTGCCCTTCCCGTCGCTGTCGCCGTCGTCCTGGCCGCCGCCGGAGGCGACAGCGGAAGCGAGCTGCTTCACCTTTTCGGTGTTGTGCTCCAACTGTGTGGCGAAGCCGTGGACAACGGCTTTCAAGTCCTCGAAATCCTCGGCCAGGACCTCGATGGTGGGCGGCGCGTCGTCGCTCATGCCGCGATCACCTTCCGCGAGGCACGGGCCGCAATCTCGGCGATCTCCACATCGGACGCGGCGGACAGGTCTGCGGCGTCCGGCTCCAGGTACCAGGGCCGCAGGCGGATCATGCCGACCCGGACACCGGTCGCCAGCAGCAGGGCCCGCCCCTTGGGCAGAGCGCGGATCTCCGCGGCCTCCATGACCCGCTCGCGGCGCCGGGAGGTGGAGACGCTGCGACCGGTCGAGCCGTGCGAGACGGACGTTTCACTGACCTTGTGCTCACCGACGAGCCGGGAGACCTTCTCTGCGAACTCCGCATCGTCCAGGCCGGAGCCCAGGGCCTTGATGGTGGCCGCCGACCACAAGGCATCCATGCCCGCTTCACCCCAGACGCGGACGCCCTGACGGTAGGACTGGAGGATGGTCACCGGGATGACGCCGCGCGAGCCGAGATGCGAGTACAGGTCGGGCAGATCCTCGATCCGGCACACGTTCGCCGCCTCATCGAGCACCGCGACCAACGGGGCGTCGAGCCGGCCGCCGGCTCGCTCGGCGGCCACCATCGCGGCTCGAAGGACCGCATCCGCCGCCGCGGCGATGACACCGGCCGCCGACCCGCCGCCGTCCTTGGACAGCAGATAGAGGGTGTCGCGGGAGCGTACGAAGTCGGCGGGGCGGAACTCGCGCGCTTTCGGGTCCGGGGTGACCCAGGCGAGCGTTTCGGGGTCGAGGAGGCAGGCGACGCACTGACGGGCCGTCTCATAGATGCCGTCGCGGGTGTCGACCGCGCCCGCCACGGTGGACGCGAGCTGTTGCGCCAACGCCTCTTTCCCCGCCGCCTTGAGCGCGTTCACCGGCCCGCGGTCGCTCGGTGTGGACAGCCAGGCCAGCACATCCGACACGGAGCCATCCGAGACGGCCGCCGCGTGGAACAGCGCGGTCAGCAGGTTCTTTGCCGCCCCCATCCAGAAGTCCCCGCGCGACTTTTCGTCGGTGGTGGCCGCGATGAAGTGGGAGGCGAGCCGTCCGGCGCCCTCGATGGTGCGGGCCGAGTCCAGCATGTTCCACCACATCGCCCGTTCGGAGTGGGTGATGGACTGCGGGTCGAGCAGCCACACCGCGCCCACGTCCAGGCGCCGGGCCCGGGTGACCGCGAACACGTCCGGCTTGTTGCTGGTCAGCATGACGGCCCCCGGGGCCCGCAGCAGCGCCGGAACAGCGAGGCTCGTGGACTTGCCCGACCGGGGAGCCATGATCGCCAACAGCACGTCTTCCCAGCTCGCCCGCAGCTCCGGGCCGCGTGAGGCGTCGAGGTTGCCCAGCAACACCCCCGTGTCGTCCGGCTTCACGGTCTCCACACCCTTGAGGGAGGGCCGCAGAGCCCGGGCCCGGGCAGTCATCGCCTTGGGCGCAAGCGGGGCCAGTTCCCGCATGCCCGCCAGGCCCGCACGGTGGGAGAAGAACCGCCGCCATACGAGGAAGGCGCCCACGGCGAGGCCCGCGGCGACGAGGACCAGGAGCACGGCCATGCCGACACCGGCCGCCGTCGCGTGCCCCGGCCACAGCCGGCCCGGGCCACCCGAGACGAGGGCGAACGCCGACTTGATCGAGTAAGCGGGCGGGGCCCAGCCGCCGCCGGACAGCGCGACGCCGAGCGTGCCGCCGACATAGGCGCCGGTGTAGAGCACGGTGGAGCCGACGATGACGCCGAGGACCGCGAGCGGTGCGCCCGCCCCGGCCCCCGCGCCATGGCTGGAGTCGTTCATGCAGCATCCCCCTTCTGGAGTTTCTTGGACGGGTCGGTTTCGTACAGGCGCCGTTCAGCGTCGGTGAGCTGGAGCTTTACCGGGGTGCCCGGGCGGGTGCCGAGCCGCAGCAGGTACTTTCCGCGGCCCGGGTGAACCTGGCGGGTGCCGTCGAGGCCCGTGCCGGACGAGGACGACCAGGAGGCAATGAGGGCGATCTCAGCGTCCGTGAGCGGACGTTGCGCCGAGACCCGTTCCAGCTCGCCGACGCTCAGCGCGCCGAGGATCATCGAGTCACAGCGGTCGATCATGCCCATTGCTTTGGCACGGTCCTGCGCAGTGGGCAGGCTTTCGGGGTCACGCAGCGAATGCGTGATGAACAGTGTCACCTCATTGCGGGCGCGGTTGAGGCGGGTCATGGAGTCGAAGGCGTCCACGATGCCGGGGCCCGCGCGCAGGGCCCGCCACATCTCATCCAAGGGCAGCACGAGCGGGGAGTTCATGAGGCCGACCGCGCGGGCGGAGTCGATCGAGCTGTAGGCGTACGCCCAGGTGGCCAGCAGGCCGGCGCTCACCACGTGGTCACCGGCCGTCAGGAGGCTGGACAGGTCCACGGACAGGGCCGGGGCCGACAGGTCGAGGGCGGTGGTGGTCGGTCCGTCGAAGAGGCCGGACAGCGGGCCGACGCACAGGTTTTCCAGCGCGTGCGTCACCCCCCGGACCAGGGCCCTGTAGTCGTCCTCCGTCTTCACCATGAGCTGTTCCCGGAGCTCTTGCGGGCCGTCCCGCAGCACCTTGACCACGTCGGGGATGATCGGGTCTCCCTCCCCCACGTGCGCGGCCGTCACGATGCGGATCGCGTGCTCGATGACGTTGCGTTCGGTGGGGTTGGGCCGCCGGTCCATTTCGGTGGTCAGCAGCGCGTGCAGCAGCTCGCTGCGGCGTCCGTTGATTTCCGCGAGGAGGGCGTCACGCCGGCCGGGCGCGAGGGTGGGGAGGATCTTGCGCATGGGCCCGGAGTCCAGGGGGTTGATCCGGTCCAGGCCACGGCCGATGCGGACGACCTGGCCGCCGAGCTCGGCGACGAGATCGGCGTACTCGCCCTTCACGTCGCCGGGTACGACGAGCTTGTAGCCGTACGCGTTGTAGACGAGGCAGATGCGTTTGGCGATGGCGGATTTGCCGACGCCCGGTTGGGCCATGATCCACACGCCGGGGTTGGTGACCAGGGAACCGATCCACCCGGACGGGTCGAAGCACACCAATTCGTGTGTGAGTTGGTCGTATCCGATGGGGACGCCCTCGGGCGGCAGGCCGCCGCCGAGGACGAACGGGTACAGGCCGGCGGTCTGCACCGTCGAGGAGAGGTAGACCGATCCGGTGTCGAGGACGGCAGCCCGGCCACGGCCGGCGCCCTTCCAGCCCCAGCGCGATGCGATCACCGCGGGGTTGAGCCGCCAGGTAGGCTCTGGCGCGGTCGTCCCGGCGGTTACGCCCCGCCGGGACGACGCGCCGCCGTTGCGGGCGGTCTTGTTGCGCTTCACGTCGTGCCCTTCCTACAGAAGTGGGTGGATGCCGACCGGCAGGCCGACGACCATCGCGGCGGACTGGCCGCCGAAAGCGGGACGGAGCCGCAGGCCGCCGGACGCGCGGGCCGCCTTGTCGATCTCGCGGCGCGCGGCGGGCAGGTCCGCCGGATCACTCACCGTGGTGGTGACGTAGATGGACCACTGGACCATTCCGGCACCCGTGGCCTCTTCGGCCGCGGTCCGCTCGGCGTGCTCGCGGTCCACGCGCTCACGGCGGGTCGCCGTGCGCTTGGTGCGCTGCCGGTACTCGGCCCGCGCTTCGTTGGCGTTGACCTCCCGCTCGACTACAGCCTGTGCCTCGTCCGTGGGCAGTACCCGGTAGGCGAGCGTGACCCGGCGGGTGAACGCGCCAGGCGCCAGCAGCTTCAACAGCACGTCGTAGGTGACGAGCTTGCGCGGTGCTTCTCGCAGCACGTAGGACACCGAGTGGTAGCCGTCGTGTCGGTAGGTCTCCCAATCGTCCTCAGAGGCGACGGGGCCCACCTCGTGCCACACCAATTCCTCGATCTGCTCGGCGGGGGCGTCCATGTCGGCCGGGACGAAGGCCCCGCGTACCAGCCGCTTGAGGTCAATGTCCGTGGCGCGTCGCAGCACATCCACACCGGCCCCGGACAGGTCCACCGCGTCCAGGGCGCCGAGGGTGACTGCCGCCGCTTCCGCCGGGCCCTTGGGCCGCTCCGGAGATGTCGCAGGGTCGATTACCAGCGACATCCACGCGGCGAGCTGCGCGGAGGCCCGCGGCGCGCGGTCGACGAGTTCGCCGATCGCCTGCCGCGCGAGGTTTGGCGCGGAGGGGTCGAGCCGGCCCCGGACGTGATCGGACAGGGCGGCACCCGAGGACGGAGTGATCTGGAGCGTGACCGCCCCGCCCTGCACGCCGTCCTCATCCGCGAGCCGGGCCAGGGCGTCACCCCACGCGGTGACCTGTGCCCGCACCGTCGTACCGGAGGCGAGGAGGGACCCGGCAGGGTTCAGCAGCAGCGCGGCCGTCATGGTGCCGGTGCGCTGGTTCCAGACCAGGCCGACCGGGCCCCGCCCGTCCGGAGATTCGGCGCGGACGAGCTTGGTCGGCGCCGCCATCCCCGGCAGGTCGAGCCCTTCCGGCGACGGCAGGAACACCGACCGGTAAGAGGTCTCGCCCCGCATGTGCCCCCAGGACCAGCGGGCACGGCCGACGACGTACGACATGAGCGGCATGCCATGCCGCTGCCACACGGTCAGCATGATGACGACCAGGGCGAGCGGGACCGTCACGGCCAGCGTGGAGAGCGAGCCGCCCAGAACCAGGAGGAGGATCGGAGCCAACATCGCGCCCACGGCGATGACCGTCTGAGGGGTGTTCAGGGACCAGATGCCCATGGACCGGCTACGGCGCCAACCGCCGTACAGGGGTTGTGACTCGGTTGTCGTCATGTTCCGTTACTCCGTTCCACCGACCGCGCCGCCAGCCTTGTTGACGGCCTGTTTGCCTGCCTCTGCCGCAACGAGCGCGATGCCCACCGGGCCACCGGCCGCCGCCGTCGCGGTCGAGGCCGCAGCCGTCGAGCCGCCCGCCGCCGCTGCCTGCCCGGCACCGGCCGCCGCCGAGGCACCCTCTGCCGCTGCCGCAGACTCGCCGGCCGCCGCCGTGCTGCCGCCCTGCTGAGGGATGCTGGCGGATGCCTGCTGAATGGCGTTCGACCCCTCCGAGGAGTCGTCACCGCCGCCGCCAGCCGAGGGCCTGTTTCGTTCCATGTCGGCCGCGTGGGATGCCGCCGTGGAGCCGCCGCCACCGGTGCCGCCGTCACCACCGGCGCCGCCCATCTGCGAGGCCATCGCGCCGCCCACCATGCTCAGCGCACCACCGAGGCCGCCACCGGCCGCTACGGCGTTGCCCATCGACAGCCCTAGCGGGGCGAACAAGGCAAGCAGAGACTTGAGGGCGATGACCGACAGAACCAGGGTCACGACACCCCGGACGAAGTCGATGATGCCGTTTCCATAGGCCATTTCCGTGAAGCCCACGGAGATGATCAGGGCAGCCATGGGCTTATACATGATGATCACCATAATTGCGGTGAAGAGCCGCGGTAGCCACTGGCGGGAGCTGTCGCCACCGACCTGACCCGCACCGGCGATTGGCAACAGTAGCGCTTGAATCGGAATGGCTGCCTGACGAAGGAACAGCATCACGACCTGAATGCCGCCGACGATAAGCGAGATAAGGGCGACGACGAGGAGACCCATAGGGTTTCCGATGGCGGGCAGCATGATGGCCGCCATGTGGGCGGGAACGTCGGTGCCGCCGCCGAATCCCACGTACAGGATGGCTTTGGTGAGCTGATCGGAGGCGATCAGCAGGGCGTCGATGATGCCAACACCGGCCGCACTGACCACGATATTGATCAAGAGACCTTGGATGATCTGCGCGAGCGGAGCCCCCTTGCGCTGAATGATCATCTTGATGCCCTGGAACATCACAAGAATGGTGGCGATACCCGCGCCAATGCCGACCATGAGGGCATGGAGGCTGAGTGATTTCATGGGGTCGTTCGGTTGGTTCGGATCGCCCAGGACACCGGAGTCTTTGACCTGTACCGAGTCGGTCATCAGCCACCAGCCGAACGTGACACGCATAAACTCGCCCGAAAATTCAGCCAGGGACTTCGCAGCGTCCCCGATCACGGTGTTCGCCAGCGCCTTTGTCGCCGCACTCGCACCGTCCTTGGCGAGCTCCGCCCCCTTCTCGACACCCTTAACCGCCTGCTTCACGCATTCAATAGCCCCATCGCCGGTCTTAGGTGCGTTGGGGAAGAGATAGGCGCCGCACTTGATTGTGCCGATCCAGTCCCAGGCGGGCAGAGCCTGCGGGGCCGCAGCCGGAACCGCGGCCTTGGGCTGCGACGGCACGGCCGCGGCCGGTGCCGCCGCGAGGCCGAGCAGGAGGAACAGCGCGCCGACCATTGCAACGACACGGGTCGGGAACGAACGCATCACAGCCGGTCGCCTTCCTGAATCGCCATCCACCCGTCCTCGTTGAACTTGGACGTGCCGATGTCCACCGGATCGGGTAGCGGCATGGGGTCGGTGGGATCAGCCTTCCAGTCACCCGACTCCCACACGGCGCGACCAGGGACCACCACAAGGGTCGTCTTGGGCTCGGCACCTTCCTTGGGGACGGACGTGACACGCATAAGGACCATGGCGTTGACCATGTTGGAACCCTTCACGGTCCACTTCACGCCGATGGGCCACGCGTTCAGGGCGGCACCCGGCGGAATGGGGCCGGTTGCGGGTACGCCGGCGAACTCCCGATTGCCCCTCGCTCCGTCCTCAGCCGAGGCCGCCATAGCGTCGCGGTACTGCGCGGTCGCGTAGGCGAGGACGCCAGCCTTGACCTTGGCAGGGTCGAAGGACCACGCGTTACGGGAGGAGGCCACGGCCATGGCCGCCGCGCCCTCCGGCGTGTGGGGGAACTTCACCGGAAGCCCCTCGACCTTGTCGGCCCCGTCCGGCAGTGCCACGTACTTGGCGGGAGCCACATAGTCCCCCTCATCCGGCGGCAGGGTCGGCACCGGTGTGGATGCGGCGGTGCTGTTCTCGGGAACAGCGGCAGCCGGCTTGTTGCTGCCCGAGTCGTCGCCGCGCACGGCGATGACGACCAGGGCGGAGACGAGCACCAGGACGATGGCGACCAGGATGATGACCGCCCGGCGCATCCGCCGCTGTGCGGCTTGCTGGAGATCGAGTGTCACGGTCGTCCCCTCAGGTCACGATCGCGGGGACGACGCCGGCCGCGAGGGTGACGACGGACAGGCCGCCGAGGACCCAGAGCAGGCCAGAGGCGCCCTCAGCGGAGAGGTGGGACCGGTTGCGGCGGCCGACCATCATCATGACGCCGCAGGCGATCAGGCCCAGGATTCCGGCGCCGATGGCGACGTACTTCGCCCAGCCCACCCATTCCGGGAGGATGGTTTCCATGCCGGGCGGGGAGGCCGGCGGCGCGTCCCAGTTCGTGCCCGGCTTGGGGTCTCCCGGGGCCATGGGGGCGAGGGCCACCACTTCCGACACAGCGTGCATGAGGCTCATGGGTTTTCTTCTCCTTAGTTGTTGAGGCCGAGTTGCCGCCGCAGGTTGCGTGCGGCCTTTTGAACGTCCCGGTAGGCGAGGCCCGCCGCCGGTGTGTCGATCTCCCGCAGACGCACCAGGTAGGGGACCTGGGTGATACCGAGGACGCGAGGGCGGACCGAGCGGATGCGGTACGCCGACGCGCGAGGCATGCGAAGGGGAGCGTCCCCGACGACGACGAGGTACGGCCGGGGCACCTGCGGGTTCCAAGCGCCGAGGAGCTGGACGGCACTGGCCATGCCGAAAGCAGTCGACCGGGCGACCACGACCGGGATGTAATGCGGTGGCAGATGCGAACCAAGGGCGAGTTCCGTTGTGCCTGTGTCGCCGTCAGGGTCAAGCCATCGAGTGACCGTCGAGGCACCGGCGCCGCCGTGCGCCGCGAGGATGCCGAAGTGTCGGGACGAGTTGGGGGCCTCAACCCCCAACGCTGCGTGTTGACTCATGATTTCACCCCCGTACTTTACTGATCTCGCCGTCACGCTACCATGACTCACTGTTAACAACCACTGCCATAAAATGAGGCACTGATGAGTCCAAGTAGCGGCATCCCGCAGTTTCGCGCCGACCTGTTGCGCGCGAAGCGAGAGGCCCGCGGCTGGAGCTGCGAACAGCTCGCGGTGGTCGCAGGGATCACGCCCGCGACCGCGCGCAAAGCAGAGGGGGGAACCTGCCGCCCCTCCCCCCGAGTGGTGAAGGCGATTGCCGCCGCCTTGGACAGCTCAGTTGACGAACTCGCACCAGTCGAGGGGCCGTTGTCGCTCAGGGAGCTACGAGCCCGGCGGGGGGTCACGCAGAGGGAAGTAGCGGCCAGGGTCGGAGTCAGTACGGGGATGGTGAGCAAGGTGGAGAACGGCAAGCACGGGGTGAAGCACCCCGAGAAGTGGGCCGCGGCCTACGGGGTGAGCCGGAGGCGATGGGCGGAGGCATGGGAGACGGGGCGGGAGAGCCAGCGCCAGCGGATCAGGACCCGGAGCAGGCCGGATGACGGGGGGACGCGGTGAAGGCGGTCAAGACCGCCGCGGCGGCAGCGGTCGGGTTTCCCGTCGCGGTGCTCGCGCTCGTGCTCGGCGGAGCCGGGGCCGACGCTTCCAACCCAGCCGCCGGAAAAGTCGTCAGCGGGCTGAATCTCGCGGTGATGCCGGCCGCCGGCCGCCAGTACGCCCCGTGGTACATCAAGGCGTCCGAAAGCGTGGCCGGCGAGTGCCCGCAGCTCGCGCCCGCGCTCCTGGCCGCCCAGGGCTACCAGGAGAGCGGATTCAACCCGGGCATAGAAGGGCCCCCCACCCAGTACGGCACGGCCAAGGGCATTGCCCAGTTCATCGACTCGACATGGGCGACGTGGGGCAAGGACGCGGACGGAGACGGCACGGCGCTCGGGGCCAAGGACCCCGAGGACGCGATCATGGCCCAGGCCCGGTACATGTGCAGCATGGTCAAGAAGGCCGGCCGCTCCGGCTACGGGGGCGACCCGGTACACCTCGCGCTCGCCGGATACAACGCCGGCTGGGGATGGGTCGCCTACTACAAGGGGGTTCCGCCCGAGCGCTTCGCCAAGGGACAGACGTACCACTACGTCCGCATCATCACGTCGACGGCCGCGAAGTGGGGCACGGCTCTCGGGGGGCCGCTCTCCACCGAGGGCTGGACCAAGCCGGTTGCCGGCCCGCTCGGCACCGCCTACCACGAGACCGGGGCGAACTGGGCAAGCGGCTACCACACAGGAGTTGACTTCACCGTGCCCGTCGGCACGACCGTTCGGGCCGCCGGGCCGGGGACCGTCGTCAAGGCAGGCGTAGGGGTCAGCTACGGCAACGAAATCGTCATCCGGCACGACGACGGCGTATACAGCCAGTACGCCCACCTTTCCTCAATCTCCGTTTCCGAGGGGCAGAAGGTCAAGGGCGGTCAGACGGTGGGACTGTCGGGAGCCACCGGCAACGTGACCGGGCCGCATCTGCACTTCGAGATCCGCACGGGACCCGGGTACGGCTCAGACATCAGCCCCGTCCCCTACCTGCGCAAACGCGGCGTAACCATGTAGCCGTCAGGCAGTCAGGGCCCGCTTTCGCTTGTACACGCGAAGAGCTCACACGCGGGAGAGCCCGCCACCGAGGTGGTGGCGGGCTCTCCCGTACGCCGAGCAGGAGCGGCTACGCGGCTAGGTCCGGTCGGCGGTCGACGTACACGATGCGGTCCCCGTCGTTCAGCGCGGCGGCGACGGCCACCAGGTCGTCAACCTCCGGCGCCGGAGCTGCGGCCGGCACGGCGGCCGGGGCCGGAGGTACCGCCGCGATCCGGGGCCGGGACTCCCCCGCGGGCGGGGACGGCAGCAGGGGCCATCCGGCGTACCCGGCACCACGAGTCACCCCGGCAGCGTCGCGCATTACAGTCATGACAGATCCTTCCAACCAGGATCGAGGCCCCCACGGCGACGAGACGCACAAGCCGCCGAGGAGGGCCGAACGGTGAAGGGGTCGGGTGCCAGCCCGGCCCCTTCTCTTGTGTGCGCAGCTCAAACCGGCTGCACTTGTGCACTTATGCATGCACAAGTGCACCGTAGCGCACTTGGCCTTGCAAGGCACTGTGGGCTGTGAGTTATGCCGTCATAATGTCGTGCATGTCTAAGACTCTCACCGAATGGGCGCAGGGGAACGGCGCCAGACCGCCGATCGTCGCCTGTGCTGCGTGGAAGGGCGGCGACGGGAAGTCCACGAAGGCCCGGGAGCTCGCCTACCTGCTCAACGCCGTGTTGGTCGATTTCGACTGGGACGCCGGCTGTAGCTCGCGGTCGATGGGCTACCGGCACGAGAACTACGTTCGTGCTCCCCTCCGGGACGCCTTCACCAAGGGCCGGACGCCCACGCCTGTCAGCGGGCGCCGCAAGGCCGATTTCATCCCGTCGTACCCCGATCTCGTCAACGAGCAGCCGTCGCGGGACGAGGTGACCGACCACCTTGAGCGATGGGCGCGCGAGCTGGGCCGCCCTCTCGTGGTGGACACGCACCCGGGTGGCTGTGAGCTGACCTACGGTGCCGTGAACGCAGCGGACACCGTGGTGGTCCCGGCGGTGATGGTCAAGGAATCGCTCAACGCCCTTGAGGGCATGGTGGATGAGCTCACGGATTACCCGTTGCTCATCACGCCGAACAAGGTCGACTCGCCCCCGGCGTGGGCACGCCGGCGACTCGCCGAGATCGTCACGCGGCACCAGATCCCCATGGGGCCGCTCGTCTATGACGAGCCGTGGATTCGGAAGCGGACGATCAACATCGCCATTTCCTCGGAGCCGGTAGCCAAGCGGGCCGCCCGTTTCGTGGCGTCCATGGACAAGCTCGCAGAGGCGGTCAGGAACTATGAGTAACCCGCTAGAAGAGCTCGAAGAGGCAGCGAACGCCCGCAAGCGGACCGGACGTCAGCCGGGCGGTTCGCGCAACCCCCGGCGCAAGGCGACCGGCGGGGGTGACGCCAAGGCCAAGGCCGCCGCGGAGCTCGCGGCCCGCGAGAAGGAGGCCGAGCGGCGCCGCGCGGAGCGTGAGGCAGAGGAGAAGGCCGCGGCCGACAGCGGCTCCGCGGCCGACGAGCCGGACGGGTCTGAGGGGCCGCCGGAGCCGCCGGACTCGGAACCCCTGTCGAAGCGCCCGAAGTCCCTGCCGTTCTACCCCAACCCGGAAGACGAAGACTTCCTGTGGCTGGTCCAGGAGGCCGCCATTGCCCGCAGGGAGAAGATCCCGGCCACCGCCGTGCTCCGCTTCGCCCTCCGCCGGCTGTCGGACCAGATGACCCCGAGCGAGATTGTGCGGGCCCTGAGCGGCCCTGTGCAGACGGGGGGCAAGATGGGGCGCCCGCGGAGGTAAGCGGCGGCACCTTTGTGCGGTCATGCGGCAGGTCTGTGCAACAGGGTTGGTGCGCGCGAGTGGATGCGCGCCAACCCTGTTGCACTTATGAATGCATAAGTGCAAAACTGTGCAAGCGTTCAAGCGGGCGTGTGCACCTCTGGTCCACCCCGTGTGCGCCGTTTGTGCGGCTAGCATGACGGCCCGTGTGCACCGTGTTCAGCGCGTCAAAGTGCATGGGCAACTGAGTGCGCAATAGCGTGCAGTTATGCGCGCAAAACTGTAAAAGGCCCCGGGTTCGAGCCTGGCAGCAGACCCCGGAGCCGCGATCGAGGGAGAACCCCGATGCACCACCAGCCTACGGCCCGCCCCGGCGGGCGCGGTACCGCAGCCCACGGCGGTGAGGCGCGATGACGCTTCCTGGCATGAGGATTCCCGACGACTGGCAGCAGGTGCCCGACTCGGCCCTGTGGGCCGCCGCCCTGGCCACTACGGCCCTGTCTCTCGCCGTGATGTACCAACGTCTACGGCGAGCCCGCACCCTGGCGCTGCCGGGACCGGGCGGGCCGACGGGCAAGGCCCAGCCGGTTGCCGCAGCCGGCCCGCTCGCCGCGCTCGGCGCCTGCGGCATGGCCCTCAGCCTGTACGGGCTGTACGGGTTCGCCAGGGACAACATGGGGTTGGACTGGTACTGGACCATCCCCCTCATGGCCATCTTTGACCTGGCCGAGGTCACCTGTTTCGTGTCGCTGTACCGCTCGGCCGCCGTCGAGTCGACGTGGACCCGGCCCATGCGGCGCACGCGCCGCATGGCGTGGACGCTGGTAGCCGCCAGCGCGGCCATGAACGCAGCTCACGCCCCGGGCGACCGGCTCACGGCCATGGTCGTCTTCGCCCTCGTTCCGGTCACCTCCGCGAAGCTCATTGAGTTCGAGCTGGACAAGCGGATGTCGGCGAACGGGGCCGACGACGACCGCGGCGACGCGGGGCCGGGACTGGCACGGCTGGTGCAAGTCGCCTACACCCGGGCATGGGCCGGTGTGTTCGCCTGGCTCGGTTGGGACGCCACGACCAAGGACGGGCTTATCCACCGCGAGGCGCGTATCCGGAAGGCCGCCAAGCAGCTTCACCTACTCCGCCGTGCGCTGGAGACCAAGGACAAGGCCACCAGCCGCCGGGAGAAGAAGACGGCCGCCAAGCGGGTTGAGGAGCTACAGGGCAAGGCCGAGCGGGCGATTGACACGGCGGGCATCGCCGGTGACACCCCCGCTCAGCTCACGCTCGCCAGGGCCCTGGCCACCCGTGGTCGCGTGGTCGATCTCGCCCGCATGGACGTGCGCGACCCCATGAGCATCGTCAAGACCCTCGAAGAGCTCGCCATCGTGCCCAGCGCCGAGGCCATCGCCGCCGGTGCAGCCGCAGCCGAGGCCCAGCAGCAGCAGCGCGAGGCGGAGAAGGCCCGGGACGAGGCCCGCGCCGAGATGGTGGCAGCCCAGGCCAAGGCGGACCAGGTGAAGGCCGAGGCCGACGCCTGGCACGCGGAGGCCGAGGCCATGCTGACCAAGGCTCAGCAGACCGTCACCGAAGCCGAGAAGCGCGCCACGGCCGCCGTCGACCGCGCCAAGAAGGCCGATCAGCTCGCCGACGATGCCGAGGAGAAGCGCCATCAGCTCGCCGCCCAGGTCGAGGAGCTGCGCCAGGAGGCGGCCGGCATCCGCAGCACCGCCAGCACGGATCAGGAGACCCACCGGCGTCTTGCCCAGCAGCTCGCCGAGCTGCGCGAGGCGATCGAGAAGGCAGAGAGCGAGGCCCGCGAACGCCGTCGTGAAGCCGACGCGATCCGTACGGAGGCTCAGCAGGCCCAGAGCCGGTACCGGTCCGCCCGAGCGGAGATCGAGCAGGCTCAGGGCACTCTGTCCCAGCTTCAGGAGCAGGCCCGCACCCTCCAGGAGGAGACGCAGAAGCTCGCCGAGGAGAAGCGCCGGCAGGCTGCCGCCGTCGAGCAGTTGGAGGCCCAGACGCGGGCGGCGCGGGACGCCGCGCGCCAGGCCCAGGACGAGGCCGCGCGTATCCGCGCGGCAGCCAGGGAGGCCGAAGAGACCCGCCGGGCCGCCACGGTCGCACTCCAGCAGGCCCGGGACGAACTGATGGACGCGCTCACCGACCCGGCACCGTACGAGCCGCCGCGGTGGACCAGCCCCGCCAAGATGCGCGGATGGGAGCTCTACATGCACAAGGTTGCCACCGATGGCGTAGAGCCCACGGACGCGGAGCTTGCCGGCGAGGAGCGCGACCCCAGCACCGCACGGAAGTGGCTCCCGGAGTTCCGCGCGGAGCTCGCACGGCGCACGGCCGCTGCACTGCCCGCACAGGGCGTTGCACACGACCGCACAGCCGACCGGGCACCCGCGGGGGTCTGACGGCCGCGACTGCACACAGGCGCACACGACTGAGGGGCCACCCGGCAGGGTGGCCCCTCAGTCGTGTGCAGGAGAGGTCAGAGGGCCCCGGAGTTCAGCGCGTCCACCAGAGCGGACCACGCCGGGCCCGGCACCGTCAGAGCCGGGCGGGCACGGTCTTTCGTGTCCCGTACGCCGACCCACGAGCCGCCCCCGAAGTCGGCGAATTCCACGCACTCGTTGTCGGCTCCGCTGTAGGTGCTAGTCCGCCAGGCGGCGTCGGCGCGTTGTGCGGCAGTGGGCGGGGTGGTCATCGCGTGTACTCCTGTCGTGCGGATTCCAGCAGGTCTCTGCTGGTCTCAGGGTCGGCAGCCGCCGAGCGTAGATAGTCAAACATGATCTTGTATTCGCTCACGTCCCCCGGGGCGTCGAGGTAGAGCCCGCGGCGGTGCAGTTCGAGGTAGACCACGGCCATGGACGCCATGGGGTCGGCACCATCATCGCGCCCCAGCAGTACGAAGTGGCCGCCAGAGTTGGCCACGTGTCCACGGCCACGAGGCAACACCTGTAGGTCGATGTTCGGCTGCGATGAGATCTCGATCAGATGGCTGATCTGCTCGGCCATCACTGTGGCGCCGCCGATTCCGTCCGTGAGCACGGACTGTTTCATTACCACCCAGAGATGCAGCCCGGAGTCAGTCAGGATTCCCTGACGGTTCATCCGAGCCTTCACCTTCGCCTCGATCGAGGAGGCATCGGCTCGCGGATCGGCCACCTGGTGCAGGGCGAAGGCGTACCCCTCCGTCTGGAGCAGGCCTGGTACCAACTGATTTGCCCAGACGTGCTCATAGGCCGCGTACGCCTCAAACGACACCAACGGATTGAGGATGTCCGGCAGAGCCGGGTGTTCTAGCCACCAGCCGTCCTCATGGCTCATGGCCAGGCGTACAAGGCCGTCCCGCTCGCTCTCCGTGGCCCCGCACGCATCGGCGATGGCCCGCACGGTCGGCACCCGAAGCCGGGCCCGATCCTGCCACCCCTCGTACCGGTTGACCGTGCCGATACTCACCCCAGCGCGGCCGGCCACCTCCGCCTGTGTGAGCTTTGCCCGCTCGCGCAGAGCCGACAGGACTCGGCCGATCTGCATGCGACCTGCCGGGCCAACCGTCCCTGCCACGTCGCCCCCTCTGGTTGTGGTCATCGCCGCAGCGTTGTGCGGCTGAGCCGAAGCGTACGCGCGACGCGGCATCCGTAAGTCCCCTCCCACCGGTCCCCCCTTTCGGGGAAGTTCAGCCGTACGGGTATCGCTCATTGAACTTCAATGGCAGTGTATGTGATGAGCACGGAGCGTTGATTTGCCGCAGCCGCGAGTGATCAAGAGCCTGCTCTCATCGATCGGCGCAGACCAGGGATGGACCTGATGCTGAAAGCCACGGGCGCATTACGTACGACCGGCGATGTCCGTAGTCACGCTCTGGATCCTCTAGAGATCACCCCTGAGCAGCATGCCCGGCTGCGCGGGCAGGCGTGCGCCCGATGCGGACACCGGCATGGTCTGCGGCCCGGCGGATACGCGTACACCATCAGCGAGGGTGCCGGGCGTCTCGGGTGGGCCGTCAAGGTCTGCGAGTCCTGCGAGCGAGCGGGGGCGAGGGCATGAGGCCGACTCCCGCAGCACGTTGGTTCATCGAGGCCGGGGCCGAGGTCGGGCCGCTGTATCGCGCATGGAACCGCGGTGCCGCCGCTGATGTGCCGATTGGCCACCTGTGGGACGTTGTGCGCGTCACGACCCGGCTCGGTGCGGACGTGCTCGCCCGAGTCCGCGGCATCGGGGCCGAGTTGGGCCCTGTACTGGAGACGCCCGTACGGTCGGCCGTCGAATTCGTCGTCACCCCGGGCACCGCAGCGACGTGGCCCGACATGATCGGAACGTGGGCCGACGCCAGAGGAATGCTGCACTGCCCACCGCCGCACGTGACCGTGGCCAGCGGTCTGCGCTCGACCGGCGCACGGCGGTGGATCATTCCCCCGCTGTACGCGCCGGCCACCACGGACGCCGACGCCCTGTGCGAGGCCGTGGCCGCCGCCCTGATGCACCGCGCAACCGCCGCGCTCGCCCTGGCCGGACGGGGGGACCGGCGATGATCCGATGCGAGATCACGGCCCACCGGCTCGACCTGTCGGCGTACTGGCCCCTGTACGCGCAGCAGGCCCAGTCGCCGCGCGAGGCCCTGCGGTGGCTGCGATGGCAGGCCGCCAAGCTCGCGGACCGGCTCGACCCCGACCCGCACGCCCCCTGGGTGCCAGCCGGAGCCCTGCGGCCGGTGGACCAGTCCGTACCGGACGCCCCCGCCGAGCTGCGGGCATGGTGCGAGAACCTGTCCAGCCGCCTTGAAGCGCTTCACCTGCTGAGGGAAGGCCATCAGGTCATCGTGGCCGTCCACGACGACACCGCGTACTACACGTTCACCGCCGTACCCGACCCGTTCCCCCCGCTGAGGACGGCCGGAATCACCCGCGAGGCAGTGTCATGACCCGCCAGTACACACAACGCGGCCTCACCGTTCCCTACATCGCCGCATGGAGCGGTGAGAGCCTGCTCATCCCGCCGATCGAGCGCCGCACAGGGAAGGCTGGCCCGTTCCTCGCGTACGTGGACGAATCCCCCTATGACCGGGACGAATACGGGGCCCTGTGGGTCCGGCAGGCCCTTGCCCGGGGCCGGGGCCGGGCGAAGTTCGCCACGGCGCACGCGCTCCGCCAGCGGCAGGCCGCCGCGCGTCTGTTGTGCCAGGTCTGCGGGACGGACACCCTGAGGACCTCCCCGGACCGGCAGCTCTTCGTACTGAAGGACACCGGGCGGCCCGTCACCGAAGGGGAGTGGACGACGGCACCGCCGGTGTGCCTGCCCTGCGCCCAGGTGTCCGTACGGGACTGCCCGCACCTTCGCCCCGGGCACGTCGCCGCGTGGGTCACGGCCTTGGGGAACATCGGTACAGCCGTTGGCGCTGAGATTGATCATGGGGTCTAGCTGCGGATCTCCGTGTTCGGGTGGGGCTGGGCTTGGAG
>NZ_JBWKDS010000059.1:0-33222 GCF_056435845.1 Streptomyces sp. NPDC043867 | reverse complement strand
GCACGCATCAGCAGCGCCATGACGCCACCGATGCAGAAGAACGCGAACGAGGTGATCAGGTACAGCGAGCCGATCGTCTTGTGGTCCGTGGTGGTGAGCCACTTGACCACGACGTTGCCGGGCTGCCTGCGCCGGACCGGCACCTCGTTCTGGTAGTGCTCAGCCTCCGCCCCGGCAGCACCCTGAGGTTCGTTGAGGATGCTCACAGTACGTTGCTCTCCCGGTTCTTCTCGTGGTCCGTCTGCTCGATGCCGGCCGGGACGTAACCGGTCTGTCCCTGCTCGGCGAGCTTCCTGAGGTGGGCCTCATAGCGCTCGGGAGAGACGACCTTCACGTTGAACAGCATCCGGGAGTGGTCGACGCCGCACAGCTCGGCACACTTGCCCAGGAAGGTGCCCTCCTTGTTGGGGGTCACCTGGAAGGAGTTGGTGTGGCCCGGGATCACGTCCTGCTTCATCAGGAACGGCACCACCCAGAACGAGTGGATGACGTCACGCGACGTGAGGACGAAGCGGACCGTCTTGCCCTTGGGGAGCCAGAGGGTCGGGCCGGGGTTGTTGGTCTGCGGGTTCCGCGAGCCGGGCGTGCCGACGTCGTAGACGCCACCGGCGTTCGCCGGGAAGTCGTCCTTGTACTTGCGCGGAATCGCGGCCAGGTTCTTGTCGGTCTTCGCGTTCCCGGTGGAACCGTCGACGTTCTCGATGTAGTTGAAGCCCCAGCTCCACTGATAGCCCACGACGTTGATGGTGACGTCGGGCTTCTTGTCGAGACTGAGGAGCTTCGACTCGTCGCGGGCGGTGAAGTAGAACAGCACCGAGACGATGATGAGCGGGACCACCGTGTACAGCGCCTCGATGGGCATGTTGTACCGGGTCTGCGGGGGAACCTCGACCTTGGTGCGGCTGCGCCGGTGGAACATGGCGCTCCACAGGATCAGACCCCACACCAGCACGCCGACGGCGAGCGCGGCCGCCCACGACCCCTGCCACAGGGAGAGGATCCGCGGAGCCTCTTCCGTGGTCGGGGTGGGCATACCAAGGCGGGGGAAGTCCTTGTATGTGCAACCGGTCGCGGTCGCCAGGACCAGGCCCGCAGTCAGTGCCTGCAGCAGCTTCCGCCGCATCGGGCGCCGCGGCGAGCGGTCGGAGCCGTTGGGACTCACGTAGCGCCTTCCCGAGAGTCTCGCCCGCGCTGGTTGGCTACGGCCTTCTCGCTGGTCGCTCGCCGCCCTGGCACACGGGCAGGGGTTTGGATGTTTATGCGGACCAAACCCTACTGGACGCTATTTGGGGTCGCGCGGGGAGGGTGCCCAACGCGCCGTCGGGCACCCCGAAGGGGTGCCGTTCGCCGTGGGGAGCACGCCGGGGGGCCTCCGGAATGCCCCGCTCCGGCCATTTCTGACGCCCTCTCCGGACCGGGGAAGGAAGAGTTAGCGTGTGGGCGTGTCCTACTTCGACGCCGCGTCGTCCGCACCGCTGCACCCCGTCGCCCGCCAGGCCCTGCAGGCCTCCCTCGACGAGGGGTGGGCGGACCCGGCCCGGCTCCACCGGGAGGGGCGGCGCGCCCGGTTGCTGCTCGACGCGGCCCGCGAGGCGGCCGCCGACGCGGTGGGCTGCCGCCCGGACGAGCTGGCCTTCACCTCGTCCGGGACACGTGCCGTGCACGACGGGATCGCGGGCGCCCTGGGCGGACGACGGCGCGTCGGACGCCACCTGATCGTGTCAGCGGTCGAACACTCTTCGGTGCTCCATTCGGCGGAGCTGCACGAATCGGAGGGCGGCACGCTGACCCGGGTCCCGGTACGGCGCACCGGTGCCGTCTCCGCCGAGGAGTACGCGGCGGGCCTGCGCGCCGACACTGCTCTGGCCTGCCTCCAGTCCGCCAATCACGAGGTGGGCACGGAACAGCCGGTGGCCGCGGTCGCACAGGCGTGCCGGGAGGCGGGGGTGCCGCTGCTGGTGGACGCGGCGCAGTCGCTGGGCTGGGGGCCGGTGGAGGGCGACTGGTCCCTGCTCGCCGCGAGCGCCCACAAGTGGGGCGGCCCGGCGGGGGTCGGGCTGCTCGTCGTGCGCAAGGGGGTGCGGTTCGCGCCCCGGGGACCGGTGGACGAGCGCGAGTCGGGCCGGGCGGCCGGGTTCGAGAACATCCCCGGGATCGTGGCCGCGGCGGCGGCGCTGCGCGCCGTCCGGGCGGAGTCGGCCGCGGAGGTGGTCCGGCTGCGTGAGCTGACGGAGCGGATCCGGGTGCGGGTGCCCGAGCTGGTCCCGGACGTGGAGGTGGTCGGCGACCCGGTCCGCCGGCTGCCCGGCATCGTCACCTTCTCCTGTCTCTATGTCGACGGGGAGACACTTCTGCACGAGCTGGACCGGGCGGACTTCTCGGTCTCGTCGGGTTCTTCGTGCACGAGCAGCACGCTGACACCGAGCCATGTCCTGAGGGCGATGGGCGTCCTCAGCGAGGGCAACGTCCGGGTGTCGCTGCCGGCGGGGACCACGTCCGAGGAGGTCGAGCGCTTCCTCGCGGTCCTGCCGGGCACGGTCTCCGCGGTCCGCGAGAAGCTGGGGGCCCCCGGGGAGCCGGCGAGGACGCCCGCGGCGTCCGACGCCCTCGTGGTGGACGCCCTCGGCAGGCGCTGCCCGGTCCCCGTCATCGAACTGGCCAAGGTCATCACAGACGTACCGGTCGGCGGCACGGTCCGTGTCCTCGCGGACGACGAGGCGGCCCGGCTCGACATCCCGGCGTGGTGCGAGATGCGGGGGCAGGAGTACGTCGGCGAGGAGCCGGCGGACCGGGGCTCGGCCTACGTGGTCCGCCGGGTGTCGTGAGTCCCGGCCCCTCCGGCTGCCGGTGTCACCCGGAGAGGCCGTCCGTCCCGTCCTGCTAGACGAGGTGCGCCTGGACGTCGGCGGCGGCCTCGTGGCCGTACGCCTTGGTGAAGCGGTCCATGAAGTGGGCCCGGCGCAGCTGGTACTCCTGCGTGCCGACGGTCTCGATGACCAGCGTGGCGAGCATGCAGCCGACCTGGGCGGCGCGCTCCAGCGAGACGCCCCAGGCGAGGCCGGAGAGGAAGCCCGCGCGGAACGCGTCGCCCACGCCCGTGGGATCGGCCTTGCGCTCCTCCTCGGGACAGCCGACCTCGATCGGGTCCTCGCCGGCGCGCTCGATGCGCACACCGCGCGAACCGAGCGTCGTCACCCGGTGGCCGACCTTGCCGAGGATCTCCTCGTCCGTCCAGCCGGTCTTGGACTCGATGAGCCCCTTCTCGTACTCGTTCGAGAAGAGGTACGTGGCTCCGTCGAGCAGTATCCGGATCTCGTCGCCGTTCATCCGGGCGATCTGCTGCGAGAAGTCGGCGGCGAAGGGGATCGTGCGGGAGCGGCACTCCTCCGTGTGGCGCAGCATCGCCTCGGGGTCGTCCGCGCCGATCAGGACGAGGTCGAGGCCGCCGACGCGGTCCGCCACCGACTTGAGCTCGATGAGGCGGGCCTCGCTCATCGCGCCGGTGTAGAAGGAGCCGATCTGGTTGTGGTCGGCGTCGGTGGTGCAGACGAAGCGCGCGGTGTGCAGCACCTCGGAGATGCGGACGGACCCGGTGTCGACGCCGTGGCGGTCCAGCCAGGCCCGGTACTCGTGGAAGTCGGAGCCGGCCGCGCCCACCAGGATCGGTGAGGTGCCGAGCTGACCCATGCCGAAGGCGATGTTCGCGCCGACTCCGCCCCGGCGCACGTCGAGGTTGTCGACCAGGAAGGAGAGGGAGACCGTGTGCAGCTGGTCCGCGACGAGCTGGTCGGCGAAGCGGCCGGGGAAGGTCATGAGGTGGTCGGTGGCGATGGAGCCGGTGACTGCGATACGCACGGCGAGGACACGCTCCTGCGGGAGGGAGGGGATGACGCTTCACGCTACCGGCTGGACCGGCAGTGCTGAAGCGGGCAAAACTACCCGATAGTAGATCTTTCTTCGTGACCTCCCGGTGCATACGGTGCCGGTATGACGAACCTCAAGGTCCACGGTTCCGCTTCGCTCGACCCCGAGGGCGGCCTGGCGTCGCTGCGCGGCGACTGCGCCCGGATGGTCCGGCACTGGGCGGCACCCGACCACGCCACCCCCCGGCCCGTCTCCCCGTTGCTCATCCACGGCGTCACCGTCCCCTCCTCCTCCGCCCGGCTGCTGGACGCGATGTCCGACTACGGCGACTGACGGGAACGGCCGGAACCGGGCCTGGCGCCGGGCCCCGGCGCCCGCGGGGAACCGCACGCTCCGCCGCTGCGTCTCATCGCCGTCCCCCGCGGAGGGGACGGGGTATACGACTCCTGAGGATCCGGCTTTGACAGGGTCGGGTCACAGGGACAGCAGCGGAGCCGAAGGAGCGATGCGGTGAGCACCGAGCGACGCGACAACGACGCGAGCGAACCGGCCGAGGGCGCCGCCGGGACGGCCGGGCAACGCCGTCGGCATTCCCCGGTGGCCGTCGTCTCGGTCGCGGCCGCGGTGCTGCTGGTCGGCGGCGGCGGGGCGTACGTCGCCACGACCGCAGCCGGCAGCGGTGACGACCGGGGCGGTTCGGCCGCCCCCGGCGGTGACGGCACTCCCCCGCCGCTGGCCCTCGACGGCTACACCGAGGGCGGCACGGGCGGCACCGGGGACACCAACGGCATCGCGCCCGGTGAGCCCAACCCCTACGGCGTGACCTACCACGCGGACGGCGAGCTGCCCGCCGGCCCCGACTCCGCGCCCGTCTACCGGGCGAAGGGCGAGGTCACGAAGGGCGAGGTGGCCCGGCTGGCCGGGGCCCTCGGCCTGAAGGGCACACCTAGGCTCGCGGGCGGGACCTGGAAGGTGGGGCCGGACAAGGACGGCTCCGGGCCGAGCCTCCAGGTGAACAGGCAGGCGCCGGGCACCTGGACGTTCAGCCGGTACGCGCCCGGCACCGACAACTGCAAGAGCGGCACGGAGTGCGGGAGCGCCCCGGGCGCCAAGGACGGTGACGCGGTGAGCGAGGCCGCCGCGAGGAAGGCCGCGACGCCCGTGCTGAAGGCCGTCGGGCAGGACGACGCGAAGCTGGACGCGCGCCAGCTCATGGGCGCCGTCCGGGTGGTGAACGCGGAGCCGCGGATCGGTGACCTGCCCACGTACGGCTGGACCACCGGCATCCAGGTGGGCGGGGACAGCCGGGTGGTGGGCGGCAGTGGGCAGTTGAAGGCTCCGGTCGAGGGGGACACGTACCCCGTGATCGGGGCGGAGCGCACGCTGGACCTGATGAACGGGTCGGCGGCGGGCGGCGGCCGCAAGGGCATCGGGGGCTGCGCGAGCCCCGTACCGCTGAAGGACCGCGACGAGGCGCCGTGCGAGGGGTCGACCGCCCCGCCGGCGCGGGAGTCCGTGGCCGTGGAGAAGGCGGCCTTCGGGCTCGCGGCGCACTTCGTGGACGGACGGCAGACGCTGGTGCCGTCCTGGCTGTTCGACGTGCGGGCCAAGGGGGCGGACGACGGGTTCACCGTGACGCATCCGGCCGTCGACCCGCGGTACCTGACCTCGCCCGAGCCTGCCGGGACGCCCACCGAGCAGCCGAGTCCGCGGCCGAGCGGACCGGGCGACGAGCCGACCTCGCAGCCGGCCCCGCGGGACGTGCGCGTGCAGGGCTACACCGCCGACGGCAAGGACCTGACCGTGAGCTTCACGGGCGGGGTGTGCGCCGACTACTCGGCCGACGCGAAGGAGAGCAAGGGCAGGGTGACGGTCACCGTGACCGAGAAGCCGCATCCCGGCAAGGCCTGCATCCTGATCGCCAAGGTCTACCGGCAGACGGTGCACCTGGACGCGCCGCTCGGCGGCCGCGAGGTCGTGGGGACGGACGGCAAGGAGGTCCGGGAGGGCAAGGTGACCTCTCCGGAGGGCTCGGCGAACCCCCGGTGACGGCCGGAGAACCGGTGCCGGACGCGCCCCGCCGACGGCCGGGCTTCGTGTGACGGCCGGACACCGGTGCCGGCCGGACCTCGGATGACGGCCGCGCGAGCCGCCCCGGACACACGAAGGCGGCGTCCCCGTCGAACGGGGACGCCGCCTTCGTCACGTCTCCTCGGCGCGCGGCCGTGCCGTACACACCGACCGCGCTCGGCCGGCGAGCCGGTCTAGTTGAAGGAGTCGCCGCAGGCGCAGGAACCCGTCGCGTTCGGGTTGTCGATCGTGAACCCCTGCTTCTCGATCGTGTCCACGAAGTCGATGGAGGCGCCGCCCAGGTACGGGGCGCTCATGCGGTCGGTGACGACCTTGACGCCGTCGAAGTCCTTGACGACGTCGCCGTCGAGGGAGCGCTCGTCGAAGAAGAGCTGGTAGCGCAGGCCGGAGCAGCCGCCGGGCTGAACGGCGACGCGCAGCGCCAGGTCCTCACGGCCTTCCTGGTCGAGCAGGGCCTTGACCTTGGCCGCGGCGGCGTCGGACAGGATGATGCCGTCGCTCACGGTGGTGGTCTCGTCCGATACGGACATCTGCTTCTCTCCCGGGTTGTACGGAGACTGCTTGCCGACGGTTGCAACCGGCGGGGCCGCGGATTCATTCCGGGCCGAAGCGTGTCTTCTCGCTTCTGTCCTCTTCATGCTCGCACATGCACCGAAGCACGGACAGCGGCTGTGGACAACCCCCGCCGGGATTCACGTCACATCGACGCTATGGGCATCGTCAACGTGACGTGAAGCGGTTATCATAGATAGCGTCATTTCGACGAGAAGGCTTGTCCCACATGTCCCGCCGGGCCGCTCGAAACGGTCCGGCGAGCCGCAGAAACAGAAAGGGTGCGTGTGGTGACCACCGCCCAGCCCCAGGAGCTCGACGTACAGCCGACGCCTCTCGCCCTGCTGCTGCTCGGCCGGGAGGCCGACCCGCGCAGCGAGCGCGGTGTCGAGTGCCCGGGCGACCTGCCCTCACCCTCCGACCCGGACCTCGTGGAGCGTGCCCGTGCGGCCAAGGAGAAGCTCGGGGACAAGGTCTTCGTGCTCGGCCACCACTACCAGCGCGACGAGGTCATCCAGTTCGCGGATGTGACGGGCGACTCCTTCAAGCTGGCCCGCGACGCGGCCGCGCGCCCCGAGGCCGAGTACATCGTCTTCTGCGGCGTGCACTTCATGGCCGAGTCCGCGGACATCCTGACCTCCGACGACCAGAAGGTCGTCCTGCCCGACCTCGCCGCCGGCTGCTCCATGGCCGACATGGCGACGGCCGAGCAGGTCGCCGAGTGCTGGGACGTGCTGACCGAGGCCGGCATAGCGGAGCAGGTCGTGCCCGTCTCGTACATGAACTCGTCCGCCGACATCAAGGCGTTCACCGGCAAGCACGGCGGCACGATCTGCACGTCGTCCAACGCCAAGAAGGCGCTGGACTGGGCCTTCGAGCAGGGCGAGAAGGTGCTGTTCCTGCCCGACCAGCACCTGGGCCGCAACACGGCCGTGCGTGACATGGGGATGTCCCTCGACGACTGCGTCCTCTACAACCCGCACAAGCCGAACGGCGGCCTGACCGTCGAGCAGCTGCGCGACGCGAAGATGATCCTGTGGCGCGGTCACTGCTCCGTCCACGGCCGCTTCTCGCTGGAGTCGGTGGAGGACGTACGGGCCCGGATCCCGGGCGTGAACGTCCTGGTCCACCCGGAGTGCAGGCACGAGGTGGTGGCCGCCGCCGACTACGTGGGCTCCACGGAGTACATCATCAAGGCGCTGGAGGCGGCCCCGGCCGGCTCGAAGTGGGCGATCGGCACGGAGCTGAACCTGGTCCGCCGTCTGGCGAATCGTTTCGCTCCCGAGGGCAAGGAGATCGTCTTCCTCGACAAGACGGTCTGCTTCTGCTCGACCATGAACCGCATCGACCTCCCCCACCTGGTCTGGACCCTGGAGTCGCTGGCCGAGGGCAACCTCGTCAACCGCATCGAGGTGGACAAGGAGACCGAGGCCTTCGCGAAGCTGGCGCTGGAGCGGATGCTGGCGCTGCCGTAGCGCTCCCGCACACCTACGCCGACGGGGCGCCCTTCCTGAAGGAGGGGCGCCCCGCGCGTGTGCGGTGGCCGGCCAGGGTCAGACCTGGGCGGGCTCCGGGTCCTCGGTGCCGGCCGGTGCCGAGGACTGCGCCGGGACACCCGCCTTCTCCGCGCGCCTGGCCGCCTTCTTCCCCGCCCGGCGCTCCTTGCGGAGCTCGATCACCGCGTACAGCGTCGGGACGAGGAGCAGGGTCAGCAGGGTCGACGTGATCAGACCGCCGATGACGACCACGGCCAGCGGCTGGGCGATGAAGCCGCCCTCGCCGGTGACGCCGAGCGCCATGGGGAGCAGGGCGAAGATCGTCGCCAGCGCGGTCATCAGGATGGGCCGCAGCCGGTGCCGGCCGCCTTCCACCACGGCCTCGACGACTCCGTACCCCTGCCCGCGGTACTGGTTGATCAGGTCGATCAGCACGATCGCGTTCGTCACCACGATGCCGATGAGCATCAGCATGCCGATCATCGCCGGGACGCCCATCGGGGTGCCCGTGGCGACCAGCAGACCGATCGCGCCGGTCGCCGCGAACGGGATGGAGACGAGCAGGATCAGCGGCTGGACCAGGGAGCGGAAGGTCGCCACCAGCAGCATGAAGACGATCGCGATCGCCGCCAGCATCGCGAGGCCCAGGGAGGCGAACGCGTCGTCCTGGTCCTGGGAGACCCCGCCGATCTCCGCCGTCGCGCCCGCCGGCAGCTTCAGCTCGTCCAGCTTCGCCGTCAGGTCCGCGCTGACCGCGCCGGTGTTGTCACCGGTCGGCTTCGCCGTGACGGTGGCCGCCCGCTGACCGTCGATCCGGGTCATGGAGACCGGGCCGTCGACCAGCTTCACGGTCGCGATGTCGCCGAGCTTCACGGCGCCGAGCCGCAGGTTCCTCAGCTCGCCGAGGGTGCCGGCCGGCTTCGCCGACCTGATGACGACGTCCCGCTCGGTGTCGTCGAGGACCGCCTTGCCGCTGGTCGTGCCCCGCACCGCCTGCGCGACGGCGGCACCGAGCGTGGTGTCGTCGAAACCGGCCGCGGCGGCCCGGGAGTTGGCCCTGACCGAGATCCGCGGCACGCTCTGCGACAGGTCGCTGGTGACATCCGTGACGTGGTCGAGCCCCGCCACCTCGTCGCGGACCCGGTCGGCCGCCTTCCGCAGGACGTTCCCGTCGGCGGCCTTCACGACCACGCTGAGGTCCTGGTTGCCGAAGCCGTCACCGGCCGCGACCGTGGTCGTACCGGTCCCGGAGAGCCTGCCGAGCCCCTTCTCGATGCGGTCCTGGACGTCCTCGTACGAGGCCGAGCCGTCCAGCATGACCTGGTACGACGCCTGGTTGGTGTCCGTGCCGCCGCCGAAGGCCGCCATGAACCCGGACGAACCGATGGTGACCTGGTAGTCCTTGACGCCCTCGACCCCGTCGAGCATCCTCTCGACCTTCCTCGCCGCGGCGTCGGTCGCCGCCAGGCTGCTGCCCGGCTTCAACTCCTGCTTGACGGTGAGGACTTCCTGGTCCCCGGGGTCGAAGAAGTTCGTCTTCAGCAGCGGCGCCATGCCGAACGTGCCGACGAGGACGACGACCGCGATCGCCACGCTGGTCAGACGGCGACGCGTCGCGAAGCGCAGCACGGGGACGTAGAAGCGCTGCAGACGGCTGCGTGCCTCCTTCTCCTCCGCCTGCCGGCGCGCCTCCTCGGCGTCCGACGGGGTGCCCTTCGGGGCGCGCAGGAACCAGTACGACAGGACCGGGACCACCGTCAGCGACACGAGCAGGGACGCCAGCAGCGCCGCCGTGACCGTCAGGCTGAAGGAGCCGAACAGCTCGCCCACCATGCCGCCGGTCAGCCCGATGGGCAGGAAGACGGCGACCGTGGTGAGGGTGGACGAGGTGACCGCGCCCGCGACCTCGCGCACCGCCGTCAGGATCGCCTCCTGGCGCTCCTCGCCGTAGCCGAGATGCCGCTTGATGTTCTCCAGGACCACGATCGAGTCGTCGACGACCCGGCCGATGGCGATGGTGAGCGCGCCCAGCGTCAGCATGTTGAGCGACAGGTCGCGGGTCCACAGGACGATCAGGGCGAGGACCACCGACAGCGGGATGGACACGGCGGTGACCAGGGTCGAGCGGACCGAGGCCAGGAAGACCAGGATGACGAGGACCGCGAAGAGCAGACCCAGCGCGCCCTCGGTGGTGAGCCCCTTGATGGACTTGGAGACCGCCGGGCCCTGGTCGCTGACGACGGTGATCTCCGTGCCCGCGCCGAGGTCGTCCCGCAGGGCGGGCAGCTTGTCCCGGACGGCGTCGGAGATGGCGACCGCGCTGCCGTCGTGGTCCATGGTGACCATCACCGCGAGGCTGGGCCGGCCGTCCGTACGCGTGAGGGAGTCGGCCTTCGCCTGCTCCTGCCGGACGGTGGCGACGTCCGCGAGGCGCACCGGCTTCTTCCCGCCCTCGCCGGTGACCATCAGGTCCCGGATCTGCCGGAGCGACGTGAAACCGCCGCCGACCTGGACGGTGCGGTTGGCGCCGTCCTCGTCGAAGGAGCCCGCGGGGACGGTCGCGCCGCCCGCCTGGAGCGCCCGGCCGAGCGCGGCCGGCGTGAGCCGGGCCTTCGCGAGCTTCCGGTCGTCCGGGGTGACGGTGACCTGGAGGTCGCGGACGCCGTCGACCGTGACCTGGCCGACGCCGTCGATGTCCTTCAGCGCGGGGACGACGGTCCGGTCGAGCCGGTCGGACAGCGCCTGCTGGTCCCGGCCGGAGGTGACGGCGAGGACCACGGTCGGCATGTCGTCGGTCGAACCGGCGACGACCTGCGGGTCGACGTCGTCCGGGAGCCTGACCCGGGCGCGGTTGACGGCCTGCTGGACGTCGGCGACGAGCTGCTCGGTGCCGTTGCCGTAGTCGAAGGACGCCATGATCACGGCGTTGCCCTCGCTCGCCGTGGAGGTGACCCCGGTGATGCCGTCGACGGATTCGAGGTTGTCCTCGATGGGCTCGACGACCTGCTTCTCGACCACGTCCGGGGACGCACCTTGGTACGGCGCCAGGACGGACACCACGGGCAGTTCGATGGTGGGCAGCAGCTGCTGCTTGAGCTGCGGGATCGCGATCGCCCCGAAGACGATCGCGACGATCGACATCAGACCGATCAGGGCCCGTTGCGCGAGGCTGAATCTGGACAGCCAGGACATGGGTGGCGGGTCTCTCTTCTGTGGTGTGAGCGGCAGGTGGGGCACATGTGAGCGCCCCACCTCACACCCTGAGCCATCGCGGGGAACCGATCGGTAGCCCCCAGGTCCATTTCCTGGTGCGGCGCCTACTGCGGGCGCAGTACGGCGCGGTGGAGCTCAGTCCACCCTCGGACGGACCAGTCCCGACTCGTACGCGATCACGACCAGCTGCGCCCGGTCGCGCGCGCCCAGCTTCGCCATGGCGCGGTTGACGTGCGTCTTCACGGTCAGCGGGCTGACCGACAGCCGCTCGGCGATCTCGTCGTTGGAGTGCCCGCCGGCCACCTGGACCAGCACCTCGCGCTCGCGCCCGGTGAGCGTGCCGAGCCGCTCGGAGCGGGCCGGGTCCGGTCCGTCGTCCGCCGGGTCGCCCTGCGCGAGGAACTGGGCGATCAGCCCCTTGGTGGCCGCCGGCGACAGCAGCGCCTCGCCGCCCGCCGCGATCCGGATGGCGCTCAGCAGTTCCTCGGGCTCGGAGCCCTTGCCGAGGAACCCGGACGCGCCCGCCCGCAGCGACTGCACCACGTACTCGTCGACCTCGAACGTCGTCAGCATCACCACGCGGACGTGCGCGAGCCCGGGGTCGGCGCTGATCAGCCGGGTGGCGGCCAGTCCGTCGGTGCCCGGCATCCGGATGTCCATGAGCACCACGTCGGCGCGTTCCTCCCGCGCCAGCCGCACCGCCTGCGCGCCGTCGGACGCCTCCCCCACGACCTCCATGTCGGGCTCGGAGTCGACCAGGACCCGGAAGGCGCTGCGCAGCAGCGCCTGGTCGTCGGCGAGCAGGACGCGGATGGTCATGCGGGGTCCCCCGTGACGGACGTGCGGTTCTTGACCGGAAGGATCGCATGGACCCGGAATCCGCCGCCGTAGCGGGGACCCGCGGTGCAGGTGCCGCCCAGCGCGGTGACGCGCTCGCGCATGCCGAGGAGACCGTGGCCGCCGCCGTCCTGCGGCCCCTCCTGCTGCCCCGGGCCGTCGTCGAGCACGGTCACCTCGACGTTCGGCCCCACGCGGACGACGCTGACCTCGGCCTTCGCCTCGGGGCCCGCGTGCTTCCGCACGTTGGTCAGGGCTTCCTGGATCACCCGGTACGCCGCGAGGCCGACGGCGGCGGGCAGGCTGGTGCCGTGGTCGGCGCGGGCGACCTCGACGGGCAGCCCGGCGTTGCGGAAGGTGTCGGCCAGCTCGTCGAGGCGGTCCAGGCCGGGGGCCGGTTCGGTCGGGGCCTCCGGATCGCCGCTCTGCCGCAGCAGCCCGACCGTGGCCCGCAGTTCGTTGAGCGCCGAGCGGCTGGCCTCCCGGACGTGGGCGAGCGCCTCCTTCGCCTGGTCGGGCCGCTTGTCCATGACGTGCGCGGCGACGCCCGCCTGCACGTTGACGAGGGCGATGTGGTGGGCGACCACGTCGTGCAGGTCGCGGGCGATGCGCAGCCGCTCCTCGGCGACGCGCCTGCGCGCCTCCTCCTCGCGGGTGCGTTCGGCGCGCTCGGCCCGCTCCCGGATGGCGTGCACGAAGGCGCGCCGGCTGCGTGCGGCGTCGCCGGCGGCGGCGGCCATGCCGGTCCAGGCGAAGATGCCGAGGTTCTCCTGGGCGTACCAGGGCAGCGGGCCCGCGAGCATGGCGGACGCCGTCAGCACGGTCATGGTGAGCAGGCCCACGCGCCAGGTGGTGGGGCGGTCGGTCGCCGACGCCACCGTGAACAGGGCGACCACGGCGGACATCGCCACGGGGGCGCGGGGATCGCCGGTCACCAGCTCCACGAGGGAGACGGCACCCGTCGCGGCGAGGACGGTCATCGGGGCACGGCGGCGGAAGACGAGAGCTGCCGCGCCGAGCACCATCAGCGCGAGGCTGAGGGCGCCCGCGGTGCGGGCACCCCAGGTCGCGCCGTGCTCGCCGTGCGGGTCGATGTAGGAACCGGCCAGCATGCAGGCCAGGACGCCGGCGGCCAGGGCCGCGTCCAGGGCGAGGGGGTGTGCTCGGAGTCTGCACCGGGTGCGCTCGAGGGTGCTCACCCCGCAAAGGTACGGGGCCCCTGCGGGACGCGGAACGGGGCCGCCGGAGGGCCCGGCGTCGCCGTGCCGGGGAGCGTCGTCCTTCGTGCGTACGGCACCCGGAGTTGCCCCGGGGGGCGGGGCGGGCCGGCGGACTCACCACGACCGCGTCCTGCTCGGCGGCCACCGGCGGCGCCTGCCGCAGCGGGCGGGGAGGGCGTGTGTCCGTGGGGCGGGGGCTCAGCCGGGGATCAGGCCGTCGTCGCTCAGCATCGTGCGTACCTCGTCGAGGGACGCGTCGGGCGAGGGGAGGATCAAACCGGACGGCTCCAGGGAGTCGTCGGGCAGGGGCGTGCCCAGGCGGCGGACCGCCTCCAGGAGGGCGGCCAGCGTGCGCCGGAAGCCCTCCTGGTCGCCGCGCTCCATCTCGGCGAGCAGTTCGTCGTCCAGTCCGTTCAGTTCGGTGAGGTGGCTGTCGGCCAGCGTCACCTGCCCCTCCCCCATGATCCGTACGATCATGTCGCCCTCCTCAGGCGTGGGACCCGGCGGATGCCGGTGCGTTCCTACTGCTTGTCGAAGCGCGGAGTGTCCTGCGGCTGCTGCTGGGAGCCGGACCGGCCGGTGCCGCCCTCGATCGCCTGCTGCGGCGACCCGCCCGCCAGCTCCGCCTTCATACGCTGCAGTTCCAGCTCTACATCCGTACCACCGGAGAGCCGGTCCAGCTCGCTCTGGATGTCGTCCTTGGCGAGCCCGGACTGGTCGTCGAGGGCTCCGGAGGCGAGCAGTTCGTCGATCGCGCCGGCCCGCGCCTGGAGCTGCGCGGTCTTGTCCTCGGCCCGCTGGATGGCCATGCCGACGTCGCCCATCTCCTCGGAGATGCCCGAGAAGGCCTCCCCGATCCGGGTCTGCGCCTGGGCCGCGGTGTACGTGGCCTTGATGGTCTCCTTCTTCGTACGGAAGGCGTCCACCTTGGCCTGCAGCCGCTGGGCCGCGAGGGTGAGTTTCTCCTCCTCGCCCTGGAGGGTCTGGTGCTGGGTCTCCAGGTCGGTCACCTGCTGCTGGAGCGCGGCCCGGCGGGAGAGCGCCTCGCGGGCCAGGTCCTCGCGGCCGAGGGCGAGCGCCTTGCGGCCCTGGTCCTCCAGCTTGGAGGACTGCGACTGCAGCTGGTTGAGCTGGAGTTCCAGGCGCTTGCGCGAGGTCGCCACGTCGGCGACGCCGCGGCGCACCTTCTGCAGCAGCTCCAGCTGTTTCTGGTACGAGTAATCGAGGGTTTCGCGCGGGTCCTCGGCCCGGTCAAGGGCCTTGTTCGCCTTCGCGCGGAAGATCATCCCCATACGCTTCATGACACCGCTCATGGGCTTCGCGCGCCCCCTTCTGACGGACTACGGCTCCAGCACCTGCGACAGAACCCACAGTACGGGCCCTGCATCCATTACCGCACTGTTCGGGGACGGATGCGGTCATCCCCAAGGACGACTGCGTACGGCCCTGCTCCGGCGTAGGGAGTAGGTGTCTCTCGGGGTCCCCCAGGGGTCCTGTGGGACCTCCGGGGCCGAACGGCACGCAACGTCCCCCTTGTCCCAGTACAGACGTCCGGTGTTGCCGGATCGTTCCCCGGTCCGCTGTGGTCCATGCCCCGGCACCCCGTACCCTTGGGTTTTGTGTTCCGTAGCCGTGCCAACGAAGAGAAGGCCCCCGCCGTCAAGGCGCAGGTGACCGACTCCAAGCAGCCCCGTGACCCGCAGGCCCCCAAGGGTCGCCCCACGCCCAAGCGCAGTGAGGCCCAGACCCAGCGCCGCAGCGTCGCCAACACGCCGACGTCGCGGAAGGAGGCGGCCAAGCGGCAGCGTGACGAGCGCCGGGCCCAGCTGGAGAAGCAGCGCCAGGCGCTGGCCAGCGGCGACGAGCGTTTCCTGCCCGTCCGCGACAAGGGTCCGGTGCGCAAGTTCGCGCGGGACTTCGTGGACTCGCGGTTCTGCGTCGCCGAGTTCTTCCTGCCGATGGCCGTCGTCATCCTCGTACTGAGCATGGTGCGGGTGGGCTCGCTGCAGAACATCGCGCTGCTGCTGTGGCTCGTGGTGATCGCGATGATCGTGGTCGACTCGATCGGCATCGCGATCCGTCTGAAGAAGCAGCTGAACGCGCGCTTCCCCGACGCGCCCAAGAAGGGCGCCGTCCCGTACGCGCTGATGCGCACGCTTCAGATGCGTCGACTCCGGCTGCCCAAGCCGCAGGTCAAGCGCGGAGAGCGGCCCTGAGCGCGACGTCTTTCTCCGGGGGTGCGGCGAACGCCTGGCTGAGCAAGCTGGGCGGGCTGCGTGATGTCGTGCGGCAGGAGCTGGTGGCCCGGCAGCTCGACGAGCAGATAGCCGGCCGGTTCCCGGTCGGGCAGCGGCTGCGGATCCTGGACGTCGGCATGGGCCAGGGCACGCAGGCGCTGCGGCTGGCCCGCGCCGGGCACCAGGTCACCGGCCTGGAGAAGGACGCCCGGATGCTGGCCGTCGCCCGCGAGGCGCTGGCGGCGGAACCCGAGGGCATCCAGGGGCGGGTCCGGCTCGTCGAGGGCGACGGCCGGGAGACGGGGGTCCATTTCCTGCCCGGCAGCTTCGACGTGGTGCTGTGTCACGGGGTGCTGATGTACGTCGAGGAGCCGGACGCGCTGCTCGCGGGGATGGCCCGGATGCTGGCGCCCGGCGGACTCCTCTCGCTTCTCGTGCGGAACGCGGACGCGCTGGCCATGCGGCCGGGGCTGGCCGGGGACTGGCCGGGTGCGCTGGGGGCGTTCGACACGGTCGCGTACCGGAACCGGCTCGGGCTCGACGTCCGCGCCGACCGGCTCGCCACCCTGACGTCGACCCTCCTGGGCATCGGGGCGCCGCTGCACGCCTGGTACGGGGTGCGGGTCTTCACGGACCTGGCGGCGGACGGGGCCGCGGTGCCGTCGGACGTGGACGTCCTGCTGGCCGCCGAGGAGCGGGCCGGGCGCACGGATCCCTACCGCCAGGTGGCGGCGCTGCTGCATCTGTGCGGAGTGCGCGGCTGAGAGGCCCGCCCTGTGCGGACGTGAGGCGCCGGGACATCGCAAGTCCCCCGTACGGGCGGACGGACACCGCCTGTTCGGGTGTGCAGCGGAGGCCGGACCGGCGCCCGGACGGAACACTTCGGGCATGGACGCTTCCCGTGCCCGCACCCGTCCGCGGCTGTTCGCGGCCGCCGTCGTCTGTTCCGCGGCCCTGCTCGCGGGCTGTGCCGCAGCCCAACCGTCGGTCACGAGGGCCCGTGCGACGACGACCCGGGCCGCCGCCGTCCCCAGGGCGGCCGGTGACCTCCAGGACGCCTACCAGAGGGTCATCAGGGACGTCCTGCCGTCGGTGGTGCAGATCCAGGCACGCGACGATCTCGGCTCGGGGGTCGTGTACGACGGCCGGGGGCACATCGTCACCAACGCGCACGTGGTGGGGAACGAGAAGACGTTCCGGGTGACGACGGCGAACAGCGAGGACGTGCTGACGGCCCGGCTCGTCTACGCGTACCCGGAGCAGGATCTGGCCGTCGTCAGACTGGACAAGGTGCCGGGCGGTCTCAAGGCGGCGCCGCTGGGCGACTCGTCGAAGGTGGCGGTCGGGCAGATCGTGCTCGCGATGGGCTCGCCGCTCGGGCTGTCGTCCAGTGTGACGCAGGGCATCGTCTCGGCGACCGGGCGCACCGTCAGCGAGGGCAGCTCGGGCGGCGGGACCGGCGCGACGATCGCGAACATGGTGCAGACGTCGGCCGCGATCAACCCGGGCAACAGCGGCGGCGCGCTGGTGGACCTGGACGGCAGGGTCATCGGCATCCCGACGCTGGCCGCGACGGATCCCGGCCTCGGGAACGGCGCGGCGCCGGGGATCGGCTTCGCGATCCCGGCGTCGATGGTGCGGACGGTCGCCGACCAGATCATCGCGGACGGCAGGGTCACCGACTCGGGCCGGGCCGCGCTCGGCATCACCGGCCGCACGGTCGTCGACGCCGGTTACCGGGCCTCGGGGGTCGCCGTGGTCGAGGTGCGCAAGGACGGGGCGGCCGACAAAGCCGGCATCGAGCCGGGCGACATCATCACCCGGTTCGGGGACACGGACATCGGGACGATCACCTCGCTGACCGAGGCCCTGGCGGCCGAGCAGCCCGGCGAGCGGATCAGGGTGACGTACACGCGGAACGGCGGCGAGAAGACGGCTGACGTGACGCTGGGCGAGCAGTGAGCCGCCCGGGCGGCCTCGCGCGAGCTCTCGCCGCGCGGAGTGCTGCCGGGGGGTGTGCCCCCGGCAGCACCGTGGAGCTACGCCTCCTCGGCCTGCAGGCTCATCGGGCCGTAGATCTCCGTGGTGTCCTCGAACAGCCGCACCTGGTCGGCACCTCCGTCCGCGAGGTCCTTCCAGTGCTCACCGATCCAGGACTCGGCGTCCCCCTGCGTGGTGAACTCCTCCGGCACGACCGAGGGCGCGACCTCCGCCCCGTCCGCCTTCTCGAACCGCCACGTCCATGCCGCCATGTACGCCTCCCAGGTATGAGCACACTGCACAGCAGGGGCCGGACAAGATCCCGCCCCTGCCCGAAGCCTAGCCGGACGCGCAAGACCTGCACCGACAGGCGAAAATCAGCTCCGTGGAACTGACACTGCTCGGCACCGGTGCCCCGGCGGGCCTCCCCCGCCCCGACTGTCCCTGCGCCGCGTGCGCGACCGCGCTCGGCGCCGACGCGCGGGCGGCGACCGCGCTGCTCGTCGACGGGACGCTGCTGCTCGACCTCACTCCGGGGGCCGCGTTCGCCGCCGCCCGCGCCGGACGCTCGCTGGGCGGCGTACGGCAGGTGCTGCTCTCGCATCCGCACAACGGCCCCGCCGTCGAGGTCCCGGCGGGCGTGCCGCAGCCCGGACGGGTGCCCGACGGGCGGGAGCTGGCGCTGCTCACCGGGCACCGGGTGCGGGCCGTGCCGATGGACGCGCCCGGCACCGGATACGCGGTGACGGGCCCCGACGGGCAGCGGCTGCTCTATCTGCCGCCGGGGGCGGCGCCCGCCGGGCTCGACGAGAGCGGCGGGGCCTACGACCTGGTCGCCGCCGACGTCGTGGGCCGGCCGGACGCGCTGGCGAGGCTGCGGGCGGCCGGGGCGGTGGGGCCGACGAGCGACGTCGTCGCCGTGCACCTCGACCACGACGTGCCGCCGGGCCCCGAACTGCACCGCCGGCTGGCCGCCGCCGGGGCCCGGGCGGTGCCGGACGGTACGACACTGACCGTCGGCGGGTACGAGGACGTACCGGACGTGCCGCGCCGCACCCTCGTACTGGGCGGCGCCCGCTCCGGCAAGTCCGTCGAGGCCGAGCGCCGGCTGGAGGCCTTCCCGGAGGTGCTGTACGTGGCGACGGGCGGCACCCGCGCCGGGGACGGCGAGTGGGCGTCCCGGGTGCACGCCCACCGGGAGCGCCGGCCGGGCTCCTGGCGGACCGCCGAGACCTGCGACCTGGTGCCCCTGCTGGCCGAGGACGGTCCCCCGCTGCTCATCGACTGCCTGTCCCTGTGGCTGACGGACGCGATGGACGCGGTCGGCGCCTGGGACGACGCGGAGTGGACGAGCGGCGGCGAACGCGCCCTGCGCAAGCGGGTCGCGGAACTGACGGACGCGGTGCGCCGCACCCGCCGGACCGTCGTCGCCGTCTCCAACGAGGTCGGTTCCGGCATCGTCCCGGCGACGGCTTCCGGCCGCCGCTACCGCGACGAACTGGGGCGGCTGAACTCCGCGTTCGCGGCGGAGTGCGAGCACGTGCTGCTGGTGGTGGCGGGGCAGGCGCTGCCGCTGCGGGCCTGACGGCGGCTCATGCCCCGCGGCGGGCGATGATCCGGTACGCGTTCGAGAAGCGGGTGCGGCTGAACAGCGGGGCCAGGGCGTGGTCCAGGACCGAGGCCGCGAGGAGCAGCGGGACGGTGGCCCTCGTCAGGACCGTGCGGACGGCACGCTGGAGTTCGGTGGGGGGTTTGGCCCGCCAGGGGGCGTCGACGTCGGGCAGCAGACGCGCGAGGGCCAGCGCGAGGGCGCCCGTCAGGTCGTAGGGGATGTGGGGTTCCCGGCGGTCGGTGGCGACGATCTCGCAACCGAGGGACTCCAGTTCGGCGAGCAGGTTCGGCAGCGGCATCAGATGCAGGTGCTGCGGCTGCCCGGAGTTGACCCACCAGCGGCCGAGCAGCATGCCGAACACGCAGGCCGGATCGGGGACTTCGACCAGAAGGTGCCCGCCGGGGCGCAGGGCGGCCAGCGCCGCGCGCAGTTCACCGCGCGGGTCGGGCGTGTGCTCCAGATGGTGGAACATGCTCACCACGTCGTAACGGCCCCGCACCCGCTCGGCGATCCCGGGGTCGGTGAGCCGGCCCAGGTGGGCCTCGTCAACGCGTCCGGCCGCGTACGCCCGCTCGATGCGCGCGGTGGCGTCGATGCCGTCGAAGGCGGTGTAGGGGTGGACCTCCTTCGCCGTCTGTGCGAAGTGCCCGTGCCCGGTGCCGACGTCCAGCCAGCTCTCCGGCTCCGGGAAGCGCAGCATCGTGCGGGCGGCGGCCCGGTGGCGCCGGCGGCTGCCGCGCAGGGCGAGGATGCGTTCCGCGTAACCGTCGTGTCCCTCGCGGAAGTCCAGGTGGTAGAAGGCCAGCCCCTCGGCGGTGAGCCGGGGGTTCTGGAAGGCGTGGGCGCAGCTCCGGCATTCGTCGACGACGAAGGTGCCGGGCTGGTGCCGGCGCGGATTGGGTGTGCGCAGCCGGGTGCGCAGCCGTGTCGAGCCGCACCAGGGGCAGTCCTCGCGGCGCGGTTCGTGGAAGCGGTCGGTGCCCTGGGCGAGTTCGCTGAGGTATGCGGCGCGGCGCAGGGCGCTCGTCCGTGGAGTGGGGGTCATGAGCGGCTCCTGGACCCGGGTGGCAATTCGATGCAAACCGGAACGTAGGGGATCCCGATCATGGGTGCAATGACGTGACTCCGCCGTGTTCGATCGCGGCCGGTACTGTTCGGCGAATGAGCTCGCTAAATCTCGACGACTTCACCGATCTCATCGAGCGCCCCGACGGGGGTGTGCGCCGGGACGCCGAGGCGCGAAGGGAGCGGCAGGGCGTGCCGCCGGGCTCGCTCGGCCGCCTCGACGAGCTGGGCGAGTGGCTGGCGGCGGCGCAGTCCGCGGTGCCGGTGCGGCCGGTCGAGCGTCCTCGCGCGGTGCTGTTCGCCGGCGACCACGGGATCGCCGGACTCGGCGTGTCGGCGCGGCCCGCGGGCACCGCCGACCGGCTGGTGCGGGCGCTCCTGGAGGGCGCCAGCCCCGCGGCGATCCTGGCCCGGCGGCTCGGCGTGCCGGTGCGGGTCGTCGACATGGCCCTGGACTGCGACCCGGACGGGCTGCCGGACGAGGTGGTACGGCACCGGGTGCGGCGCGGGTCGGGGCGGATCGACGTCGAGGACGCGCTGAGCCTCGAGGAGGCCGAGGCGGCGTTCCGCGCGGGGGTCGCCGTCGCGGACGAGGAGGCGGACTCCGGTACGGATCTCGTCGTCCTCGGCGATGTGAGCGTCGGCGGGACGACCGCGGCGGCGGTGCTCGTCGCCGCGCTGTGCGGGACGGACGCGTCGGTGGTCACCGGGCGGGGCGGACTGCCGATCGACGACCTCGCGTGGATGCGCAAGTGCGCGGCGGTGCGGGACGCGTTGCGCCGGGCGCGGCCCGTGCTCGGGGACCAGCTCCAGCTGCTCGCCGCGGTCGGCGGGGCCGACCTCGCCGCGATGACCGGGTTCCTGCTGCAGTGCGCGGTGCGCAAGACGCCGGTGATCCTCGACGGGGTGGTCTCCGCCGCGTGCGCCCTGGTCGGGCAGCGGGTCGCCTTCCGGGCGCCGGACTGGTGGCTGGCCGGGCAGAGCAGCGGGGAGCCGGCGCAGGCGAAGGCGCTCGACCGGATGGCGCTCGAGCCCCTTCTCGACCACGGGGTCACCGTGGGTGAGGGGGCCGGGGGGTTGCTGGCGCTGCCGTTGGTGCAGGCCGCGGCGGCGTTGGCGGCGGAGATGCCGGAGGTCTCCGGGGCGGGGCCGGAGGTCTCCGGGACCGGCGACGCCGGGGGGCTCGACGGGGTCGGGTCACTCCCCGGGGGCGGGGAGGGTCCCGGGGTGGCCGAGGGGGCCGGGCCCTCCCCGGCGGGGTGACGGCTGAGGGTTCGCCCCGGGGGGCGACGGCTGAGGGTTCGCCCCCGGGGGGCGGGGGTCGGCGGTGCCGCGGCTGCATGTCGTATGGGGCTGGGCGCGCAGTTCCTCGCGCCCCTGACGGGGCTCTGCTGGCGGCGTGATGACCTGCGGGTTGGGCGGGGCTGGGGTGCGCGGTTCCTCGCGCCCCTGACGGGGGACGGCGGGCGGCGTGATGACCTGCGGTTGGGCGGGGCTGGGGTGCGCGGTTCCTCGCGCCCCTGACGGGGGACGGCGGGCGGCGTGATGACCTGCGGTTGGGCGGGGCTGGGTGCGCCGTTCCCGCGCCCTGGGGCGTGTCGTGGCGGCGGTTTTCTTGGGGGTTCGGGACTTATCATCCCCCGTCATGGGAGATGTCCGAATTGCCACTGAGCGGGAACGGGGCCCGGCCCGGCAGGGCGAGCGAGTCCCCCGGCCTGCCGGCGCCCCACGCAGGGCCGCGGCGTTCGCCGTCTGGTATCTGCGGGGCGTCGCGTTCGTCAACTTCCTGAGCGCCGGGTGGGTCTCCCTCGGACAGGACGTGCGGCGGCACAACACGGAGAACTACTTCACGCCGTATCTCCTGACGGCGGGCTTCGCGTCCGGTGTCTTCACGATGTTCCTCGCCCTCACCATGCGGCGCCGCAAACGGGCCGCGTGGATCCTGAACCTCGTGCTCAGCGGGTCGTTCCTCGGGCTGTTCGCCCTCACGATGGTCTTCCCCGAGGTCCACCGGTACCCGCAGAACTGGGTCTCGCTCGGTCTGACCGCCGCCTTCGTGACGTCGCTCGTCGTCGGCCGGCGGGAGTTCTACGCCAAGGGCGACCGCTCGAACCCGAGGCTCGCCGCGGCCGTCGCGACCGGTGGCCTGCTGGTCACCTCGCTGCTCGCCGCACTCCTCGTCACGGTCACCAACCGGGCCCCCGACGCGCGGAGTTCGACGTTCGCGGACCGCTGGCGCTACGGCACCGTGCGGCTCGTGTCCGTCGCCGCCGACGACGCGCACTTCCCCGGCATCACGACGCCCGGCTGGGTCGACGTCACCGTCAACGGGTGCAGCACCCTGCTGGTCCTCGCCGTCCTCTACGCCGCCTTCCGCTCCCGCCGCGCCGTCGACCCGCTCACCGAGGACGACGAGAAGCAGCTGCGCGCCCTGCTGGAGAGGAACGGCGACCGCGACTCCCTGGGCTACTTCGCCCTGCGCCGCGAGAAGAGCGTCGTGTGGTCGCCGACCGGCAAGGCCGCGGTGGCGTACCGCGTGGTGGGCGGGGTGTCGCTGGCGAGCGGGGACCCCGTAGGCGATCCGGAGGCCTGGCCCGGCGCCATCGGGCCCTGGCTGGCCGAGGCCCGCGCGCACGGCTGGATCCCGGCGGTGATGGGCGCGAGCGAGGAGGCGGGCACGATCTACGCGCGGCACGGCCTCGACGCGCTCGAACTGGGCGACGAAGCCCTCGTGGACATCGCCGAGTTCACGCTCGAAGGGCGTGCGATGCGCACCGTCCGGCAGGCCTTCAACCGGGTCGGGCGGGCCGGGTACCAGGTCCGCATCCGGCGGCACGAGGACATCCCGGCCGAGGAGATGACGTACCTCCTGGAGCGGGCGGACGACTGGCGGGACGGCGCCACCGAGCGCGGTTTCTCGATGGCGCTCGGCCGGCTCGGCGATCCCGAGGACGGGCGGTGTGTGATGCTCGAATGCACCGATCGCGACGGTGGGTTGCGGGCGCTGCTGTCCTTCGTCCCGTGGGGCCCGCACGGGCTGTCGCTGGACCTGATGCGGCGCGACCGGGACGCGGACAACGGGCTGATGGAGTTCATGGTGATCGAACTCCTGCGCCGCGCCGGGGAGATCGGGATCACGCAGGTCTCGCTCAACTTCGCGATGTTCAGGTCCGTCTTCGAGCGGGGCTCGCGGCTCGGCGCGGGACCGGTGCTGCGGCTGTGGCGTTCGCTGCTCAGCTTCTTCTCCCGCTGGTGGCAGATCGAGTCGCTGTACCGGGCGAACGCCAAGTACCGGCCGATCTGGGAGCCCCGGTTCCTGCTCTTCGAGAAGAGCGCGGACCTGCCGCGCATCGGGATCGCCGCGGCGCGCGCCGAGGGGTTCCTGGAGGCGCCGGGTCTGCCGAAGTGGCTGCACCGCAGGCACCTGGAGACGCACCGCTGAGGGCGGGCGGCAGCGGGCCGACGCCGTCCCGGCGGGAGCGGGTCATCAGCGTTCCGGCAGGGAGCGGACCGGTTCCGGGTCGTCGGGCGTGCCGCCGATCAGGTCCTGGAGCTTGCGCCGGGGCGCCGCCCAGCGGCGGTCGTGGTGGTAGGCGCGCAGTCTCGCCCTGGCCCGGGCGCGGGGCCGCCGGCGGTAGAAGCGCCTGGCCCACAGTGAGCCGGGGCGGGCCAGCCGGATCGCTCCGACCAGGGCGACGAGCGGGACGATCACCCCGAAGAGCGCCGTGCGCCCCTTGCCTTTGCTCAGGGCGAGCAGCGCGAAGAGGAAGTTCACGGCGACGCTCAGGACGACGCCGCCGCGGTCGCGCAGTTCCTGCTGGCTGAGGTCGTTGACCCCGAACGGCAGGAAGCCGCCGAGGACCAGGCCGACCAGGGCCGCCGTGACCACCACGACCTCGACGCTCTTGCGTCCGGCCTCGGTCCAGTAGACGTCGTCGAGGTGCAGGATCAGCGCGAACTCGTCGAGCACCAGCCCCGCCCCGATCCCGAAGACCACGGCGAACGCGCCGGCGCCGAAGCCGTGCCGGGCGCTGGCCACCGCGCCGAAGCCGCCGATCACGGTCAGCACGACACCGGGTACGACGTGGTGGATGTGCAGCTCACCGGCCTTCACGTTGCCGAACGGACCCTTGCCCGCGCGGATCATCCGGACGACGACACGCGTGATGACGAAGGTCAGGACGAAGGAGGTGAGCGCCAGCAGCAGCGGCAGCTTGCCTGGCTCGACGATGTTGCGATACACCCAATGACCCATATGCGAACTTTATCCACGACCGCTGTCACCGCTCCTCCTGTCGGCGGATAGCCTGCGCCGGTGTCCAGGACCCCGCTCGCCGACAGCCTCCGTTTCGCCTTCGGCACCCTGACGGTGCTGCCCGTCGCGGTGACCCGCTGGGACCGCGACGCCGCACGTGGCGGCATGCTGTGCGCGCCCGTCGCCGGTCTCGTGGTGGGGCTCGGCGCCGCCGCGGCCGGGGTGCTGCTGCTGGCGCTCGGGGCGGGGCCCCTGACGGCCGCCGTGGCCACCGCCGCGGTACCGGCCGCGCTCACCCGGGGACTGCACCTCGACGGGCTCGCCGACACGGCGGACGGGCTGGGCAGCGGGAAGGCCGCGGAGGACGCGCTGCGGATCATGAAGCAGTCGGACATCGGGCCGTTCGGGGTGATCACCCTGGTGTTCGTGCTGTTCGCCCAGGTGGCCGCCCTCGCCCAGGCGTATGGCGGCTCGTGGACCCGGGGCGCGTGCGCGGCGGTCGTCTCGGCGGTCGCCGCCCGGCTCGCCCTCACGCTGGCCGCCCGCAGGGGGGTGCCGCCGGCCCGGCCCGAGGGGCTCGGCGCAGCCGTCGCGGGCGTGGTGCCGGTGCGGGACGCGCTGCCGGTGGCCGTGCTGGTGCTGGCCGCGGCGGCGGGTACGGGCGCGCTGTCCGGGCCGTACGGCGTGGTGCGCGGCGCGGTCGCGGTCCTCGCCGCCTGCGCCGCCGCCGAACTGCTGCTGCGCCACTGCGTCCGCCGGTTCGGGGGTGTCACCGGCGATGTGTTCGGAGGGGTCGCGGAGACCGCGGCGACGACCGCGCTGGTCGTGCTGTCCCTGCACTGAACCGGTCGCGGGCGCTCCCACCGCATGGGGGGGCAGGTTCCCGCCCGTGGAATGCGCGGTGCACCCCGGCCGGCCGGGCCGGGGTGCACGCCGTACCGGCGCACCGCCGAGCTAGGGCCTGTCGTTTGGATCACGCCGGCGTCGCGGGGTCCGGCACGCACATCTGCGGCGTTGTCGTCGGTCGCCGACGCTCCGCGTCGACTCCCTCCTCCGCCTTGCAGCTGCACGCGCCAGACCCCGCTCGGGCCGGTCAGGACGAACCGTCGGTCACAGCCAGCCTGATCCAAACGACAGGCCCTAGGGCAGGGTGAGCCGGAGCGCGGTCTGCAGCGTGTCGGGCGTGGTCCAGGCCGAGCGCCTGCCCGCGTACGGCGTCCCGAACGCGCTGGTGCCGAGCAGCATCTGCTTCCTGGTGCCTTCGGGCGCGGTCACCGGGATCTGGGTCCCGGACGGGGCGCTGACGGTGACGGCCCTGCCGACGCGGTACGCGGTGACCCGGCCGTTCGCGACGGCCGTCCGCCAGTCGGCGCGGCGCTTGAGCTCGGTGCCGATCGCGCTCTGCCGGGGGTTCTCCAGCGGGGCGTTGTCGGCGTAGAGCGCCCGGTAGCCGGCCAGCACCTTGTCCAGGACCGGGTACAGCAGCCGGTCCTCGGCGAGGTTGGACTGGTGCACGTAGTGCGGTCGCGGGTCGTTGCCGACGGCGTGCCCGAGGGCGGTGCGCGCCTCCTGCGGGACGATGTACGACAGATAGCCGGTGGCCGTGTCGAGGGGCTCGGACATGCAGGTGGAGGTGGGGTTGCCCTCGCAGACGCCGCTGCCGCCGTCGGCCCTGGACGTGTAGATCCAGTTGTACTCGTCGGCCATCTCGGCCCTGGTGCCCACGTTGTAGTACACGTTCATCGGGTAGCGGGGCACGGTCAGCGCGCCGCCCACGGAACGCTGGTCCGGCTCGCGGGAGTTGTCCGAGCCGGTCCACCTGATGCCGTTGTCGGAGAGCGCGCCGGCCAGGTTCGGGTTGTCGGCGGGCTGCTGCGGCAGCGACTTGAGACCGGAGTGCTCACCGGTCACCAGCTCGGTGCTGTCGACCGGCAGGCCCTTGGCGAGTGCCCAGCCGTAGTTGTCGCGGATCTGCGCCGAGATGTCGGAGCGGCTCGTGTACCGGGTGGAGCCGTCCGCGTTCCTGGCGCAGCTCCACGGCACCGTCGAGGTGTCCTGCACGCAGCCGAGGAAGGCGTGGGTGTAGGTGTGATTGATCCAGCGGTACTTGGCCCTGTCGGCGAGCAGCCGGTCGGCGAGGGCGTCCGTGCCGCCGTTCTCGCTCTTCCACTCCTCGCCCGAGCCGGCGTTGTAGACCATGTCGAGGGTGAAGTCGCTGGTCTGCTGCCACTGCGCGGCGTAGGCGGCGTCGGCCGCCGTCATCCGGACCTGGGCCGTGGCCTCCTCGCCGCCACCGCCCACGCAGTCGAGGTCACCGGGCGTGCAGTTGCGTTCCGTGTCCCAGCGGGCGTCGGGTGCGAAGACGTCGTCGACGTGCACCGCGAAGTAGCTGCGGCTGCGCCCGAGGTGGATGCCCTGGGTCAGCCATTCGACGATGCCCCGGGCGAGGACCCGGAACTGCTGCTGGTACTGGTTGTAGGCGAAGGTCACCACCAGTTCGCGGCGGCCGTCGTGGGCGTACTCGCCGACCAGGGCGGCGCGGCCCGCTCCCCCGGGGACGGCGGTGTCGACGTAGGTGGTGAAACCCGCCCGCGGCTTCGCCAGGAAGCCGTAACTCTCCAGCGCGGTGGCGGAGTTGTCCTCGAAGGTGAGCGGGCCTTCGAGGTAGCCGAAGGGGCCCGACCGGCCCGCCGTGGTGACGGCCGCCTCCTGGCCGTCGAGGCTCCCGGAGTAGCCGCCCTCACTGGTGTACTCGAGCCCGACCTCCGGATGGGCCCAGGTGTAGGCGTCCACCTGCGGGATGCCGTACGTCTTCTCGTACGCCTCCAGGGCGCTCTGTTCGGCCGAACCGGTGCCGAACGGCGCCTCGTCGGGCAGCACCACGCCCTGGTACCTGGCCCGCGGCGTGCCGCCGGCCGTGTCGCTCAGGAACGCCGCGTCGATCGTCGGGCGGCCCGGGTCGTTCAGGTCCACCGTGGTGTACGGGACGCCGGTGCTCCTCAGCTCGGCGGTGATCGCCCCGACGGGGCTCTCGCCGTTGTCCACGACGAGGACCTTCAGGTCGACGCGCGGCTCTGGTGCCGCCGAGGCACCGGGCACCCCCAGGCCCGTCACCAGCAGACCGGCGGCCGCCAGGGCGGCCGCCGTGTTTCTCCAACCGAGCGCACTCCGCGCCATGTGGGTCCCTCCCCCAGAAGAGATCCCCTGGTGACTGTTCCGAGGAGGATCCGTGGAAATGATGCAAAGCGGCGGGTCGGCCGCTCACCGGAACCCGACGAGTGTGACCCGGGTCACGGGGTACGACGGCGATAAGTGGCCATGACGCCACTCAGGAGTGAATGTTCGAAGGAATGAGCGAACCCTCGCTCGCGCGTAGGCTCGTCACCGGTATCACCCGGCCCGGTCCGAGGCGCCGCCCCCCGCCGATCTAGGGTCTGGTGCACAGGCCCGGTCGACCCACCCCCGCTCGACCGTCCACATTTCAACGGAAGCGAGAATTCACCACCGTGACTGCTCTCACTCTCAGCACCGCCGCGGCGTCCGGTCTCCGGGCCGACGCCATCGTGGTCGGTGTCGCGAAGGGCGCCCGGGGCCCGGTCGTCGCACCGGGCGCCGAAGCCGTGGACAAGGCGTACGACGGCAGGCTCGCCGACGTCCTGGAGACCCTGGGCGCCTCGGGCGCCGAGGGCGAGGTGACGAAGCTGCCCGCGCCGTCCGGTTTCAAGGCCCCCGTGGTGGTCGCGGTCGGCCTCGGCGCCCTCCAGGAGAAGGGCGAGGCCTACGACGCCGAGTCCCTGCGCCGGGCCGCCGGCGTCGCCGCCCGCGCGCTGGCCGGCACCAAGAAGGCCGCCTTCGCACTGCCCGTCACGGACCCGGCCGACGCCGGCGCCGTGGGCGAGGGCGCGCTCCTCGGCGCGTACACCTTCGACGCGTACAAGGAGAACGGCTCAGCCGCCAAGGGCGGCAAGGCGCCGCTGGCCGAGGTCGTGCTGCTCGGCGGCAAGCCCCGCGACAAGGTGTACAAGGCCGCCGTCGAGCGCGCCGTCGCCGTCACGCAGGAGCTCAACCGCGCCCGCGACCTGATCAACACCCCGCCGAACGACCTGACCCCGGAGGCCTTCGCGGCCGTCGCGCAGGCCGCGGCCAAGGAGCACGGCATCAAGGTGCAGGTGCTCGACGAGAAGGCGCTCGCCAAGGGCGGCTACGGCGGCATCCTCGGCGTCGGCGCGGGCTCCGCGGCCGCTCCCCGCCTGGTCAAGCTGTCGTACACCAGCTCCAAGGCGAAGAAGCACCTCGCCCTGGTCGGCAAGGGCATCACCTACGACTCGGGCGGCATCTCCCTGAAGCCGCCGGGCCACAACGAGACGATGAAGTGCGACATGAGCGGTGCCGCGGCGGTCTTCGCCGCCGTCGTCGCCGCCGCCCGTCTCGGCCTCGAGGTCAACGTCACCGGCTGGCTGGCGCTCGCCGAGAACATGCCCTCGGGCTCGGCGACCCGTCCCGGCGACGTGCTGCACATGTACAGCGGCAAGACCGTCGAGGTCCTCAACACGGACGCCGAGGGCCGGCTGGTCCTCGCCGACGCGCTGTGGAAGGCGTCCGAGGAGAAGCCGGACGCGATCGTCGACGTGGCGACCCTGACCGGCGCCATGGTGCTGGCCCTCGGCAACCGCACCTTCGGCGTGATGGCCAACGACGACGCGTTCCGCACCGCGATCGTCGAGGCCGCGGAGGAGGTCGGCGAGGCGTCCTGGCCGATGCCGCTCCCGTCCCACCTGCGCAAGGGCATGGACTCCCCCACCGCCGACATCGCCAACATGGGCGAGCGCATGGGCGGCGGTCTGGTGGCCGGCCTGTTCCTGAAGGAGTTCGTGGGCGAGGGCATCACCTGGGCGCACCTCGACATCGCCGGCCCGGCCTTCAACGAGCAGGGCCCCTTCGGCTACACCCCGAAGGGCGGCACCGGCTCCGCGGTCCGCACGCTGGTCCGGCTCGCCGAGCTGACGGCGGCGGGCGACCTGGGCTGACACCCGCGACGGCGTCGCGCCCCGGGCCTCCCGGCCCGGGGCGCGGCCGTTCGTTCGTTCGCATGGGCGTACGGCGGTTGCGCTCTCGACGAAATCCGTACCCTCGTACGCCCTCGCACCGCCCGCACGTGACGGAACAGACGTCTCACACCCCGGCCCGGCGTCCCGCCTCCGTCCGACAAGTGCGAAGATGGGTCCTCGGCAGGACAGGGCCCCCACCACAGGGCCGAAGAAGCGGCCGGACACCAGCCGCCGCCCGGTCAGTGACGACCGGCGTACGGCGCACATGCATGGAGGACGTGACGTGGCGAACGACGCCAGCACCGTTTTCGACCTAGTGATCCTCGGCGGCGGTAGCGGCGGTTACGCCGCGGCCCTGCGCGGGGCGCAGCTGGGCCTGGACGTCGCCCTGATCGAGAAGGGCAAGGTCGGCGGCACCTGCCTGCACAACGGCTGCATCCCCACCAAGGCGCTGCTGCACGCCGGTGAGATCGCCGACCAGGCACGCGAGAGCGAGCAGTTCGGTGTGAAGGCCACCTTCGAGGGCATCGACATGGCGGCCGTCCACAAGTACAAGGACGACGTGATCTCGGGCCTGTACAAGGGTCTGCAGGGCCTCATCGCCTCCCGCAAGGTGACGTACATCGAGGGCGAGGGGCGGCTCTCCTCCCCCACCTCCGTCGACGTCAACGGCCAGCGCGTCCAGGGCCGCCACGTGCTGCTCGCGACCGGCTCCGTGCCGAAGTCGCTGCCGGGCCTGGAGATCGACGGCAACCGCATCATCTCCTCGGACCACGCGCTGGTCCTGGACCGTGTCCCGCAGTCGGCGATCGTGCTGGGCGGAGGCGTCATCGGCGTCGAGTTCGCCTCGGCGTGGAAGTCCTTCGGCGCCGAGGTGACGGTGATCGAGGGCCTCAAGCACCTCGTCCCGGTCGAGGACGAGAGCTCCTCCAAGCTTCTCGAGCGCGCGTTCCGCAAGCGCGGCATCAAGTTCAACCTGGGCACCTTCTTCTCGAAGGCCGAGTACACCCAGAACGGTGTCAAGGTCACCCTGGCCGACGGCAAGGAGTTCGAGGCCGAGGTCCTCCTCGTCGCCGTCGGACGCGGCCCGGTCTCGCAGGGCCTCGGCTACGAGGAGCAGGGCGTCGCGATGGACCGCGGCTACGTCCTGGTCGACGAGTACATGCGCACGAACGTGCCGACCGTCTCCGCCGTCGGTGACCTGGTCCCGACCCTCCAGCTCGCGCACGTCGGCTTCGCCGAGGGCATCCTGGTGGCGGAGCGTCTGGCCGGTCTGAAGACCGTTCCGATCGACTACGACGGCGTGCCCCGGGTGACGTACTGCCACCCCGAGGTCGCCTCCGTGGGCATCACCGAGGCCAAGGCCAAGGAGATCTACGGTGCGGACAAGGTCGTCGCCCTGAAGTACAACCTCGCGGGCAACGGCAAGAGCAAGATCCTCAAGACCGCGGGCGAGATCAAGCTCGTCCAGGTCAAGGACGGTGCCGTGGTCGGCGTCCACATGGTCGGCGACCGTATGGGCGAGCAGGTCGGCGAGGCCCAGCTGATCTACAACTGGGAGGCGCTGCCCGCCGAGGTCGCCCAGCTCATCCACGCCCACCCGACGCAGAACGAGGCGCTCGGCGAGGCCCACCTGGCACTCGCGGGCAAGCCGCTGCACTCCCACGACTGATCAGCCGCACCGGCTGACCCGTCACTGTCGCACCAGGGCGCGACGACCACAGACTTCCGCACATTCGTAAGGAGCAACAGAAACCATGCCGGTTTCCGTAACCCTTCCGGCGCTCGGCGAGAGCGTCACCGAGGGCACCGTCACCCGCTGGCTGAAGGCCGAGGGCGAGCGCGTCGAGGCCGACGAGCCGCTGCTGGAGGTGTCGACCGACAAGGTCGACACCGAGATCCCCTCGCCCGCCGCCGGTGTGCTCGCCTCCATCAAGGTCGCCGAGGACGAGACGGTCGAGGTCGGCGCCGAGCTGGCCGTCATCGACGACGGCACGGGCGCGCCCGCCGCCGAGGCCGCTCCGGCCGCCGAGCCGGCCCCCGAGCCGGAGGCCGCTCCCGAGCCGGCCCCGCAGGCCACCCCGTCCACCGAGCAGGCGGCTCCCGCGCCGGCCCCGACCGCCGAGGCCAGCTCCGGCGGCGGCAGCGCCGAGGGCACCGACGTCGTCCTGCCCGCGCTGGGCGAGTCGGTCACCGAGGGCACCGTCACCCGCTGGCTGAAGGAGGTCGGCGAGGAGGTCTCCGAGGACGAGCCCCTGCTCGAGGTCTCCACGGACAAGGTCGACACCGAGATCCCGTCGCCCGCCTCCGGCGTGCTGCTGGAGATCGTGGTCGGCGAGGACGAGACCGCCGAGGTCGGTGCCAGGCTCGCCGTCATCGGTGCGCCCGGTGCCACCCCGGCGGCCGCTCCCGCCGAGGCCCCGGCCGCTCCGGCCGCCGAGCCCGAGCCGGCGCCCGAGCCCGAGCCGGCCCCCGCTCCCGAGCCCGAGCCGGCTCCCGCAGCCGCCGCTCCGGCTCCGGCCGCCCCGGCGCCCGCCCCGGCTCCGGCTCCGGCTCCGGCCCAGGCCGCTCCGCAGGCTCCGTCCGCTCCCGCGCCGCAGCAGCAGACGACCCCCGCACCCGACCCGGCGCCCGCGGCCCCGGCCCCGGCTCCCGCCGCTCAGGCCCCGGCGCCCGCCGCGACCTCCGGTGACGACGGCGCGTACGTGACCCCGCTGGTGCGCAAGCTCGCCGCCGAGAACAGCGTCGACCTGTCCTCCGTCAAGGGCACCGGCGTCGGCGGCCGCATCCGCAAGCAGGACGTCATCGCCGCCGCCGAGGCCGCGAAGGCCGCCGCCCCGGCTCCGGCCGCGGCCGCCGCCCCCGCGGGCAGGAAGGCTCCGGCGCTGGAGGCCTCCCCGCTGCGCGGCCAGACCGTCAAGATGCCCCGCATCCGCAAGGTCATCGGCGACAACATGGTCAAGGCCCTGCACGAGCAGGCGCAGCTGTCCTCGGTCGTCGAGGTCGACGTCACCCGTCTGATGCGCCTGCGCAACCAGGCCAAGGACTCCTTCGCCGCCCGCGAGGGCGTCAAGCTCTCCCCGATGCCGTTCTTCGTGAAGGCGGCGGCCCAGGCGCTGAAGGCCCACCCGGCCGTCAACGCCCGGATCAACGTCGACGAGGGCACGATCACCTACTTCGACACCGAGAGCATCGGTATCGCGGTGGACTCCGAGAAGGGCCTGATGACCCCGGTCATCAAGCACGCGGGCGACCTGAACATCGCCGGTATCGCCAAGGCCACCGCCGAGCTGGCGGGCAAGGTGCGGGCGAACAAGATCACCCCGGACGAGCTGTCCGGCGCGACCTTCACGATCAGCAACACCGGCTCGCGCGGTGCGCTGTTCGACACGATCATCGTGCCGCCGAACCAGGTCGCGATCCTGGGCATCGGCGCGACGGTCAAGCGTCCGGCCGTCATCGAGACCGCCGAAGGCACCGTCATCGGCATCCGCGACATGACGTACCTGACGCTCTCCTACGACCACCGTCTGGTGGACGGCGCCGACGCGGCCCGTTACCTGACCGCGGTCAAGGCGATCCTGGAGGCGGGCGAGTTCGAGGTCGAGCTCGGCCTGTAGTCCGCGTCCGCTGTACGGCGCCCCCGTCCGGAGTCTCTCCGGACGCTGTTGGTAAATCCGGGGGCCTGCGTGACGACGGCCTGTACGACCCCGTTGGGGTGGTGCAGGCCGTCGTGGTGTTCAGGGGTGGGT
>NZ_JBWKDS010000058.1:0-36630 GCF_056435845.1 Streptomyces sp. NPDC043867 | reverse complement strand
CTCATGCTCGCGGACGGGTTGGTGTGTGAGGTGGGTCGCGTTTGGCGGCCTTCGCGGCCCGATCAACCTGGACAGACTTCCACGGCTTGTGGCAGCGTCAGCCGTGCACGGAATTCACCTTTCGCATGATGGAAGTGCAGTAATGGGGGAACGTATGACCGCGGCCGGACCGCTCTCGCTCGGCCAGCTATCGGTGTGGCACGACATCCGCGACCTGCCGGCGCACCGGCGGCACGAGCCCAACAACGCCGCCGCCTGGCCGCTGCCCCGCGGCACCGACGCCGCACGGGCCCGCACCGCGCTCCGCGCCCTCACCGCCCGCCACCCCTCGCTGCGCACCCGCTACGAGCTCCAGGACGCCGACGCACCACGGCAGTTGACGCCCGATGTCGACACCGACGACACCCTGCCCTCCGTGCCCGACGACGGCACCGCGCCCGACCGCCGCGCCGCCGACACCGAGCTCCGCATGTCGGTCTCCGAGCTGGCCTCGGAGCTGGCGGACCGCATCGCGGGCGGACCGGGACCCCTCCGGGCCCAACCCGGGCGCTGACCGGCGACGCGCCGCGAAAAGAACCGTCCGCCCGCCCGGAAGAGGACGGACGGGCGGACGGGCGGGGGACACCCTGGCCGGGGGCGGTGTCAGTGCACGGAGTCGGTAGCGGCGATCTTCTTCCAGGACCTGGGCCGCGCGGGCGCACCTTCCGCGCCCTTCGCGCCCGCGTCCCGCGCGATCGCCGCGTCCCGCGCCGCGGGCGCGCCAGGCTTCGACGGCTGGTACAGCCAGGTGCCGAAGAGCGAGCCGAGCGAGGTGCCGGACACCTTCTCCGCGTACTTCCGGAAGTCGTCGACGGACGCGTTCCCGTACGCGTACTGCTTCGGCCAGCCCTTCAGGACGGCGAAGAACGCGTCGTCCCCCACCTCGTTGCGCAGCGCCTGCACCGCCAGCGCGCCCCGGTCGTAGACCGCGATGTCGAACTGGTGCTCAGGACCCGGGTCGCCGGGCGCCACCGTCCAGAACGCGTCGTCCGCCGGGTGCGACGCGTACACGTAGTCCGCGAGTTCCTGCGCCGTGCCCTCGCCCTCGTGCTCCGACCACAGCCACTGCGCGTACCGCGCGAAGCCCTCGTTGATCCAGATGTCCTTCCAGCCGGCGAGGGACACGCTGTCGCCGTACCACTGGTGGGCCAGCTCGTGCACGACGACGGACGTGTTCGACCCGCCCGCGAACTGGCGGGGGCTGTAGAACACCCGGGTCTGGGTCTCCAGGGCATACCCGGTGGTGGTGTTCGGGACGTACCCGCCGACCGAGTTGAAGGGGTACGGGCCGAAGTAGCCGGTCAGCCAGTCGGTGATCTCCGCGGTCCGTTCGACGCTCGCCCGGGCGGCCCCGTCGTTGTCCCCGAGGTCCTTGCTGTACGCGTTGACGACGGGCACGCCGTCGGACGTCGTCCCCGTGGTGAGGTCGAACCTCCCGACCGCGAGCGTGGTCAGGTAGGTGGCCTGCGGCTTGTTGGAGCGCCAGTTGTAGCGGGTCCAGCCGAGGCGTGAACTCGTCGACTGCAGCGTCCCGTTGGAGATCGCCTGCGTCCCGTCGGGCACCGACACGGACACGTCGTAGGTCGCCTTGTCGCGTGGGTGGTCGTTGCTCGGATACCACCACCAGGCCGCCTCCGGCTCGTCCGCCGCCACGGCGCCGTCCGGGGTGCGGTGCCAGGTCGAGAAGCCGTACGCGGTCTTCGTGGACGGCACTCCGCTGTAGCGGACGACGACCGTGACCGGCGTGCCCTTGGCGAGGGGCCGGGCCGGTGTGATCTCCAGCTCGTGCTGTCCCGACGTGGCGAACGACGCCTTCGCGCCGTTGACCCGCACCTCGCTGACGTCGAGCAAAAAGTCCAGGTCGAACCGCGACAGGTCCTGCGTCGTCGTCGCCAGGAGGGTCGCCGTGCCTTCCAGCTCGTCCGTCTTCGGCTGGTACTTCAGCCGCAGGTCGTAGTGCGAGACGTCGTACCCGCCGTTGCCGTAGGCCGGGTAGTAGGGGTCGCCGATACCCGGGGCGCCGGGGGAGGCGCCGGCCGCCGATGCCGGGATCGCCAGCAGGAGGGAGGCCGCGAGCGCGCCCGGGGCGATGAGTCTGCGGTGCACAGGAGCTCCAAGTCGTAGGGTCACGGAGTCTGTTCGGAGACTATTCAGCCGCCGCGGCCACGGTCATGTCCACGGCCCCACCCGTCACACGATCGCCATTCGGCCGACATGAGCCATCACGCCGTACGCACCCGCAAGAGCCCCCTTTTGCGCGGGAGTTGACCGGGGTACCTTCCGCGCATGCCGATACGTGCGCGCCGTTGGCGCCTCACCACCTGGAGATCGCTCGCGACGGCGGCCACCACCGCCCTGCTGGCCGCCTTCGTGTCCCCCGCCGTCGCCCACAGCGCGCCCCGGGAGAGCACACCGGTCTACTCCTACGAGAACGCCATCCGCGAATCCGTATGGGTCGACACCGGACTGGACGGCGACGCCGACGGGAAGCGGGACCGCGTCGCCGTCGACATCGTCCGCCCCCGCGAACCCGCCCAGCGGGGCCGCAAAGTGCCCGTGATCATGGATGCCAGCCCGTACTACTCCTGCTGCGGGCGCGGCAACGAGAGCCAGAAGAAGACGTACGACGCGAACGGCGATGTCGTCCGGATGCCGCTGTTCTACGACAACTACTTCGTGCCGCGCGGGTACGCATTCGTCGGTGTCGACCTGGCCGGCACCAACCGCTCCGACGGCTGCGTCGATGTCGGCGGCCGCTCCGACGTCCAGTCCGCGAAGGCCGTCGTCGACTGGCTGAACGGCCGGGCCAGGGGCTACACGACCCGCACCGGCGCCGACCGGGCCGGGGCCGGCTGGACCAACGGCAGGACCGGCATGATCGGCAAGAGCTACGACGGCACGATCGCCAACGGTGTGGCCGCCACCGGGGTCGAGGGCCTGAGGACGATCGTCCCCATCAGCGCCATCTCCTCCTGGTATGACTACTACTTCGCCAAGGGCGCCCCCCTCTACGACTCCGGCCCCGAGTGGCTGTCCGACTACGTGGAGAGCCCGGACGCCCGCGCCCGGTGCGCCGCCGTCCAGCAGAAACTCGTCGACGAGGCACCGCGCACCGGCGACCGGACCTCGCTGTGGACCGAGCGCGACTACGTGCGCCACGCCGACCGGGTGCGAGCCAGCGTCTTCCTCGTCCACGGCATGCAGGACCTCAACGTCCGCACCCAGCACGTCGGACGGTGGTGGAGCGCCCTGGCCAGGAACGGCGTCGAGCGCAAGATCTGGCTCTCCCAGACCGGCCACGTCGACCCCTTCGACTTCCGCCGCGCCGCCTGGGTCGACACGCTGCACCGCTGGTTCGACCACGAACTCCTCGGCTACGACAACGGCATCGACGACGAGCCGATGGCCGACATCGAGCGCGCCCCCGACACCTGGGCCACCTCCGGCCTCTGGCCGCCGCGGGGGACCGACGGGGTGCGCCTGCACCCGGGGAAGGGCACCCGGCCGGGCGTCGGCACCCTCGGACTCCGTACCAGGTCCGGGACCGAGACCTTCACCGACGACCCGCGGCTGAGCGAGACCGACTGGGCCGCCCACATCGACGGCCCGACCCCCGAGAAGGCCGGGTTCACCACCCCGACGCTGACCCGCGACCTGCGGCTGTCCGGCTCGTCCCAGGTCACCGTCACCGCCACCCCGACCACGTCGACCGCGCACCTCTCCGCGGTCCTGGCCGACCTCGGCCCGGACACCATCCGTGACTACGCCGCAGCCGGGGAGGGCATCACGACGCTCACGGACCGCACCTGCTGGGGCGCGAGCACCGCCGGGGACAGCTCCTGCTTCAAGGAGACCGCGGCGAAGAACGCGGACGTCGACTACACGGTGGTCAGCCGTGGCTGGGCCGACCTCGGCAACCACGCGTCCGCCGCGAAGGGCGTCCCGCTCACCCCGGGCAGGGCCTACACCATCACGCTCGACCTGGCCGCCACCGACCACGTCGTGCCGAAGGGCCACCGCCTCGCGCTCATCGTCGCCGGCACCGACAAGGACCTCATCGACCCGCCGTCGAGCACGCCCACGCTGACGCTCGACCTGTCCCGCACCTCGGCCCGGATACCGCTGGTCGGCGGCGCCGGTGCCTTCGGCTCCGCGACGGTGGACTCCACCGCCACGCCGCGCCCGTCGGTCCTCGAGGGCGTACGCGACCAGAGCGCCCCCCGCCGCGTCCCGGGCGGCGGCGCCCGGTAACGTCCCGGCCCCGTGCCCCGGCCGCGGCGGTCACCGCCATGGCCGGGGCCGTCCTTTGTCCACTGCATGGCGGGGTCGGCTCCGTGGAGTTCATGGATGTGTACATCATTCAGTAGCCAGGTGAGTGTCGGCCGCCGACCGTGGCCACGCGCCCTTCACCTATGTGCCGGAATACCCTCCGTAGCCCTGTTCCAGCAGCACTGAGGGGGTACCTCGTGGCGAGGGTGACGTCGTGCCGGTGTCCACCGCTCGCGGGCCGGGTGTTCGAGCATGTGAATTCGATTCGGTCAGGACTCTTGCCACTCCATGGGGGCCCACTTATCGTCTGCGGCTAGAGAAAGCGCTTTCCAAGGCCTGGGGAACGCTGAAAGGCGGCCTTTGCGCAGGCCGCCGCACGCGGTCCTCGGTCAACCGCACCGGCTTCAACTGTTCGCAGCGCACGACCAATGAGCAGACCACGGTGAACCAGGAGTGAGCATGAGACGACCACTCGCACTGAGACTCTCCGCCGCGTCGGCCGCCATGGCCGCGGCGGCCGCGGTCGGTGTGGCAGTGACGATGCCCGAGGCGTCGGCGGCGACCGGCAGCGCCACCGGCTACGCGACCCAGAACGGCGGCACCACCGGCGGGGCGGGCGGGCAGACCGTGCGGGCCACCACCGGAACCGCGATCAACGCGGCTCTGTGCGGCCGAGCCAGCAGCAGCACGCCCATCACCATCCAGGTCGAGGGGACCATCAACCACGCCAACACCGCGCAGGTGTCCGGCGACAGCTGCAACACGGCCGCCGGAGTGATCGAGCTGAAGCAGGTCAGCAACGTCACCATCGTCGGCGCCGGCAGCGGAGCCGTCTTCGACCAGCTCGGCATCCACATCCGGGAAGCGAGCAACATCATCATCCAGGACGTGACGGTCCGGAACGTGAAGAAGTCCGGCTCGCCCACCTCCAACGGCGGGGACGCCATCGGCATGGAGGGGGACGTCCGCAACGTCTGGGTCGATCACACCACCCTCGAAGCGTCCGGAGGGGAGGACGAAGGGTTCGACGGCCTCTTCGACATGAAGGACAACACCCAGTACGTGACCCTGTCGTACAGCATCCTGCGCAACTCCGGGCGGGGCGGCCTCGTCGGGTCCAGCGAGAGCGACCTCTCCAACGGCTTCATCACCTACCACCACAACCTCTACGAGAACATCGACTCCCGTACGCCTCTGCTGCGCGGTGGCACGGCACACATCTACAACAACCACTACGTGGGCCTCAGCAAGTCGGGCATCAACTCCCGCGCCGGCGCCAAGGCCAAGGTGGACAACAACTACTTCGAGGACTCCCGGGACGTCCTCGGCACCTTCTACACCGACGCGACCGGCTACTGGCAGGTCAGCGGCAACATCTTCGACAACGTGACCTGGTCCAGCCCCGGCACCGACAACCACCCCGCCGGCCCGGATCCGCAGTCGAACACCACGGTCAGCATCCCCTACGCCCACACCCTCGACGCCGCCGCCTGCGTGCCCGACATCGTGCGCCGGACGGCGGGCGCCGGCACCGGTCTGCAGGTGTCGAACGGCAACTGCGGGGCCCAGACGCCGACGCCGACGCCGACCGCGACTCCGACCTCGCCGACCCCCACCCCCACGGCGACGCCGACACAGCCCGGCGGGACCAACCTCAGCCTCGGTGCCGGCTCCGACGGTTCGAGCAAGGCCGACGGCACGAGCTATGGCAACGTCCGGGACGGCGACCTGAGCACCTACTGGTCACCGGCCGGCGCGACCGGCTCCGTCTCCATCAAGTGGGGCTCCGCCACCGCCGTCTCCAGCATCAACATCCGTGAGGCATCCGGATCCGCAGGAAGCATCGGCTCCTGGAGGGTCCGCAACGCCGACAACGGCGCCGTCCTCGCCTCGGGCAGCGGCGCGGGCCTCATCAGCTTCCCGCGGACCTCCCTCAGCAAGATCACTTTCGAGATCACCGGTTCGACGGGAGCGCCGAAGGTGGCCGAGTTCGAGACCTACGGGTCGTAGCAGCGGGGCGGGTGGCGTCACGAGGCCCGGCGCCGCCCGCCCTCCTCGTCGGCACGGCCGCGCTCGAGCGGCCGTCGCGAAGAACGGGACCCGCCCTCCTCCGGACCGGACGCCGGCCCCGACTGCTCAGCCCCTTGCGCGCGGCGGTGCGTGTGATGGGTCGTATGGGTGTTATGAGGCAATAATTCCCCTACGGCTTCCAGGGGAAGGTGCGGAATGACAGAGGACCTGAAAGAACGGGGCGGCCGGGGAGATCCGTCCGACGTCCGCGGCGGCTCCGGCCACCGGACCGACCGGGTGGTGTTCGGCGTCACCGCCGCGCTCACCCTGGCCTTCGTGAGCTGGGGCGCGGTCGCGACGGACTCCCTGGAGAGCGTCTCCACGGCGATGCTCAACGGCCTGATCCACAACGGCGGCTGGGCCTTCATGCTCGCCGCCTCCTGCTTCGTGGTCTTCGCGCTCTGGCTCGCGGTCAGCCGCTACGGCAGGATCCATCTCGGCGCCGAGGGCGAGAAGCCCGAGTTCCGCACCGTGTCCTGGGTCGCGATGATGTTCAGCGCCGGCATGGGCATCGGCCTGATGTTCTACGGCGTGAGCGAACCGCTGTCGCACTACACCACGCCCCCGCCCGGCACCTCGCCCGCCGACTCCGGCGAACGCATGGAGACGGCGATGGCCACCACCCTCTTCCACTGGACGCTGCACCCCTGGGCGATCTACGCGGTGGTCGGCCTCGGCATCGCCTACAGCACCTTCCGCAAGCGCAGGCGGCAGACCATCAGCGCGGTCTTCACCCCGCTCATCGGCGAGAAGCACGCCAACGGCACGGCGGGCCGGGTCATCGACATCCTTGCGATCATCGCCACCGTCTTCGGCTCCGCCGCCTCACTCGGCCTCGGCGCGCTGCAGATCGGCTCCGGATTCAAGGAGCTGGACTGGATGGACGAGGTGAGCACGGGACTGCTCGTCGCCATCATCGCCGTCCTGACCGTCGCGTTCATCGCCTCAGCGGTCTCCGGCGTGCAGAAGGGCATCCAGTGGCTGTCCAACATCAACATGGTCCTGGCGCTGGTGCTCGTCGTCTTCGTGTTCGTCGCGGGCCCCACCATCATCGTCCTCGACCTGCTGCCCACCTCGGTCTTCGCCTACCTCGGCGACCTGCCCCAGCTCGCCGGGCGCACCGAGGCGGCCGGCGGGGAGGGCGTCGCCGACTGGCTGGGCAGCTGGACGGTCTTCTACTGGGCGTGGTGGATCTCCTGGACGCCGTTCGTCGGCATGTTCATCGCCCGGATCAGCCGCGGCCGCACCATCCGGCAGTTCGTCGGCGGTGTCATCCTCGTCCCCAGCAGTGTCAGCCTGGTCTGGTTCGCCGTCTTCGGTGGTACGGCGATGAAGCTGAAGGAGGGCGGCGCGCTCCGCGGTGAGTCGACCCCCGAGGGGCAACTCTTCGGCGTGCTCCAGGAGTTCCCGGCCGCGACGGCGTCCAGTCTGCTCGTGATGATCCTGGTCGGGATCTTCTTCGTGTCGGGTGCCGACGCCGCGTCCATCGTGATGGGCACGCTCTCCCAGCGGGGCGCGCTCGAACCGGCACGTCTCGTCGTCGTGTTCTGGGGTGTGGTGACCGGTGCGGTCGCCGCCATCATGCTGCTCGTCGGCAGCGGCCAGGGCGACGCGCTCACCGGCCTGCAGAACCTCACGATCCTCGCCGCCGCGCCCTTCGTCCTCGTCATGATCGGCATGTGTGTCTCCCTCATGCGGGACCTGCGCAGGGATCCGCTCGTCGTGCGCGGCGAGATGGCCTCGGAGGCCGTCGAACTCGCCGTGATCGAGGGGCACAGGAGATACGACGGCGACTTCGAGATCAGGGTCGGCCCGGGGGCCGGCACGGACACGGAGGGAGACCCGCTCGGGCACGACCACGGCTGAGGCGTCAGCGGCCGACGAGCCCGGCCGCCTCCCGCGCGCATCCCCAGGCCACGGTGACACCCGCACCCCCGTGACCGTAGTTGTGCACCAACAGCCGTCCTTCGGGCAGCACTTCGCGCTCCAGACGCACCGAGTCGCGCACCGGCCGCAGCCCCACCCGGTGGCCGAGGACACGGGCCCCGGCGATCTCCGGCCGCCGCGCCGTGCAGCGCTCGACGATCCGCGCGGCCGCCGCGGGGCCGGGCGTCAGCGACCAGTCGTCCTCGTCGGTCGTGCCGCCGAGGATCAGCCGGTCCGGCTGCGGGAACAGATACGTGGTCGTCCCGGCGGACGCGTCGGTCGAGACCACGTACGTGCGCAGGCCGGGGTTCTCCACGATCACCAGCTGCCCGCGCACCGGCCGCACCGCGGGATCCGGCACGAGGTCGCGGGCACCGAGGCCCGTGCAGTTGACGACGACCGGCGCCGCCGCCTCCGCCAGGTCCGTCACCGTGCGCGCCGCGACCGTCCCGCCGGCCCGGAGGAGGCGCTCGCGGAGCCACCGCAGATGCACCGGCATGTCGATCAGCGGCAGCCGCGCCCACAGTGCCGTCCCCGCGTACTCCTCGGCCGTCGCCGCCCGTACCCCCGGCACCTGACTGATCCACGGGTCCCGCGCGTCCAGCCGGGTCTCGCCCTGTACGCCCTCGACCATGCGTACACCGGTCTCCGCGGGGCGCTCCGCCAGTTCCGCGTACACCGACAGCGAGTGCAGGGCCCACGCGCGGGCCGACTCCGCCGGCTCGATGCGGTACGGCCACCACAGGGCGCCCGCAACGGCCGAGGTGGTCAGCTCGGCGGGCTCCCGCGTCCACACCCGGACCCGCAGGCCGCTCTCCGCCAGCACCACGGCCGTCGTCAGTCCTATGACGCCGCTGCCGACCACGATCACGTCACCGCTCACAGCTCTCTCCACGCGGGGACGGTAGCGGACCATGTCCTCCCGCGCTCGCCTCACCGCGGGTCCGGGAATACTCAGGGCATGGCTGGCGAGTACGCGACCTTCGGCCTGGCACCGGCGACGCGTGCCGGTGACGACTAAGAGTGACGCGGAGTGTGCCGGCCGAGGCGATGACCTGCGGAAGGCGCAGACGCCGGTGCCGCGGCTGAGGCCGGTGCGGGGCCGTGTCCGTCCGGGCGGAAAACCGGGGCGGGAGCGGGCGGGGCGGGCCGTTAGGATCGGCGTTCTGATGACTGCCACTCTCGTCGCCAAGAATCTCGCCGCCGGACACGGCGACCGCTCACTCTTCTCCGGGCTCGACCTCGTCGTCGCGCCCGGCGACGTGATCGGGCTCGTCGGTGCCAACGGCGCCGGCAAATCCACCCTGCTGCGGCTGCTCGCCGGGCTGCTCACCCCGGAGGAGGGGGAACTGCGGCTGTCCCCGCCCGGCGCGTCCGTCGGGCACCTGCCGCAGGAGCCGGAGCGCCGGCCGGGCGAGACCGTACGGGACTTCCTGGCCCGCCGTACGGGCGTGGCCGAGGCGCAGCGGGCGATGGACGAGGCCACCCAGGCCCTGGTGGACGGGGCGCCGGGCGCCGACGACGCGTACGGCACCAGCCTGGAGCAGTGGCTGGGCCTCGGCGGCGCCGACCTCGACGAGCGGGCCGAGGAGGTCGCCGACTCCCTCGGGCTCGGCGTCGGACTCGACCAGCCGATGACGTCCCTGTCCGGCGGCCAGGCCGCCCGCGCGGGCCTCGCCTCGCTGCTCCTGTCCCGCTACGACGTGTTCCTGCTCGACGAGCCCACCAACGACCTGGACCTGGACGGCCTGGAACGGCTCGAACGCTTCGTGAGCGGCCTGCGCGCGGGCACCGTCGTCGTCAGCCACGACCGCGAGTTCCTCAGCCGCACCGTCACCAAGGTGCTCGAACTCGACCTCGCGCAGCAGGAGATCACCCTGTACGGCGGCGGCTACGAGGCCTACCTCGAAGAGCGCGAGACCGCCCGCCGGCACGCCCGCGAGGACTACGACGAGTACGCCGACAAGAGGTCGGCGCTCGAAGGGCGCGCCCAGATGCAGCGCTCCTGGATGGACAAGGGCGTCAAGAACGCCCGGCGCAAGGCGAACAACGACAACGACAAGATCGGCCGCAAGTTCCGCAGCGAGGCCAGCGAGAAGCAGGCCGCGAAGGCCCGCCAGACCCAGCGCATGATCGAGCGGCTGGACACCGTAGACGAGCCCCGCAAGGAGTGGGAGCTGCGCATGGAGATCGCGGCGGCACCCCGGTCGGGCGCGGTCGTCGCCACGCTGCGGGACGCCGAAGTGCGGCGCGGCGACTTCACGTTCGGGCCCGCGACGCTCCAGATCGACTGGGCGGACCGGGTCGCCGTCACCGGAGCGAACGGCGCGGGCAAGTCGACGCTGCTCGGCGCCCTGCTGGGCCGGGTCCCGCTGGACGCGGGGCACGCGGCCCTCGGCTCCGGCGTGGTCGTCGGGGAGGTCGACCAGGCCCGCAAGCTGTTCCACGGCTCCGAGTCCCTGCTCGATGCCTTCGGCGCGGCCGTCCCGGACACCGAACCCGCCGAAGTGCGCACCCTGCTCGCCAAGTTCGGCCTCAAGTCGCACCACGTCCTGCGCCCCGCGGCCTCCCTCTCACCGGGCGAGCGCACCCGCTCGGCGCTGGCGCTGCTCCAGGGCCGCGGCGTGAACCTCCTGGTCCTGGACGAGCCGACCAACCACCTCGACCTGCCGGCCATCGAGCAGCTCGAGTCGGCCCTGGAGTCGTACGAGGGCACGCTGCTCCTGGTCACCCACGACCGCCGGATGCTGGACGCGGTCAGCACGACCCGTCGTCTCGAAGTGGCCGACGGCAAGGTCACCGAAAGGCGCTGACCGGCCCCCTCCCCGGGAGTAACCGGGAGAGGGCCGTGAGTCCCGACCCGGAGCCGGCCCGCCCACTCCGGACGGCGCCCGCCACCGGTGCCGGCCCGCCCGCCTCCGGACGGCCCGGCACCGGACGTCAGCGGCCCCGCTCGGGGTCCGCCAGACCCGCTCGCCGCAGGGCGTCCGCCATCGCGCTGTTGCCGGGCGCGGCCGCCTGGCGGGACCCGCCGCCCGCGCCACCCCCGCGGCCCTGACGCGGCTGCTGCTGCCGCTGCCGGGGCGGCCGGCCCGCACGCTGGGGACGCCCGCCCTCCTGCGGCTGGTCCTGGGGCGCCGCCTCGTCGTCCAGCCGAAGCGTCAGCGCGATCCGCTTGCGCGGGAGGTCGACGTCGAGCACCTTCACCCTGACGATGTCTCCCGGCTTCACCACGTCCCGCGGGTCCTTGACGAACGTCCTCGACATCGCCGAGACGTGCACCAGACCGTCCTGGTGGACGCCCACGTCCACGAAGGCACCGAAGGCCGCGACGTTCGTGACGACGCCCTCCAGCACCATGCCCGACGACAGGTCGGTGAGCTTCTCGACGCCCTCCTTGAAGGTCGCCGTCCTGAAGGCGGGCCGCGGGTCGCGCCCCGGCTTCTCCAGCTCCCTGAGGATGTCCGTCACGGTCGGCAGACCGAACTTGTCGTCCACGAAGTCGGCCGGCTTCAGCGAACGCAGCACGCCCGTGTTGCCGATCAGCGACGCGACGCCGTTCCCCGCCGTCTTCCCCATGCGCCGGACCACCGGATACGCCTCGGGGTGCACGCTGGACGCGTCCAGCGGGTCGTCCCCGCCGCGGATCCGCAGGAAGCCCGCGCACTGCTCGTACGCCTTGGGACCCAGCCGGGCCACGTCCTTCAGCGCCGTACGGGACCTGAAGGGGCCGTTCGCGTCGCGGTGGGCCACGATGTTCTCGGCGAGGCCCGAGGTGATGCCGGAGACCCGGGCGAGCAGCGGCGCCGAGGCCGTGTTCACGTCGACGCCCACGCCGTTCACGCAGTCCTCGACCACCGCGTCGAGCGAGCGCGACAGCTTCACCTCGGACAGGTCGTGCTGGTACTGCCCGACGCCGATCGACTTCGGGTCGATCTTCACCAGCTCGGCCAGCGGGTCCTGGAGCCGGCGGGCGATGGAGACGGCCCCGCGCAGCGACACGTCCATGCCGGGCAGCTCCTGCGAGGCGAACGCGGACGCCGAGTACACGGACGCGCCCGCCTCGGAGACCATCACCTTGGTGAGGTTCAGCTCGGGGTGCTTCGCGATGAGGTCGGCGGCGAGCTTGTCCGTCTCGCGGGAGGCCGTGCCGTTGCCGATGGAGATCAGCTCGACAGCGTGCTCCCTGGCCAGCCGGGCCAGTTTGGCGACGGCCTCGTCCCACCGGTTCGCCGGGACGTGCGGGTGGATGACATCCGTGGCGACGACCTTGCCGGTCGCGTCGACCACGGCCACCTTGACGCCCGTACGGAACCCGGGGTCGAGCCCCAGGGTCGCGCGCGTGCCCGCCGGGGCGGCGAGCAGCAGGTCCCGCAGGTTCGCCGCGAACACGTTGACCGCCTCGTCCTCTGCGGCCGTCCGCAGCCGCAGTCGCAGGTCGACGCCGAGGTGGACGAGAAGACGAGTGCGCCAGGCCCAGCGGACCGTGTCCGTCAGCCACTTGTCACCCGGGCGGCCCCGGTCGGCGATCCCGAAGCGCCGGGCGACGATCCCCTCGTACGTGGACGGTCCTGGCTGCTCGGACGGCTCCTCCGGTTCCAGGACGAGGTCCAGCACCTCCTCCTTCTCGCCGCGCAGCATGGCGAGGACTCGGTGCGAGGGCAGCTTCGTGAACGGCTCGGCGAAGTCGAAGTAGTCGGCGAACTTGGCGCCGGCCTCCTCCCTGCCCTCCCGGACCCGGGCGACCAGCCGGCCGCGCACCCACATGCGCTCGCGCAGCTCGCCGATCAGGTCGGCGTCCTCCGAGAACCGCTCGGTGAGGATGGCGCGGGCGCCGTCCAGCGCGGCCTGTGCGTCGGCGACGCCCCTGCCGGCGTCGACGAAGGCCGCGGCGGCGGCGAGCGGCTCGGCCGAGGGGTCCTTGAGCAGGCTCTCGGCCAGCGGCTCGAGCCCCGCCTCGCGGGCGGTCTGCGCCTTGGTGCGCCGCTTCGGTTTGAAGGGCAGGTAGATGTCCTCGAGGCGTGCCTTGGTCTCGGCGCCGCGGATCCGCGCCTCCAGCTCCTCGGTGAGTCTGCCCTGCTCGCGCACCGATTCGAGGATCGCCGTGCGGCGCTCCTCCAGCTCCCGCAGATAGCGCAGCCGCTCCTCGAGCGTGCGCAGCTGCGCATCGTCGAGCATCTCGGTCGCTTCCTTGCGGTAGCGGGCGATGAAGGGCACCGTCGAGCCGCCGTCGAGCAAGTCGACCGCGGCCTTGACCTGCCGCTCCCGTACGCCGAGTTCCTCGGCGATCCTGCCTTCGATGGACCCTACGAGGGGTGTCGTCACGATCCCGTACCGCCTTCTCCACTGGGGTTGCGCGGCAATTGTGGCAGGTGACACCGACACCGGGGGATCAGGGCGGCCCCGCAACGCGCCGGGAGCCGGACGCGTGCGACGCGTCCGGCTCCCGGGCCGGTTCGGGTGGACGGGCCGTGCGGCCCGGGGCCGCGCTCAGGCCTTGCGAGCGGAGTGCGAGGCACCGCCGAACAACCGGGCCACCGCCCGGAACGGCAGGGTCACCACCGTGGCGACGGCTCCACCGATCTGGCGCAACACGTCTGCGATCGCACGAAACACGCGCTTCCCCTTTCGTCTCCCGGCACGTGGACTCCCGTCAGTTCGACGAGGCCGGGTGACATACGTCTACCTCAGTCCTTGCCGATCATGCCTTCGGGGAACGCGCCGTTCCCCAGGGCCGTGATCAGCAGTCCCTTCGCCAGCTCCGTGAGCCGCTCGACGCCCGCCGCCCCCAGGTGGGTGTACGGGGCCAGGTCCAGCCGGTCCGTGTCGGCCTCGACCGACTGCCGCAGGGCCGTGCCGACCTCGGTCAACTCGCCCTTCGCGTCGAGCAGTCCGCGCTCCCGCAGCCGGTTGGCCGCCGCCTCCCAGTCCTCCCGCGACCAGCCCCGGGTGCCCAGCGCCCACCTGGGGGCCATGCCCTTGCCGGTTGCGGTGTGGCTCACCAGCGCCTCGACGGGATCGAGTTCCGCAGCGAGCAGCACGGCGAGGTGACCGTCGCCGCGGTGTTCGCGCAGCAGTGTGGCCGCGTGCCAGAGCGCCAGGTGCGGTTCCTCGGGTACGGGCAGGTCGGCGTGCGCGGCGTACAGGGGGCGTGCCGTCCTCGTGCACGCCTCGGCGGCCCGCAGCGCGAGCTCCGCCGCCTCGGCCACTTCCTCGGAGGCGATCAGCTCCTCGCCGAGCAGCCGCCGCAGCGTCGCGTCGACGGCACGCGTGCGTGCCGCCAGGACGGCGTCCGGGGACGCGGTCCGCCACACCCCGGGCACGTGCTCGGCCACGAGTTCGTGACGGAAGTTGTAGAACGTCGCCGTGACCGTCCCCGCACCGACCGCGCCCATGGCGGCGGAGCGCGCGGCGAAGTAGGCGCCCCTCTCGTTGCCGAGTCCGATCGCGGCCATCTCCCGGCCGAGGTCCGGGGAGAAGTAGTGCGTCGAGTGCAGTGGGTTCAGGACGTTGTGGCAGCGCCGCCCGGCGCGCTCCGGCAGGGGAGAGGTCATGCCCGGCACCTTACCGACTGGTCGGTACGCGAGGAACCGCCGGACCTCCGATGGCAGGAAAGGTGGGGTGCTCGTCATTGCGGACGTGCCACCGCGTGCCGACACTCGACGCCATGAGCACCGTTCTGGTCGTCCTCTTCGACGACGTGCAGAGCCTCGACGTCAGCGGCCCCGTGGAGGTGTTCGCGGCGGCCGGGGGCACGTACCGCATCACCACCGCCTCCCTGGACGGCGCCCCTGTGCGCACCTCCAGCGGTCTGACCCTCGTGCCGGACCGGGCGCTGCACGGTGCCCCCGTCCCGCACACCCTGCTCGTCCCCGGCGGCCGGGGCACCAGGAGCCCGGCGCCCGCCCTCGTCGACTGGCTGCGCGAGCACGGACCGCGCGCCGAGCGCCTGGTCTCGGTGTGCACGGGTGCCCTGCTGCTGGCCGGCGCCGGGCTGCTGGACGGCCGCCGCGCCACCACCCACTGGGCGTTCTGCGACAAGCTCGCCCGCGACCACCCGGCCGTCGAGGTCGAGCCCGACCCCGTCTACGTCCGCGACGGACACATCGCGACCTCGGCCGGTGTCACGGCGGGCATCGACCTGGCGCTGGCGCTGGTGGAGGAGGACCGCGGCCGGGAGACCGCGCTGGCCGTCGCCCGCGGCCTGGTCGTGTTCCTGCGCCGCCCGGGCAACCAGGCCCAGTTCAGCGCCCAGCTCGCCGCGCAGACCGCCCAGCGCGCACCCCTGCGCGAGGTCCAGCAGTGGATCACCGAGCACCCCGGGGGCGACCTGGGCGTGGAGGCACTCGCCGCCCGTGCCCGTCTCTCGCCCCGGCACTTCGCCCGCGCCTTCCGGGCCGAGACCGGCGTGACACCCGGCCGGTTCGTCGGGCGGACCAGGCTCGAACACGCCAGGCGCCTGCTGGAGGACACCACCGACGGGATCGAGGAGATCTCCCGCACCTGCGGCTACGGCACTCCGGAGGCGATGCGCCGCTCCTTCGTGAAGGCCCTCGGCGCGGCACCCGCCGAGTACCGGCGCCGCTTCCGTCCCCCGCCCGCCCCCTGACAGGGAATCCCGGGGCGGTCCGGCCGGGGCGCGCCGTCAGCTGCTGTGAGGGCCCGCCTCGCCGACGGTCCAGGTGAAACGCGGCTGCCTGCGCTCCAGGAAGGCGGCAACCCCTTCCCCGGTGTCGCCGCTGCCGCGCGCCCGGCCGGCCCAGTACGCGTCCCGGTCGGTGCGCCCGTCCGCGAACTCCTTGGCCGCGGCCTGCGTCAGCTGCGAGCGCGTGGCCAGGACGCGGGTGAACTCCGCGACCCGCTTGTCGAGTCCGCCCTCCGGCAGCACCTCGTCCAGCAGTCCCGTGCGCAGCGCCCGCTCCGTGTCGATCAACTCCCCGGAGAACAGCAGGTACTTGGCCGTGGCGGGCCCCACAAGGGAAACCAGCCGCCGGGTGGACGAGGCCGGATAGACGATCCCGAGCTTCGCCGGAGTCACCCCGAACAGCGAGCCCTCCTCCGCGAACCGCAGATCGCACGCCGCCGCGAGCTGGGATCCGCCGCCCACGCAGTACCCGCGCACCGCAGCCAGCGTCGGCTTCGGGAACGCCGCGAGCGCCTCCTCGGCGCGCACGGCGAGCCCCTGCGCCTCGTCGGGCGAAACCCGCAGCGTCGAGATGTCGGCCCCGGCGCAGAACGTCCCGCCCTCGCCCGTCAGCACCAGCGCGTGCACGGCGGGGTCGGCGGCCAGCGCGTCGAGCAGCGGCGGCAGCGCCCGCCACATCCCCGACGTCATGGCGTTGCGCTTGGCCGGGTGGTGGATGACGACGGTGGCGACGCCGTCGGCGACGCCGTGCAGCAGCTGGGGCTCCATGCGGCGGATGCTATCGGGACCGTCACCCCGTCGACCGGGAAGGGGTGCGCCCGCGCCGCAGGGACGAAGGGGACGAGCCCGGCGGCGAACCCGTACAACCCGAATAGTTCCCGAAGGCGGCACAGTCGCGACAGGAACAATCCAGCGACCGACAAGACCGGACACATCCAGTCATAAGACGTCGATACCCGCTGACTTGTGTTCAGTCATCCGGTACGAAGCAGCGCGTTACCAACACTCGACGTGTGGTGACAATCGAGCGCAGGGGTGGCGACCGGACGATGGACGACGGCGGGCGGGTGTCCGGCTCACGCCCGGAAGGCGGCGAGGAAGTGCCGGCCGACCGGAGACCCCCCGGACCGCTGCCGTACGAGGGGGTGTGGCGGTTCACCGCCCCCGCCGTGGACGCCTCGGTCCCGCAGGCCCGGCACGCCGTCCGCGACCTGCTCGTCCGCCAGGGTGTGCCGGTCTCGGAGGACCTGGTCCAGGGACTGCTGCTGATCGTCTCCGAGCTGGTCACCAACGCGGTGCGGCACGCGGCGCTGCTCTCGCCGACCCTCGCCGTGGAGGTCGCGGTGGGCGCCGAGTGGGTGCGGGTCTCGGTCGAGGACAACCACCCCTACCGCCCGACCGCCCTGGAGGCCGACCACGGGCAGACCGGAGGCCGCGGTCTGCTGCTCGTGCGGGAGGTCACCAAAGAGGCGGGCGGCGTCTGCGACGTCGAGCACACGGCGAGCGGCGGCAAGGTGATCTGGGCCGCGCTGCCCCTCAAGCAGACCGCCGGATGACGGACCTCACCAGCCGGCGGACGGGCCCGTGAGCTCGCGCACCGCCGGACGCGCCGCGTCCAGGACCGTCATGAACCACGCGGAGAACGGGTCCCTCGCGTGCCGCTCCGCCAGCTCACCCGCGCTCACGTAGACGGTCGAAGCGACCTCCTGCGGGTCGGGACGCGGCGGGGACTGGACCAGCCCCACGAAGAGGTGGTTGTACTCCTGCTCCACCAGGCCCGACTCCGGGTCCGGGTGGTTGTAGCGGACCGTGCCCGCCTCGCCGAGCAGCGACGGGGACACCCCGAGTTCCTCATGGGTGCGCCGGGCCGCGGCCGCGAAGGGGGACTCGCCCGGATAGGGGTGACCGCAGCACGTGTTGGACCAGACCCCGGGGGAGTGGTACTTGCCGAGGGCGCGCCGCTGGAGCAGCAGCCGGCCGCGCTCGTCGAAGAGGAAGACGGAGAACGCCCGGTGCAGCTGTCCGGGCGGCTGGTGCGCGGCGAGCTTCTCCGCCGTACCGATCGTCGCCCCGTCCTCGTCGACCAGCTCGAGCAAGATCGGTTCAGCGGTGCCGTTCGACGAACTGTGCGTCGCGGTGGCTGGTGTGATCGGCATACCCATCCTTCGCATCGGTCTTCGAGGCCCAAGTCTGCCGTACGAAACCGGCACTCCGGGCACTCACGGCGTCCCCGCATGTCCCCCGGGGGAACCGTCCGCGCCGGGGGGCGTCATGTGTTCGACCGGTACCCCCGCACCGCGATGCGTCAGTGGCAGAGCCGCGCCTCGTGCTCGGCGTGCCCGCTGGGCTCCAGCTGGAAGGTGCAGTGCTCCACGTCGAAGTGGACGCCAAGGCAGCCCTGGAGCTCGTGGAGCATCTTCTCGTGGCCGATGGCGCTGAGGGTGTCGCCGCTGACGACGACATGGGCGGACAGCACCGGCATGCCGGAGGTGATGGTCCAGGCGTGCAGGTCGTGGACGTCCTCGACCCCGGGCAGCGCGAGGATGTGCGCCCGCACCTCCGCCACGTCGACCCCCTTGGGCGCCGCCTCCAGCAGCACGTCGAGCGTTTCGCGCAGCAGCTTCCAGGTACGCGGGACGATCATCAGGCCGATGACGAGCGAGGCGATCGGGTCGGCCGCCTGCCAGCCGGTCGTCAGGATGACGACGGCCGAAATCAGCACGGCGAGCGAGCCCAGCGCGTCCGCGGCGACCTCCAGGAACGCGCCCCGCACGTTGAGGCTCTCCTTCTGGCCCCGCACCAGGAGCGTCAGCGAGATCATGTTCGCGACCAGGCCGATCAGACCGAACACGACGGTCAGCCCGCCCTCGGTGGCGGCGGGCGTCATGAAGCGCTGCACGGCCTCGTACAGGACGTAGCCGCCCACGCCGAGCAGCAGCAGGCAGTTGGCGAGCGCGGCGAGGATCTCGGCGCGCGCCAGCCCGTACGTGCGGTTGCCGCTCGGCGGCAGATTGGCGAAGTGGATGGCGAGCAGCGCCATGCCGAGGCCGAGCGCGTCCGTCGCCATGTGGGCCGCGTCCGCGATGAGCGCGAGCGAATCGGCGAGCGTCCCGCCGACGACCTCCACCACCATCACGGTGAGCGTGATCGACAACGCGACCCGGAGCCTGCCGCGGTACGCCGCCGCCGCCGTCCCGGTGGGCGGCGCGCCGTGCGCGTGTCCGTGGTCGTGCCCTGCCCCCATGAAAGCCGCCCTCCGATGTGTGCGCCGAAAGCCCAGTCAACTACGGGCAGGGGGTATGAGGCAACGCGGCACTGAACACCGTTGTCATACTCCCTGACCTGCGGAAACGTTCCGCAGGTCAGAGCGCCGGACGGTCAGCTCCCCGTGGTCGCCCCCTGGTGCAGCCGCCACCCCTGCCAGGCCGACTCGACCATCTCGCGCACCCCTCGGCGCGCGCTCCAGCCCAGCTCGCGGCCGGCCAGGGCCGCCGAGGCGACGGCGCGCGGGGCGTCGCCGGGACGGCGCGGCTCCACGAGCGCGGGCCGGGTGTCGCCGCTCACCTCGCCGATCAGCGTCAGGAGTTCGCGAACCGAAACACCCTCGCCGCGGCCGACGTTGACCGTCAGGTCTCCCGTGGCACCGCCGGCGAGCCGCCGGGCCGCCGCGAGATGCGCGTCCGCCAGGTCGGCGACGTGGATGTAGTCGCGCACGCACGTGCCGTCCGGCGTCGGGTAGTCGTCGCCGAAGATCCGGGGAGCCTCACCGCGGGTCAGCCGGTCGAAGACCATCGGGATCACGTTGAAGACACCGGTGTCCGCGAGCTCGGGAGTCACCGCCCCCGCCACGTTGAAGTAGCGCAGGCACACGGTCGCCATGCCGTGCGCCCGGCCCGCTGCCCGCACCAGCCACTCCCCGGCGAGCTTCGTCTCGCCGTACGGGCTCATCGGCGCACAGGGGGTGTCCTCGGTGATGAGGTCCACGTCCGGATTTCCGTACACGGCGGCGGACGAGGAGAAGACGAACCGCTCGACGCCCGCCCCGGCGGCCGCCTCCAGCAGCGTCGCGAGACCGCCCACGTTCTCCTGGTAGTAGCGCGTCGGCTGCGCGACGGACTCACCGACCTGCTTGCGCGCCGCCAGATGCACCACACCGGTCACGGCGTGCTCGGCGAGCACCCGCTTCAGCAGCCCGCCGTCCAGCGACGACCCCTGCACCAGCCGGATGTCCCCGGGCAGCCGTCCCGGCACTCCGGCCGACAGGTCGTCCAGGACGACCACGCGCTCCCCGGCCTCCGTCATCGCCCGCGCCACGTGCGCCCCGATGTATCCAGCTCCGCCTGTGATCAGCCATGTCATGGACGCCCACCCTATGCCGGTCCCGTGCCGGCCGCCGGTGCTCCCCGTCCCGCTCGCCGCGATGCGCCCCGTTGCGCCCCGGTGCGCCGGGGACCGAGCGCGATGCCGTGAATGCGCCGGTCTGGGGCCGCGGTTTGTGGCGCGGGCCCCGGATCACCGATGATGATCGCGGCGAGGCGGCCGCCCGTACCGGGTGATCGGGCCGTGAACGGGCGGTGAACGCCCGCTTCCATCCATCCGATAGCCTCAGCCGACATGCCGCCCGCCGCCTCAGGCGCAGGGCCACCCCACCACGCACATGCCCGGCGCGGACGCGTCGGCACCCAGGGAGTGAGTTCGTCTGTCGACCGCCATCCTCACCGGCCAGCCGGTCCCCGGATCGTCGCTCGAAGGCGATCTGCGGACGCTCGGGTTCGACGTGCGGGTCGCCTCGGACGCCGGTGACACCGAGACGCTCCTCGCCCAAGTGCCCGCGAACCAGCGGGTGGCGATCGTCGACTCCCGCTTCGTGGGCCACCTGCACGCGCTGCGCCTCGGCCTCACCGACCCGCGCTTCCCGGCCGCCGCACTGCCCGGCGCCGTCACCGCGCAGCCCGGCGCCCGGCAGGCCCTGACCCGCGCGGTGGCCCGCGAGAGCTCGGCCACGGGCGGCGGCGCCACCGTCGTCGTCGAAGACCTCGCCGACCGCGTCACGGCATCCCTGGACGCCGACGGCGTCCCGGTCCACCGGCCCGAGCTCGGCACGCTCGTCGCCGCCGTCCCCGCCGACCCGCAGGCTCGCAACGAGGCGCGGCAGGCCGTCTCCTGCGTCGACGACGAGGCCGTGCGCCTGCGCACCGCCGTGAAGTCCCGCGACGGGTTCTTCACCACCCACTTCATCAGCCCGTACTCGCGCTACATCGCCCGCTGGTGCGCCCGCCGCGGCCTGACCCCCAACCAGGTCACCACGGCCTCGCTCCTCACCGCGCTGATCGCGGCGGGCTGCGCTGCCACCGGCAGCCGCACCGGCTTCGTCGCCGCGGGCGTGCTCCTCCTCCTCTCCTTCGTCCTCGACTGCACGGACGGGCAGCTCGCCCGCTACTCCCTGCAGTACTCGACGCTCGGCGCCTGGCTCGACGCGACCTTCGACCGCGCCAAGGAGTACGCGTACTACGCGGGCCTCGCCCTCGGCGCGGCCCGCGGCGGGGACGACGTGTGGGCACTCGCCCTGGGCGCCATGGTGCTGCAGACCTGCCGGCACGTCGTCGACTTCTCGTTCAACGAGGCGAACCACGACGCCACCGCCAACACCAGCCCCACCGCCGCCCTCTCCGACAAGCTCGACAGCGTCGGCTGGACGGTGTGGCTGCGCCGGATGATCGTTCTGCCCATCGGCGAGCGCTGGGCCATGATCGCCGTGCTGACGGCACTGACCATCCCCCGCATCACGTTCTACGTCCTGCTCGCAGGCTGCGCGTTCGCGGCGGCGTACACCACGGCCGGCCGCGTCCTGCGCTCGCTCACGCGCAAGGCGCAGCGCACGGACCGCGCCGCCGGGGCGCTCGCCGACCTGACGGATTCCGGCCCGCTCGCCGAGCTGCTGACGCGGCTCACCCGCCGGGTCCCGCTCCGCGGCCCGGCGGTCGTCGCCCTCGTGGCCGGCGTCCTCGTCGTGCTCTGCGCCACACTCGCCCCGTACGGCAGCTGGTGGCCCGTCCTCGGCGCCGCCGGCTACGTACTGCTGTCGCCCGCGGCCCTCCAGCGACCCCTGAAAGGCGCTCTGGACTGGCTGGTTCCGCCGTTCTACCGGGCGGCCGAATACGGCACCGTGCTGGTACTGGCGGTCAAGGCCGACGTGAACGGAGCCCTTCCGGCAGCTTTCGGGCTGGTGGCGGCGGTCGCCTACCATCACTACGACACGGTGTACCGCATCCGCGGCAACGCCGGCGCGCCCCCGCACTGGCTGGTGCGGGCGATCGGCGGGCACGAGGGCAGGACGTTGCTGGTCACCGTCCTGGCCGCGCTGCTCGCCGCCACTGATTTCAAGGTCGCGCTCACGGCTGTCGCCGTGGCCGTGGCACTCGTGGTGCTCTTCGAGAGCATCCGCTTCTGGGTGTCCTCCCATGCACCCGCCGTACACGATGAAGGAGAACCCGCATGATCGGCCTCGTGCTGGCGGCCGGCGCCGGACGCCGTCTTCGCCCCTACACCGACACCCTGCCCAAGGCCCTGGTGCCGGTCGGTCCCGAGGGGAACGAGGACAGCCTCACCGTCCTGGACCTGACCCTCGGCAACTTCGCCGAGATCGGCCTGACCGAGGTCGCGATCATCGTCGGGTACCGCAAGGAGGCCGTCTACGAGCGCCGCGAGGCGCTGGAGCAGAAGTACGGCGTCAAGATCACCCTCATCGACAACGACAAGGCCGAGGAGTGGAACAACGCCTACTCCCTCTGGTGCGGCCGTGACGCCATCAAGCACTCGGTGATCCTCGCCAACGGCGACACCGTGCACCCGGTCTCCGTCGAGAAGACGCTGCTGGCCGCCCGCGGCGACGGCAAGAAGATCATCCTGGCCCTCGACACGGTGAAGTCCCTCGCCGACGAGGAGATGAAGGTCGTCGTCGGCCCCGAGGGCGGCATGACGAAGATCACCAAGCTCATGGACCCGGCCGAGGCCACCGGTGAGTACATCGGCGTCACCCTCATCGAGGGCGAGGCCGCCGACGAGCTCGCGGACGCGCTGAAGACGGTCTTCGAGACGGACCCGCAGCAGTTCTACGAGCACGGCTACCAGGAGCTCGTCAACCGCGGCTTCCGCATCGACGTCGCGCCCATCGGTGACGTCAAGTGGGTCGAGATCGACAACCACGACGACCTCGCCAAGGGACGTGAGATCGCGTGCCAGTACTGACGAGGCTCATCCCCTCGCCGGTCGTCGTCGACATCCGTCCGGGCGCCCTGGACGACCTGGCGAGCGTCCTCGCCGACCAGCGGATCTCGCACTCCGGCAAGCTCGCCGTCGCGATCAGCGGCGGCTCCGGGGCGAAGCTGCGCGAGCGGCTCGCCCCGGCACTGCCGGGCGCGACCTGGTACGAGGTCGGCGGCGGCACCCTGGACGACGCGATCAAGCTCGCGGACGCCATGAAGTCCGGGCACTACGACGCGGTCGTGGGCCTGGGCGGCGGCAAGATCATCGACTGCGCGAAGTTCGCCGCGGCCCGCATCGGCCTCCCGCTGGTCGCCGTCGCCACGAACCTCTCGCACGACGGTCTGTGCTCGCCGGTCGCGACCCTCGACAACGACGCGGGCCGCGGCTCCTACGGTGTGCCGAACCCGATCGCGGTCGTCATCGACCTCGACGTGATCCGTGAGGCCCCGGTCCGCTTCGTGCGCTCCGGCATCGGCGACGCCCTGTCCAACATCTCCGCGGTCGCGGACTGGGAGCTGGCCCACCGGGAGAAGGGCGAGCAGATCGACGGCCTCGCGGCCGCGATGGCCCGCCAGGCGGGCGAGGCCGTACTGCGGCACCCGGGCGGCGTCGGCGACGACGCCTTCCTCCAGGTGCTGGCGGAGGGACTCGTCCTCACCGGGATCTCCATGTCGGTCGCGGGCGACTCCCGCCCGGCCTCCGGCGCCTGCCACGAGATCAACCACGGCTTCGACCTCCTCTTCCCCAAGCGCGCGGCGAGCCACGGCGAGCAGTGCGGCCTCGGCGCGGCCTTCGCGATGCACCTGCGCGGTGCCCGCGACGAGTCCGCCTACATGGCCGAGGTGCTGCGCCGGCACGGACTGCCGGTGACGCCGGAGGAGATCGGCTTCACCGCGGACGAGTTCGTGCGGGTCGTGGAGTTCGCCCCGCAGACCCGGCCCGGCCGCTACACGATCCTCGAACACCTCGACCTGACCACCGACCAGATCAGGGACGCATACGCCGACTATGCAAAAGCCATCGGTAGCTGAGCTCCGCCCGGTCGTGCACCCCCCGGGTGTCAAGGACCGGCGGAGCGGCGAACACTGGGCCGGCCGGCTCTACATGCGCGAGATCTCGCTGCGCATCGACCGGCACCTGGTGAACACCCGGGTCACGCCCAACCAGCTGACCTACCTCATGACCGTCTTCGGCGTCCTCGCCGCCCCGGCCCTGCTGGTGCCGGGGATACCGGGCGCCGTCCTCGGCGTCCTGATGGTCCAGCTGTACCTGCTGTTCGACTGCGTCGACGGCGAGATCGCCCGCTGGCGCAAGCAGTTCTCGATCGCCGGGGTCTACGTGGACCGCGTCGGCGCCTACCTGTGCGACGCCGCGGTCCTGGTCGGCTTCGGTCTGCGCGCCGCCGACCTGTGGGGCTCCGGGCGGATCGACTGGCTGTGGGCCTTCCTCGGCACCCTGGCCGCCCTCGGCGCCATCCTGATCAAGGCCGAGACCGACCTCGTCGGCGTCGCCCGGCACCAGACGGGCAAGCCGCCCGTCCAGGAGTCGGCCTCCGAGCCGCGTTCCTCCGGCATGGCGCTGGCCCGCAGGGCCGCCGCGGCGCTGAAGTTCCACCGGCTCGTCCTCGGGGTCGAGGCCTCCCTGCTCATCCTGGCCCTGGCCGTCCTGGACACGGTCCGGGGCGACCTGTTCTTCTCCCGGCTCGGCGTCGCCGTGCTCGCGGGTATCGCGGTCCTGCAGACCCTGCTGCACCTGGTGTCCATCCTCGCCTCGAGCAGGCTGAAGTGAGCACGCCCATGAAGGTCGGCGCGGTCATCATCACGATGGGCAACCGCCCCGACGAGCTCCGCGCCCTCCTCGACTCGGTCGCCAAGCAGGACGGCGACCCGGTCGAGGTCGTCGTGGTCGGCAACGGCTCGCCCGTCCCGGACGTCCCCGCGGGCGTCCGCACCGTCGAGCTGCCCGAGAACCTCGGCATCCCCGGCGGCCGCAACGTCGGCATCGAGGCCTTCGGCCCCGGCGGCACCGACGTCGACGTCCTGCTCTTCCTGGACGACGACGGCCTCCTGGCCCAGTACGACACCGCAGAACTGTGCCGTCGTGCCTTCGAGGCCGACCCGCGGCTCGGCATCATCAGCTTCCGGATCGCCGACCCCGAGACCGGCGAGACCCAGCGCCGGCACGTGCCCCGGCTGCGCGCCGCCGACCCGATGCGCAGCTCCCGCGTCACCACCTTCCTCGGCGGCGCCAACGCCGTCCGCACGAAGGTCCTGGCCGAAGTCGGCGGGCTCCCGGAGGAGTTCTTCTACGCCCACGAGGAAACCGACCTGGCATGGCGGGCCCTCGACGCGGGCTGGATGATCGACTACCGGTCCGACATGGTGCTGTACCACCCCACGACCGCGCCCTCCCGGCACGCGGTCTACCACCGCATGGTGGCCCGCAACCGCGTCTGGCTGGCCCGCCGCAACCTCCCCGCGCTCCTGGTCCCGGTCTACCTCGGGGTGTGGATGCTCCTGACGCTGGTCCGGCGTCCCTCGGGACCGGCTCTGCGGGCGTGGTTCGGCGGTTTCAAGGAGGGCTGGACCAGCCCGTGCGGACCCCGCCGCCCCATGAAGTGGCGTACGGTGTGGCGGCTGACCCGACTGGGCCGACCTCCCGTCATCTGACAAGCTCGATATCTGAGAGCATTCGGCCCGTACCCGGTCCCTGGCTGGCTGGTGACTGGGCCCGACCAGGCTGCGCACTTTTGAGGACGAAAGTTTCCACTTGTGAGTGAGACAACGCATGACGGCACGGTCGCGGTGAGCGACCGGCCGTCACCCGATGACGGGCTCTCCGCGGGCGAGCTGGCCACCAAGTACGGGCTCGCGGTGAGCGGTGCCCGGCCCGGACTCGTCGAGTACGTCCGCCAGCTCTGGGGACGCCGTCACTTCATCCTCGCCTTCTCGCAGGCGAAGCTCACCGCCCAGTACAGCCAGGCCAAGCTCGGCCAGCTGTGGCAGGTGGCGACTCCACTGCTGAACGCGCTCGTGTACTTCCTGATCTTCGGCCTGATCCTGGAGGCCGACCGCGGGATGTCCCGCGAGGTGTACATCCCGTTCCTGGTGACCGGTGTCTTCGTCTTCACCTTCACCCAGAGCTCGGTGACGGCCGGTGTGCGGGCCATCTCGGGCAACCTCGGCCTGGTGCGGGCGCTGCACTTCCCGCGCGCCGCGCTGCCCGTCTCGTTCTCGCTGCAGCAGCTCCAGCAGCTGCTCTTCTCGATGATCGTGCTGTTCCTGGTGGCGGTCGGCTTCGGCAGCTACCCGCGGCTGTCGTGGCTGCTGATCGTCCCGGTCCTCGTCCTGCAGTTCCTCTTCAACACCGGCCTCGCGATGATCATGGCGCGGATGGGGTCCAAGACCCCCGACCTCGCCCAGCTCATGCCGTTCGTGATGCGCACCTGGATGTACGCGTCCGGCGTCATGTTCTCCATTCCGGAGATGCTGAAGGACAAGCCCGCCTGGATCGCCGACGTCCTCCAGTGGAACCCGGCGGCCATCTACATGGACCTGATGCGCTTCGCGCTGATCGACGGCTACGGCTCCGAGAACCTGCCTCCGCACGTCTGGGCCGTCGCCTGCGGCTGGGCGGTCCTCGTCGCCCTCGGCGGCTTCGTGTACTTCTGGAAGGCGGAAGAGAGGTACGGCCGTGGCTGAGACGAGAACCGACTCCCACATCCCCACCGTCATCGCGGACGAGCTGCACATCGTCTACCGGGTGAACGGCGCCAAGACCGGCAAGGGCAGTGCCACGGCCGCGCTCAGCCGCATCGCCAAGCGCGGCGGTGAGGAGCGCGGGGTGCGCAAGGTGCACGCCGTCAAGGGCGTCTCCTTCACGGCGTACCGCGGCGAGGCGATCGGCCTGATCGGCTCCAACGGCTCCGGGAAGTCCACTCTGCTGCGCGCCATCGCCGGCCTGCTGCCCGCGGAGAAGGGCAAGGTCTACACCGACGGCCAGCCCTCGCTGCTCGGCGTGAACGCGGCGCTGATGAACGACCTGACGGGCGAGCGGAACGTCATCCTGGGCGGGCTCGCGATGGGCATGTCCCGTGAGCAGGTCCGTGAGCGCTATCAGGAGATCGTCGACTTCTCGGGCATCAACGAGAAGGGCGACTTCATCACGCTCCCGATGCGCACGTACTCCTCCGGCATGGCGGCCCGGCTGCGCTTCTCCATCGCGGCCGCCAAGGACCACGACGTCCTGATGATCGACGAGGCGCTGGCCACCGGCGACCGCAAGTTCCAGAAGCGCTCCGAGGCGCGCATCCGGGAACTGCGCAAGCACGCGGGCACGGTGTTCCTGGTCAGCCACAACAACAAGTCGATCCGCGACACCTGCGACCGCGTGCTCTGGCTGGAGCGCGGCGAGCTGCGGATGGACGGACCGACCGAAGAGGTCCTCAAGGAGTACGAGAAGTTCACGGGGAAGTAGCCCGTCGCCTTCTCGCCGCGTACGTCTTCTCGCCCGCGTACGACAGAACCCCGCCGGAGCGTGTCCGGCGGGGTTCTGCCGTGCAACCGGAGCGGCGCGGGCGGTGTCCTGACGGGCAAGGGGCGCGCCGAGGATGGCCCACCGTGCAAAGAGCGGGCCAACTCTCCTTGTTCCAGGGAATCTTGACGCCAATCGGTGTGTTGTTGTGATGTGCGGGACACCCCGGCGAGGCACACCGCGTTGTACAACGTAAGCTGTACCGGTGCTGATTCGCGGCAAGTGGGGCGATACCGCGCGACAACCGACAGGTCGGACCGCGCGCCTGCCGGGCGGCGTGTCCGAAATAGGATGTATTGGGTCGGCAGTGTAGAACGGGAGATGTGACGGCAATGGCTACGGAAACGCGCCGGCTCCGCGATGCATGTGCCGTCCCCGCGCCGGGCGGCGAGCGGTGACCCACGCCGGGACGGCACGAGCCGGCCAGGCGGAGCGCGGCACCCTCGACAAGGCCGCCGACGAGAACTTCCCGGTGGCCCCCTTCTTCCTGCCCAGGGCCTGGCGCGACGACCTGATGGCCGTGTACGGCTTCGCCCGTCTGGTCGACGACATCGGAGACGGCGATCTGGCCCCGGGCGGCGCCGACGCCCGCCTGCTCGGGGTCCCTCCGGAGGCGGCCGGGGACCGGCTGCTCATGCTGGACGCCGTCGAGACCGACCTCCGCCGGGTCTTCGGCGGGACGCCCCGTCACCCCCTGCTGCGCCGGCTCCGGCCCACCGTGCGCCGGGCCGGCCTCACCCCCGAGCCCTTCCTCGGGCTCATCGCGGCCAACCGCCAGGACCAGCAGGTCAAGCGGTACGAGACCTACGACGACCTGCTCGCCTACTGCGAGCTGTCCGCCAACCCGGTCGGCCGCCTCGTCCTGTCCGTCACGGGTACCTCGACCCCCGAGCGCGTCCGCCGTTCCGACGCCGTGTGCACGGCGCTGCAGATCATCGAGCACCTCCAGGACGTCGCCGAGGACCTGGGCCGCGACCGCGTCTACCTGCCCGCCGAGGACATGAGGCGTTTCCATGTCCGGGAGGCGGATCTCGCCGCGCCCACAGCAGGCGCATCGGTGCGCGCACTGGTTGCATACGAAGCAGAACGCGCCCTGCACCTCCTGTATGAAGGCACCCCCCTCGTGGGTAGCGTCCACGGCAGGCTGAGGCTGCTGCTCGCGGGGTTCGTGGCGGGGGGAAGGGCGGCGGTCCGCGCGATCGCCGCCGCCGAATACGACGTACTTCCCGGCCCGCCCAAGCCCGGCAAGCTCCAGTTGCTGCGCGAGGTGGGAGTGACTCTGCGAGGAGAGGGGTGATCCGGAGCGTGGAGTCCGAACAACACGCGTCCGCACCGGTACTCGCCGCATACAGCTACTGCGAGACAGTGACCGGACAGCAGGCCCGCAATTTCGCGTACGGCATCAGGCTTCTGCCGACGCCGAAGCGCCGTGCGATGTCGGCGCTCTACGCGTTCTCGCGGCGGGTCGACGACATCGGCGACGGCGCGCTGGCGCCGGACGTCAAGGCGGCCCGGCTGAAAGACACCAGGGCGCTGCTCACGCGGGTGCGCGAGGGAGCGGTGGAGGAGGACGACACCGACCCCGTGGCGGTCGCCCTCAGCCACACGGCCCGTCACTTCCCGGTCCCGCTCGGCGGCCTCGACGAACTCATCGACGGCGTCCTGATGGACGTACGCGGCGAGACCTACGAGACCTGGGACGACCTGAAGGTCTACTGCCGCTGCGTGGCCGGGGCGATCGGCCGGCTGTCGCTCGGCGTGTTCGGCACCGAGCCGGGGGCGCGCGGCGCCGAGCGGGCGCCCGAGTACGCCGACACCCTCGGGCTCGCGCTGCAACTCACGAACATCCTGCGGGACGTGCGCGAGGACGCCGAGGGCGGGCGTACCTATCTGCCGTCCGACGATCTCGCGAAATTCGGCTGCTCGGCCGGATTCGACGGGCCGACCCCACCGGCCGGCTCCGACTTCGCGGGCCTCGTGCACTTCGAAGTGCGTCGGGCCCGCGCCCTCTTCGCCGAGGGCTACCGGCTGCTGCCGATGCTGGACCGGCGCAGCGGCGCCTGCGTCGCCGCCATGGCCGGCATCTACCGGCGCCTCCTCGACCGTATCGAGCGCGAGCCCGAGGCCGTACTGCGCGGGCGCGTCTCGCTGCCCGGGCGCGAGAAGGCGTACGTCGCAGTGCGCGGCCTGTCCGGCCTCGACGCCCGGCACGTGTCCCGCCGTGCCGGCGGGAGACGCCCCTGATGGACATTCAGCTCCGAGGCGACTCCTCCGGCGAGAAGCGGCACGCAACCCTGCGGCTGTGCGCGGCGTCCCTGACTGCGACGACCGGCGGTGCGGTGTTCGAGCACCGCGGCACGGTCGCGGGGGAGGGGACACGATGACCGACGGGACGCGATCCGAAGGACCGGACGCCGACGCCCCGGGGCTCACCGGGGGCGCGAGCGCCGTGGTGGTCGGCGGCGGGCTCGCCGGGATCACGGCCGCGCTCGCGCTCGCCGACGCCGGGGTGCGGGTGACCGTGCTCGAAGGCCGGCCGCGCCTGGGCGGACTGGCCTTCTCCTTCCAGCGCGGCGCACTGACCGTCGACAACGGCCAGCACGTGTATCTGCGCTGCTGCACCGCCTACCGCTGGTTCCTCGACCGCATCGACGCCACCGCTCTCGCACCCGTGCAGAAGCGTCTCGACGTGCCCGTCCTCGACGCCGGGGGCCGGCCGGGACGACGGCTGGGCAGGATCGGTCGCACGGCCCTGCCCGTGCCCCTGCATCTCGCGAGGAGCCTCGCCACCTACCCCCACCTCTCGCTCGCCGAGCGGGCCAAGGCCGGACGGGCCGCGCTGGCACTCAAGGGGCTCGACCCGGCCGACCCCGCCCTCGACGCGCAGGACTTCGGCACCTGGCTGGCCCGGCACGGCCAGTCGGCGCGCGCCGTCGAAGCGCTGTGGGACCTCGTGGGCATCGCCACCCTCAACGCCGTGGCCGGCGACGCGTCGCTCCAGCTCGCCGCGATGGTGTTCAAGACCGGCCTGCTGTCCGATCCGGGCGCGGCCGACATCGGCTGGGCGCGTGTCCCGCTGGGCGAACTGCACGACCGGCTCGCCCGCAAGGCGCTCGAGTCCGCCGGCGTGCGCACCGAGGTCCGTACCCGCGTCTCCGCCATCTCCCGCAACGCGGACGGGCGTTGGAGCGTCCAGCTGCCCGGGGGGAGCGTCGACGCCGACGCGGTCGTCCTCGCCGTGCCGCAGCGCGAGGCCCACGACCTGCTGCCGGAGGGCGCGCTGGACGAGCCCGGGCGGCTGCTCGAGATCGGCACCGCGCCGATCCTCAACATCCACGTGGTCTACGACCGGAAGGTGCTCCGCCGGCCCTTCTTCGCGGCGATCGGCTCCCCGGTGCAGTGGGTCTTCGACCGCACCGAGGCGTCCGGCCTCGCCGACGGGCAGTACCTGGCCCTCTCGCAGTCGGCCGCCCAGGACGAGATCGACGAGCCCGTCGCCGCCCTGCGCGCCCGGTACCTGCTGGAGCTGGAGCGCCTGCTGCCCGGTACCCGCGGCGCCGGGGTGCAGGACTTCTTCGTGACCCGGGAGCGCACCGCGACGTTCGCTCCCGGCCCCGGTGTCGGGCGCCTGCGGCCCGGCGCCCGCACCAAGGCCCCCGGCCTGTACCTGGCCGGAGCGTGGACCGCCACCGGGTGGCCCGCGACGATGGAGAGCGCGGTCCGCAGCGGCGTCAGTGCGGCGGGCGCCGCGCTGGGCGCCCTGGGCCGGCCCCGCGATCACCTCTTCGAACTCTTCGAGGAGGCGGCGTGACGCTCGATCTGCACGGGTCCGGGCCCCGCACCCCCGGTACCGCAACAAGAGGAGAGACTGTGCCCACTGTGCCCCCGGCCGAAGCGGCTGCCGAGGCGGTGGACGTGACCGCGCTGCTGGAGCGCGGCCGGACCCTGGCCACCCCGGTGCTGCGTGCGGCGGTCGACCGTCTGGCATCGCCCATGGACACCGTCGCCGCCTACCACTTCGGCTGGATCGACGCCGAGGGCAACCCCGCCGACGGCGACGGCGGCAAGGCCGTGCGCCCCGCCCTCGCCCTGCTGTCCGCCCAGGCCGCCGGTGCCGCGCCCGAGGTGGGCGTGCCGGGCGCCGTGGCCGTCGAGCTGGTGCACAACTTCTCGCTGCTGCACGACGACCTGATGGACGGCGACGAGCAGCGCAGGCACCGCGACACCGTCTGGAAGGTGCACGGGCCCGCCCAGGCCATCCTCGTCGGTGACGCACTGTTCGCCCTGGCCAACGAGATCCTGCTGGAACTCGGCACCGTCGAGGCGGGCCGGGCCACCCGGCGCCTGACCTCGGCTACCCGCGCCCTGATCGACGGCCAGGCCCAGGACATCTCCTACGAGCACCGCGAGCGGGTCACCGTCGAGGAGTGCCTGGAGATGGAGGGCAACAAGACGGGCGCCCTGCTCGCCTGCGCCTGCTCCATCGGCGCGGTGCTCGGCGGCGCCGACGACCGTACCGCCGACACCCTGGAGAAGTACGGCTACCACCTCGGGCTCGCCTTCCAGGCCGTCGACGACCTCCTCGGCATCTGGGGCGACCCGGAGGCCACCGGCAAGCAGACCTGGAGCGACCTGCGCCAGCGCAAGAAGTCGCTGCCCGTGGTGGCCGCGCTCGCCGCGGGCGGCGACGCCTCCGAGCGGCTCGGGGAGCTGCTCGCGGCCGACGCCAAGAGCAGCGACTTCGAGAACTTCTCGGAGGAGGAGTTCGCCGCGCGAGCCGCGCTCATCGAGCAGGCCGGCGGCCGGGAGTGGACCGCCCAGGAGGCGCGTCGCCAGCACACCATCGCCATCGGGGCCCTGGACACCGTCCGGATGCCGGACCAGGTGCGGGCCCAGTTCGTGGCGCTCGCCGACTTCGTCGTCGTACGGAAGAGATGATCACTATCGGTCGAATAAACCTCGCGTAGTCGCCGGCCGGTGCCGCGGGAGAAGGCGCACCGGCCGACGGCGGACCCACAGCAGAGACATGCCACTGCACGAAGGGGAAGCCATGACAGCGACGACCGACGGAAGCACCGGGGCACTGCCGCCCCGCGCTGCCTCGGCCAGCGAAACTCAGCTCGACGCCCCGGAGGCGGCAGGGGTTCAGGATGCCGCCGCGCGTGCGATGCAACGCGCCGCCGACCACCTGCTCGCGCGGCAGGACGCCCAGGGCTGGTGGAAGGGCGACCTCGAGACGAACGTCACGATGGACGCCGAGGACCTGCTGCTCCGCCAGTTCCTCGGCATCCTCGACGAGCGGACCGCGCGCGCCGCCGCGCTGTTCATCCGCGGCGAGCAGCGCGAGGACGGCACCTGGGCCACGTTCTACGGCGGCCCGGGCGAACTCTCCACCACCATCGAGGCGTACGTCGCCCTGCGCCTGGCCGGGGACAGCCCCGATGCGCCGCACATGGCGCGGGCGTCCGCCTGGATCCGGGACAAGGGCGGGATGGCCTCGGCCCGGGTCTTCACCCGGATCTGGCTGGCCCTCTTCGGCTGGTGGAAGTGGGAGGACCTGCCCGAACTGCCGCCCGAGCTCATCTACTTCCCGAAGTGGATGCCGCTCAACATCTACGACTTCGGGTGCTGGGCACGACAGACCATCGTGCCGCTCACCATCGTCTCGGCCAAGCGTCCGGTGCGGCCCGCGCCGTTCCCGCTCGACGAGCTGCACGTCGACCCGCGGAACCCCAACCCCGTCGGTCCCTTCGCCCCCGTGGCGAGTTGGGACGGTGTCTTCCAGCGCCTCGACCGGGCCCTGCACCTCTACCGCAGGGTCGCGCCGCGCCGGCTGCGCAGGGCCGCGATGAACACGGCAGCCCGCTGGATCATCGAGCGGCAGGAGAACGACGGCTGCTGGGGAGGCATCCAGCCGCCCGCCGTGTACTCGATCATCGCGCTGCACCTCCTCGGCTACGACCTCGAACACCCGGTCACGCGTGCGGGACTGGAGTCGCTGGACCGGTTCACCGTCTGGCGCGAGGACGGGGCACGGATGGTCGAGGCCTGTCAGTCGCCGGTGTGGGACACCTGCCTGGCCACCATCGCGCTCGCCGACGCGGGCCTGCCCGCCGATCACCCCCAGCTGGTCAGGGCAGCGGACTGGATGCTCGGGGAGGAGATCGTCCGGCCCGGCGACTGGTCCGTGCAGCGTCCCCAACTGCCGCCCGGTGGCTGGGCGTTCGAGTTCCACAACGACAACTACCCCGACATCGACGACACCGCGGAGGTGGTCCTCGCGCTGCGCCGGGTCAGGCACCACGACCCGGAGCGGATCGAGAAGGCGATCGGGCGCGGGGTGCGCTGGACCCTCGGCATGCAGTCGAAGAACGGGGCCTGGGGCGCGTTCGACGTCGACAACACCAGCACCCTCCCCAACCGGCTGCCGTTCTGCGACTTCGGCGAGGTGATCGACCCGCCGTCCGCGGACGTCACCGCGCACGTCGTGGAGATGCTCGCCGCGGAAGGGCTCTCGCACGACCCGCGCACCCGCCGCGGCATCGAGTGGCTGCTCGCCGAACAGGAGCCGAACGGCGCCTGGTTCGGCCGCTGGGGCGTCAACTACGTCTACGGCACAGGGTCGGTGGTCCCGGCGCTCGTCGCCGCCGGACTGCCCGCCGCGCATCCGGCGATCCGCCGGGCCGTCGCCTGGCTGGAGACCGTCCAGAACGAGGACGGCGGTTGGGGCGAGGACCTGCGCTCCTACGACGACGCCGCCGAATGGGGCGGCCGCGGCGCCTCGACCGCCTCCCAGACCGGGTGGGCGCTGCTCGCGCTGCTCGCGGCGGGGGAGCGGGAGTCCACGACCGTCGAGCGGGCGGTCGAGTGGCTCGCGCGGACCCAGCGGGAGGACGGCTCCTGGGACGAGCCCTATTTCACCGGCACCGGATTCCCCTGGGACTTCTCGATCAACTACCACCTCTACCGGCAGGTGTTCCCGCTCACCGCGCTCGGCCGGTACGTGCACGGCGAGCCGTTCGGCAGGATCAAGGGGGGTGGATGAGCGCCAGGCCCACCCCGGCACCGCTGCTGATCGCCTGCGCGCTCGGCATCGAGCACCTCGCCCTGCGCAGCGGAGACCGGGCCGGCGCCGACGGGCCCGTCACCGTGCTGCGTACGGGCATGGGGCCGAAGGCCGCCGAGCGCGCGGTCGGCAGGGTGCTAGCGGACCTGGCGCTGCACGACGCGGCCGTCCTGGCCACCGGGTTCTGCGCCGGCCTCGCTCCCGGGATGCACCCCGGCGATCTGGTCGTCGCCGAGGAGACCCGGGACCCGCGCGGCGCCACCCCGTGCGTGGGCACCGACCTGCTCGTCAAGGAACTGGCGCGCACCCTGCCCGGGCGCACCGTCCACCGGGGTCCGCTCACCGGCTCCGACCACGTCGTCCGCGGCCCCGAACGGCCGGCCCTGCTCGCGACCGGCGCTCTCGCCGTCGACATGGAATCGGCGGCCACGCTGTACGGCGCCGTCCGTGCGGGCGCGCGCCCGGTTGCGGCCGTACGGGTGGTCGTGGACGCTCCGGAACATGAACTCGTCCGTATCGGCACGGTCCGCGGTGGAATATCGGCGTTCCGTGTTCTTCGTTCAGTACTTCCCGCTTTTTTCGAATGGCACCGTTCTTTGCTGCTCCCTCGGAGGTAGAGCCAGATGGCCATGCCGCTTCGCCAGTCCATGAAAGTCGCCGCATATCTCTTTGAACAGAAGCTCAGGAAGCGGGACAAGTTCGCGCTGCTCGTCGAACTGGAGCCGCTCTTCGCGTGCAATCTCGCCTGTGAGGGCTGCGGCAAGATCCAGCATCCGGCGGGCGTGCTCAAGCAGCGGATGCCCGTGGCCCAGGCGGTGGGCGCGGTGCTGGAGTCGGGCGCGCCCATGGTGTCCATCGCTGGCGGCGAACCGCTGATGCACCCGCAGATCGACGAGATCGTGCGGCAGTTGGTGGCCAGGAAGAAATTCGTCTTCCTCTGCACCAACGCGATGCTCATGCGCAAGAAGATGGACAAGTTCACGCCCTCCCCCTATTTCGCGTGGGCCGTGCACATCGACGGGCTGCGTGAGCGCCACGACGCCTCGGTGGCGAAGGAGGGTGTCTTCGACGAGGCGGTCGAGGCCATCAGGGAGGCCAAGCGCCGCGGTTTCCGGGTCACCACGAACTCGACGTTCTTCAACACGGACACCCCGCAGACGATCGTCGAGGTGCTGAACTTCCTCAACGACGACCTGAAGGTGGACGAGATGATGCTCTCGCCCGCCTACGCCTACGAGAAGGCTCCCGACCAGGAGCACTTCCTCGGGGTCCAGCAGACCCGGGAGCTGTTCAAGAAGGCTTTCGCGGGCGGCAACCGGCGCCGGTGGCGGCTGAACCAGAGCCCGCTCTTCCTGGACTTCCTGGAGGGCAAGGTCGACTTCCCGTGCACCGCCTGGGCGATCCCGAGCTACTCGCTCTTCGGCTGGCAGCGGCCCTGCTACCTGATGAACGACGGGTACGTGCAGACGTACCGGCAGCTTCTGGAGGAGACCGACTGGGACTCCTACGGCCGCGGCAAGGACGACCGGTGCGCGAACTGCATGGCGCACTGCGGCTACGAGCCCACCGCCGTCCTCGCGACCATGGGATCGCTCAAGGAATCGATCCGCGCCGCCCGGGAGACCTTCACGGAGAGCCGTGGGTGATGCCATGACCGCCGTTTCCCTGGGCCTGCCCGAGGTGCCGGTCCGGCCGATCGCGCAACGCCGTGTCTCACGGCGGATCCAGGTCGGAACCGTGGCCGTGGGTGGAGACGCACCCGTCTCGGTGCAGTCGATGACGACGACGCGTACGTCGGATGTCGGGGCGACGTTGC
>NZ_JBWKDS010000057.1:26992-40548 GCF_056435845.1 Streptomyces sp. NPDC043867 | reverse complement strand
CGATCTCCCACAGCCCGTCCGGAACAATCCAACTCCACGTACCCCGCCCCATAACCAAGCCCAACGACCCAGCTCCACATAGGACACGGTCTAAGGAGGCAGCACTCGAAGTCGAAAACCGCATGCTGCTGGAACAGAACGCCGCCCTGCAACGGACCCTTCACGAGATCCAGAACGAGCTACGCACGTTACGCGCCAACGACCTGGGTGCCCGCCTCCGCGACGGCATGAACGCCCCCTCGCCGCGGGACTCGGAGATGGAGGAACTGCGCGCGCAACGAGACGCGGCACTCGCAACCGGCCGTCAAGCAGAGACTGCCATGCAGGCACTCCGTAACGTCAACCAGTGGCTGATGGTCGAGAACAGCCGGCTGATCGCCGCGGATACTGCAGAGCCAATGAACAATCAATAAATGCCTGTCAGGCACGCTTCGCTGCGGGCTACTTACCTCCCACGCGCCTGTCGCTCTCTCGCACCCAAGGTAATGCTGACAGCGTGGACGAGGTCCGGTTCACGGACATCGAGCACCTGGAGTTTGACCTGTAGCAGCACCCGACGGATGTTCCAGAACGTCGACCCCGCCCACCACCTGCGCGGCACCGTCGCCTACCTGCTGGAACAGCGTCACGCCGACTACGCCCTGTCGGCCAAGGGCACCGAGCGTTCCCACGGTCGGATCATCCGCTCGTCGGTCTGGACCGCCCCGCCACCTGATCAACTGACTTTGACGCCACCCTGGGGGCACATGGCCGAATTCCGCGATTCGGCAATTCATTCGGGACGGCGGATGGCGAAGTGGAGCGGGCGGCGGGCTCGGTCGTCTTCAAATGCGCTGACCGAATCGATTCTCCGAACTGCCCTTCGGTTAGATGTCCGCTTTCGGTGGCCCGTAAAATAGCTGAATCCCCACACATAAAAGCACTTTTGACGGGTGAGAGGTGCCCATTTCCGGGTTCCTGGTCGGTGTTTTCCAGACGTAATGGCCGGATGACTGTGCCCTGCGCACGTTCCGTATTGATGTTTCCGTGGCCCTCGCCTACTTTATTTTCCGTAACGGTACAGAGGCCCCGAATTTCCTCGAGCGCCTCACCCAACCGTGTCCACAGGCGGGGGTCACCCATGGCGCTGACGGTCGACGAACTGGTTGCACTGTTCCCGACGGGGGGTGCCGGTACGTTCGAGCTCGACACCGGGCGGCTCGGGCTGACCGGCGAGGCCGAGTCCCTGGAACACCTGCCCAGCGGCATTCTGACCCTCACTGAGGCGACTGCCGACAGCGCCGCTCTGACAGTGACCGGCAAAGTCACTCTGGCCGGTGAGGAGATGCCAGCCAGCGCCCGGTTCTTCGCCACTGGCACGGCGGTCAACGCGCTGCTCTTCGAGGCGAGCCCGGCGACCTGGCTGCTCCAAACCGCCGTCGCCCGCGTCGACCTGTCCGGGCTGTCCGGTGGCCGGTCACTGCGGGTCCTGCTGGCCGCCGGACAGGCTGCGGCCGCGGCCGGACGGTGCCCCGGCACCGGGCCCTGGGTGGGCTTCCAGCTCGGCGGGGCGGTCGCCGACCCGCTGGAGTTCCGCGCCGAACTGCGCAAGGAGTCCATCGGCACGGCCCAGCCCCTCGACGGACCGCCGCTGCTGATCACCCCGCTGCTCGAAGCCCTCGGCGAGTACGGCGTCGAACTGCCCGGACCGCTGGTCGACTGGCTGGAGCGGGTCCAGCTGCACCAGCACCCGATGGGCAAGATGGACAACCTGATGGTCACCGCCGAAGCGCCGGTGGACCACGGCACCGGTGCGAACCCAGTGGAACTGCTGGTGCTGCGGACCACGGCGCTCGGCCGCACCGGCCAGGACGGCAAACCCAAGGCCACCACCGTCGCCATGGTCCGGGTCCGCACGGACTGGGACGGTTCCGGGCTGCCGGTGGTCGGACCCATGATCGGCAACGGACTGCTGTCCCTGCCCGCGCTCCAGATCATGTACGTCTCCGAGAACCTCAGCGCCGAAGACGTCATCAAGATCAACCGGGTCGTCACGGAGTACAACCTCGGCCCGCTCCAGCAGTTGCCGGTGGTGAACGCGGCGGCAGGGGTTCCGCTGGGCAAGAAGGTGAGTGCGGCGGTCTACCTCGCGGTCATGGGCAATCCGACGCCGGCACTGGTGATCACCGTCCCGCCCAAGTTCGGACCGGATCCGGAGAGCCCGGAGAAGCCGAAGCTCGAATACGAGTTTGTGATCGGCAAGCAGTTCGGGCCGGTCTACCTCTCGTCGATCGTATTCCGCTACGACTTCAAAAAAGGCCTGCTGATCGAGCTCCAGGGCCAGGTCACGATCGGTTCTCTCACCTGGCAGGTCGCCGGACTCGGCTTCTACGTCGGCATGAGCGGCGGCTTCCCGCTGCTGCCCTTCCTGCACGGCATGAACATCGAAGCCACCGCCGCCGACGGGCTCATCGGCCTCAAGGGCGGCCTGCTCAACAAGACACCCGACGACCCCACCCTCGACTTCGAACTCGCCGGACTGATTCTCATCCAGGCGATGGCGGTCGAACTCGGCGCCCAGGCCGTGTGGGCACGCAGCATCGAAGGCTGGCACTCAGTCTTCATCTACGGTGAGATCTCCCTCCTCGGCGGCGCCTCAGTCTTCGGCCCGCCTCCCTTCACCGTCACCGGCTTCTCCGCCGGATTCGGGATCAACAGCTCCTTCAAGAAGGTCCCCACCGGCGCCGAGATCGCCGAATTCCCTCTGGTGGCACGGCTGGACGCGGCCCAAGCCCTGCCCGGCCTGCCGGCCCCGACGCCGTACACCCCCGAGGACGCGCTCAAGGCCCTGACCGGACCCACCGGCTGGATCCGCCCCACCGAGGGCCAGTACTGGATCGCCGCCGGAGTGAAGTTCACCAGCTTCGGCTTCATCGAGACCAAAGCCCTCGCCGTCATCGAATTCGGCGACTCCGTCAAGGCCATGCTGCTCGGCCGCACCTCCGTCAGCCTGCCGCGCACCCTCAACCCGAACGCCCGGGCCATCGCCAAGGTGAACATCGGCCTGAGCCTCGGCTTCAACTCCGCCGAGCACTGCCTGTCCATGGACGTGGCTCTGCTGCCCGGCAGCTATGTGCTCGATCCGTCGATCGAACTCACCGGTGGCATTGCCGTCTACGTCTGGACCGGCGGAGGCCGCGCCGGGGACTTCGCCATCAGCCTCGGCGGCTACCACCCCGACTACAACGTCCCCGCCCACTACCCCCGGCCCAAGCGCCTCGGGTTCGTGTGGTCCCCGGCCAGCGACATCACCGTGCGGGCCGAGGCCTACGCCGCGATCACCCCCGCCGCGTTCATGTTCGGCGGGCGCCTGGCCGCCGTCTACGACAAGGGCATCTTCTCCGCGTGGTTCACCGCACACCTCGACGTGCTGGTCCAGTGGAAACCCTTCTACCTCGATGTCCGGCTCGGCATCAGCATCGGCGTCGCGGCCACCATCAAGGTCTGGTTCGTCCGGGTCCGCATCTCCGTCGAGGTCGGCATCGACCTCCACCTGTGGCTGCCGCCCTTCGGGGGCCGGGCCACCGTCAAACTCTGGTTCATCTCCTTCAGCTTCGGCTTCGGCTCCTCCCGCGACAACACCCCCACCGTGGACTGGCCCGAGTTCCGCACCCAGATCCCCGCGCCCGCCCGGGTCATCCCCAACGAGGGCCTGCTCGCCGACGCCGACCAGGGTGAGATCGCCCGGCGTGCGGCCGCCAAGGAACCGACCCTCGTCTCCTCGGCCGGATTCACCTTCACCACCGAAGCCGGCATCCCCGCCTCGCACCTGTACATCAACGAACGGCTGATCAAGCAGTCCGACGAGGGGACCATCGACATCCGCCCCATGCGGAAGACCGGTGTCACCTCCGCCCACCGGGTCACCATCACCAAGGACGGCACGCCCTTCCACCCCACCGACCATCACTGGGTGGTCAAGCCGGTCACCGGCACGGTCGCCCCCGGCCTGTGGGGCAAGCCCCTGGCCAAACCCGGTGATGCGCTCGACGGCGACCAGCTGCTCGAAAACCGCCTCACCGGACTGAGGATCACCCTCCCCAAGCCGGACTACGGCACCGACACCGGGCCCGTCACCTCACAGGCGCTTTCGTACGAAGGACTACCGGACGGTCGCATGCCCCTGCGCGTGTCCGACCCCGCCGGGCCCGAGCCGCGGGCCGACGACCAGAGCGTCCGGACCATCGTCAGCACCGTCGCCGCCCCCATCGTCACGGCCCGCCGCACCGCCGTTCTCAGCACCCTGGTCAGGCTCGGCTCGGGACCCGGCGCCGATACCGACAGTCCGCTCACCGGCTACGCCGCACTCGCCGGCCGCAGCCTGACCACCCCGCCCCTGACCACCACCGCGACGAGGTGACCGGCCGTGACCGCTGAACCGGATCTGCGCATCCACTTCCTCGACCACCTGATCCCGCGTGCCACCCCCGGCGACTACCGGGTCGTGGTCAAGAACACCCTCAGCGACCCCGGCGGCGAACTGGACGCCCAGGACAAGCTGCTCCCGTCCGAGGAGACCTTCGAGATCAAGGCCGTCCGCTTCGTGCTCAGCGAAGCGTCCGTCCACGCCCACTACCCGCCGCGCGAGAGCACCGGCGCCTACACCAGGACCCTGCCGCACATCACCCTCAGCCGGTCGATCCTGCCCTGGGAACGCAACCTCGCCGGAACCCGCGCCGAGCAGCCCCCGGCCCGCCCGCCCTGGCTCGCCCTGCTCGTCTTCGGCGAGAACGAACTGCCCGACGACCCCGCCGCGTCCGGGGACACCGTGCTGCGCACCGTCGAGGAGCTCCGCAACCCTGCAGAGGCGGGGGTCAAGGGCCCGGACCTGCCGTCCGGCGGCGTCGACGAGGCCGAGGCCCGGAGCAAGTGCCAGACCATCGACGTCCCGGCGGACCTCTTCAACGCGGTCGCCCCGCGCGACGACGAGATGTACTACCTCGCCCACGTCCGCAAGGTCGTGGACGCGAACAAGACCCGGGCCGACGGCGAAGTCCTCGAAGAAGGGGAGTACGCGGTCGTCAACGCCAACCGCTTCCCCCACAAACCCGGTAACTACGCCGTCCACCTCGTCTCCCTCGAAGGCTTCGAGGGCCGTCTGTCCGGCACCCTGCCCGGCGGCACCACGGCCGTCCGCCTGTGCTCGCTGCACAGCTGGAGCTTCACCAGCAGCGAAGGGCCCGCCGCAGACCCCGGAGCGCTGCTGGAGAACCTCCTCGCCCCGGGCGCCGAGAAGCCCGAAGAGCTCGCCCTGCGCCTGCCGGTGACCGCACCGGTCACCGACGACCCCGAGGACGCCTACGTCCGCGACCGCCTTGCCCGCGGCTACACCGCCGTCCCGCAGCTGACCCTCTCGGGTGAACGCACCTTCGCCTGGTACCGCGGCCCGGCCACCCCGGTCACCGCCTTTGACGTGCCCACCGAGCACAGCCCCGGCCCGCACACCACCTCCGACCACGCGCTCATCTACGAGCCCGAGCACGGAATCTTCGACGTCAGCTATGCCGTCGCCTGGACTCTCGGTCGCACCATCGGCCTGGCCGACCCCGAATACACCACCGCCATCGGCCGGGCCCGCCGCGAACTCGCCAACCGGGCGACGACACTGATGGCGCTGGCCGGAGATCCGGCGCGCGCCTCGGTCGACCCGGATGCCCCGCCCGCCCTCGGCGCGCTGCGCGAACTCGCCTCCGCAGGCTTCCGCGAGCGGCTCAGCACCGGGCTCAAGAGCCCCCAGCTCCCGGACGACGCCGGACGCAGGACACCGCAGCTGAGAGTGACACGTACACAGTCAAGGTCCGTGCTCGCGGAAGAACGCGCTGTCTCCCTGCTGCAAACCACCGCGGAACGCAACGCCGAGGCCATCGCCGCCTGGCAGGCCCGCCTCGGCCTGCTCCAGGGCGTGCCGTTTCACCACCTCGTGCCCGACCCGCGCATGCTGCCCCTGGAATCCCTGCGGATGTTCCGCCTCGACCAGGGCTGGCTGGACGCGCTCGTCGCCGGAGCCGCCGACGTCGGCGTGCACACCTCCGTCGACAGCCGCCTCGCCCCCGAACTCAACCGGGCCACCGCCCGGTCGGGCAGCGCTAAGCGGGCCGCCGGCGGGCTGCTCATCCACTCCGAACTCATTCCCGCCTGGCCGGACATCCAGGTCAACGCCTACCTCAAGGACGGCACCGTCCTCACCGAACTGCGCCGCGCCAAACCGGACAAGAGGATCCTGCTCGTCTTCTGGGACGGCGTCCCCGACAAGGTCGTCATCCGCGAACCGGGACAGGGCATCCACTACGGCATCGACGCCGGGAACCGCCTCGGCCTGCGCAGCCTGGCCGCCGACCCGCCGATCGGCACCCCGCTGGAGACCTACTACCCGGCCACCGGCAGCCTCTTCGACCTCCACCTGCGCTCCGACCCGGACACCGGACCCGCGGTGCTTCAGATGTTCGGCACCGGCGGCCTGGTGCCCGCCCTGGCCCGGGAGTTCGGGCTCACCGACCTGGACCCCGGACAACTGGCCCTGGAACTCGTCAACGCCCCGCTGGAACAGGAAATCCTCAGCCCCACCGGCACCGCTGCCCGGACGGAGACCGCCTGATGAGCGCCACGGACCTGATCGTCCCCGTCAAGGTGAACGCCCTTGTCGTCAACCGGCTGACCCGCACCGCCGAGACGTTCAACCGGTGGACGCCGAACTTCGACGCCATGATCGAGGAGGGCTCGGGCGCGGAGCCGCCCCCCGGCGTCGGCACCGAGACCATGGGCCCGGACAGCGAAGGCGTCTACGTCCAGTGGCAGTTGCCCGAGGCGCTGGCCAACGGGCACTACGACCAGGCGACGGGGGAGACGACCTTCCCCTTCGTCCCCAACCGCTGGCTGGTCGTGCGCTACAGCACCACAGCGGCAGCGGCGGACCGCAAGGCCGTCGGGTGGATCGTGCAGAGCGACTACCTGGAGAGCCGCCCGGTCCAGGACGCCGACGGCAACGACATCTACGGCACCAACAAGCACCCGAACCCCGATTCGCCGGAGGGCGCTCCGCTGGAACTGACCTTCCTCGGCCGCCGCCACGACCTCACCCAGGCGCCGTGGACCGAACCGCCCGCCCAGAAGCCGCACCTGACCGCGGCCGGGCCCGGACTGCCCGGCTTCGCGGCCTACCAGCCGTACAACAAAGACGTGTTCTCCATCCACGACACCCTCGAAGACCTCAAGGGCGGCCTGGACAACTACCCGCCCGACGCGACGCTGAGCTACTTCGTCGTCGGCTGGTACAGCGACGACGCACTCGACTACCTCAACCGCGCCGCGTCGGTGCCCGGCCTGCTCCCGCCGGACGCGAGCGGGACGGCCGACCTCCTCGAAGCTCTCGGCTGGGACACCCCCGAAGGCACCGCCGCCGACGCCCTGGACCGCACCCTCTACAGCGGCTCGGCGCTGGGAGTCGACTGGCAGCGCGAAGGCGCCACCTATGAGTCCGACAAACCGAGCAACATCGAGCTCAGCAAGATCCTCACGCTGGGCAGCAGCAGTGCCGAAGCCCTCGGCCGGCTGGCCGCCCGCCAGACCCGGTCCGCGCGCACCGGGGACCTCGTACGCTCCCTCTTCCACGGCACCCTCGAAACACTCGACACCGCCGACGGCGAAGAGGACCTCGACACCCTCACCCATCACTCCTGGTTCTCCGGCTCCGACGGCGGCCATGTGTGGAAGGTGACCGCGCGCCCCGTCGAAGGCGACGACGAGCTGCCGCCCCCGCCGCCGGAACCCGGGTGGCTGACCGAACTCAACGATGTCCAACGGCAGTACGACGACCTCACACCCAGGCTCCGCCGCTCTCAGCAGCGCCTGTGGAACATCTGGTGGCTGCGCAACAAGCCGGTTCCCCCGTTCACCCCTGAGCACCCCGCAGGGTTCGACGCCGTAGCTGATGTCCAGCTCAACGAGAGCGATGCGACGAGTCTGGCCGGGCGGACCAAGGCGTTGCTCGACGAACAGTTCGTGCTGTTGAGGCAACTGCCCACCGGCGGCACCCCGGAAGAACTCGCGGCCGATATCGGGAAGTACGCGACGGAGCGCGGACTCGACCCGCGCTACCAGCTGGAGCGCACCGCCCGCGAGTCCTACTACCGCCCCGCGGACCCGGTCGTGCTCATCAAGGACACCGGCGCCAAGGAACCCCTCACCCGGGACACCCCGCTGCCCTGCCGCCTCCCCGAGGCCCTGATCACCCGGATCACCGTCGGCGGCACGACCTACGACCGGCCCACCACCCTGCCCAGCCCGGGACTGGCCGGACTCCCCGACGCCTGCACCCCGCTGCTCGCCGAGTTCGCCCTCCTGGACCAGGTGGCCCGGGTCCCCGGCGCTCTCGACGCGGCTCTCAAGGACCCTACCGCCGTCGCCGGACCCGTCCCCGAGCACACCGCGCCGTGGCGGCAGCCCTGGCTGCCCATGCACCTCGAATACGAACTGAAGTACTGCCCCACGCCCTTCCAGGCCGGCGACACCACCTACTGGACCTTCAACGGCAGCCGCTACGAATGGTCCGGCCGGGGAGCCCAGCCCGGCGGCGGCGAAGCGAACTTGCGCTGGCTCACCTTCAAGAACCGGGCGTTCCTCACCCCGAGCGCGCCGTTCGTCCTGCAGAAGCAGATCGACCGCTACCTCGACACCTACTCCGGCGCTCCCACCGAAGGCCTGCTCGCCCTGCGCGAGGAACTCGGCGACCCCGGAATGCTCTCCCAGCGCCTCGACGGCTTCCACGACTGGCTCGTCCAGCAGGACGGCACCGCCAGGACCACCGTGCACGTCCCCGAGGCCGTCGCCAGGCTCGTCGGCGACATCCAGAGCGTCCCGGAAGGCGGCCCGCTCGAACCGCCCGCCGACGACCCCGGAACACCGTTCCAGCCGGTCCGCGCCGGCCAGTTCGCCTTTCACGACCTGCGCATCGTCGACCGCTTCGGACGCACCTACGACATCGTCAACAGCGGCAACTACGAACAGGTCTCCCTCACCCTCGCGGAGAGCGTTGCCCCTGACAGTGTCCTGCACGAGGACCTCATCGGCACGGCCCGCTTCGTCCAGCTCGGTCCGCGTCTCCTCCAGGGCGCCCGCGTCCGGCTGGAGACCGTACGCGCCGTGGACGGACAGCGGCTCTCGCCGATGGCCCGCGCGGCCACGACGGAAAACCCCCTGGCCGGCTGGCTGCTGCTCAACCATCTCGACCAGACCCTCGTCGTCCACGGTCCCGACGGCGTCTGTCTCGGCGAACTCCGCGTCGTCAAGGACATCGACGGCGCGGACGACAGCGTGTGGCTACCGCTCCCCGGCTCGCCCCATCCCGACGTCGACGCCCAGGAGTTCGAGGACGCCATGCCGCACCTGGCCCGGTTCGTCCGCACCCTGAAGGACAAACCCGCCGCCGCACTCACCGGTCTGCTCGACACCATCGACCAGACCCTCGACACCATCCTCGACGACGCGGCCCAGGAGGACGGCTCTCCGCTGCGGCTCATCGGCCGCCCGCTCGCACTGGTGCGCGCCGATCTGGGCGTCGAGCTCGAAGGGCCGCTGCTGAGCAACCCGAGCTGGGACCAGGTGCTGGGCGAGTCGGAGGAGGAGTACGACGGCTACCGCTGGCCGGTCCGGCTCGGCAACGAGAAGCGGCTCGGCGACGGCCTCGTCGGATACTTCGCCGGGGCGACCGGGCCCGACCAGGAGACTTCGTACGAGCTCTTCCACGCGGTCATGCCGCAGGGCGGCGGGGGCTATCTGACCCCGATCGACAAAGGCCACGGCCTGGCCGTGCCCGCGCGCACCCCGGACCAGCCGGTGAAGCACCACCTGACGCTGCTGATGGATCCGTACGCGGCGGTGCATGCCACCACGGACATCCTCCCGGTGACCAAGGTCCAGCTGCCCGACGACCTGGTGTCCGAGGCGATGCGGCGGATCCGGGCGTCTTTCCGGCTCGGCCCGCTGCTGGCGGCCGAGCGGGTCGACAAGGCCGAGGAAGCCCGGCGGGCGCGGGCGGGAGAGGAGCCGACGGAGGCAGGTGTGGTGCTGCCGCAGCCCGCGTCGTGGCACGGAGCGTGGAGTTGGGCCGAGCCGCGCGGGTCGGAGACCGAGTGGGTGGAGCTGCCGATCGTGCCGGCTGATTCCGCGGTGCACTTCGGGGATCCGCAGGCGGAGGCCCGGTATGGATACCTGCTGCTCGACGCGACCGAGACGTCCTGAACCTCCGTTAACAGAAGGGCTGTTGCATGAGCGTTGTCATGGTGAACGCCACCAACCTGCTGCCGTACGAACCGTCGACCGACCCCAAGCCGTTGCGGGTGAGCTCCGCCGAGGAAACCGAATACGGCTCCGTCAACATCAATGTCGGCGGTGGCATCACCACGTCGGCCTGGTGCAACAAAATCACCGTCCGGGTGCCGGTCGGCGCGGGGGCCGAGCACCTCACCACCGAAGGCGCCGACATCAAGACCGGCGCCAGCACCGGCTGGACGCCCTCCGCCCCCGCCGTCTCCGGCGGCTTCGCGGTCATCACCTTCACCCCGGCCCGCGCGGTGCAGTTCACCGGGCAGATCGTCACCCTCACCCTGTCCAACATCGCAGTCAACCGCACGGCGGGTCAGGTCTCCATCGCGATCGTCGAGAGTTCGTCAAGGACGAACGGGAGCTTCACCAACAAGGACGCCGCGGTCGAGGTGGACAAGTTCCCGGCCGGGTTCGTGTTCCGGAATTTCGCGCCCGAGAAGATCATGGTGGAGAACGGTGAGGTCGCCGTGCTCCGCTGGGAGGGCTCGGACGCGAAGTACACGATGCACTGGGGCGACACCCCCGCCGGAGTACTCCTCGACAAGGAACGTGTCTGGCCCACCCCGCGCGGCCTGACCACCGTCACCGGCTTCATGCTCCGCGCCGAGGTCACAACCGGCGGCGTCACCCTCACCCACACCCTCACCACGGCGGTCACCGTACGCATTCCTGACCTCGTCGTCAGGAACCTCACCGTCCAGGGCCCGGCCACATTCGCCGACAGCGTCAGCCTCAGCAACACCGCCAAGGACCTGACGGTCGCCGGATCGGTGCGCGGCGCGGGCAGCAACCCGCTGCGGGTCAGCCAGAACGCGGGCCTGAAGGTCGACGCGGTCCTGAACGTCACCGGGGCGAGCACCTTCAACGGCGACGTGACTGCCAACGGCTCTGTCACCGCTGTCGGGGCCGGGAAGGTCGTCCGGATCGCCGACCTCCGCGGCCCGTACGGCGAACCGCTCAAAATCAACAGCCACGTCAACGTCTTGCCCGGCAACAACGTCACCATCACCGACAATCTCACCGCCAACGGCAATATCAATGCCGGAGGGAATCGGGTGCTCCGGGCGGGCGACACGCTCCGCTTCGTGGGCTTGTCGAGCAGGTACCTTACGGAAGATTACGACTATGGCGGCGAGACTGTGGCGGTCAGCACTTTTAGGACCCTCTACAGAAATGCCAACTGGAGGGCACAGCATATCTCCTCTGCCAGCTCGTTTAGTGAGGAGCCGGAGGGAATGCAGGAGCCGGAAGACCTCGCGCAGGATGAGCGGACCGTCACCCCAGACCCGGAACTCTGACCCGGCCGCCGGGGGGGCGGCGCAGCTCACGCATTGGCCCCGGTCACCATCAGTTCTGACCGTCTTCAACGACAAGCTGTACTCCGTCTACCGGGACGCCGCCGACGTCATCACCCTGACCACCTACAACGGCGAGAACTGGTCTCAGCCCGTCGGTATCCGCGGTCCAGCAAACCAACTGGTGCGGGGGGTGGGGACCCCGGCTATCAGCCGCCACGGGTCCCAACGGATCGTGATTTGGAACGACCAGGAGGTTCCGGACGCGCTCGGCGCACAAGTCCTCGATCCCGCCACCGGCAAGCTCCAGGGCAAGCTGTAGTCCGGAAAACTGAGACCGTGTCTGCAGTGGAATACAGGGGACGGATCTGGCCGTTCCGCAAAACCCGCAACAACGAAGTCCGGATCACCAGCTGCGACGTCAACAACATGCAGCCATGGGGCGGACGAACACGACGTAACGGGCCCCACCGACCTGCCGTCCTCGGTGAGCGTCGCCACGCCGGGCGCATTCCGCGAAGCACAGCAGTACATGTTCTGCGCCTGGGGCAACTCCGTACGGCACGGAACTGCCTGACCGGGCCAGGAAAGAGGCCATACCGGCCGGGAACGTGCGCCCCCTATACGCCTGCACCCGCCCCCTCGCGTACCGACCAGTTCCGGGGCGCGGATCCGGGCGGCTCAGCCGGCCCTGTGTCGGGCCTGAGTGACCTGTGACTGGGTGGTGGACCGCAGGGTCGCCCCGCGCTGAGACCACAGCCGCGCGTACGTGTCCCGCCTAGTGCAGCCGGTCGCGCTGATCGACGCCAGTGCGGCCGGTGCGTCCGCTGGGCGACGGCGGCGTCCAGGAAGCAGGTGTTCACAGTTTCCGCGCAAAACTACCCGCCGAGCGGCGAGTGGTCGACGCGAGTCGACCATGAACCGCTGACGCATGCCAGCGGCCAGTGAGAGAAGCGACCGAACGCGGAAGCGCGGCGACATCTGGCCAACAAAATTGTTGACAATCTTGTTGGACTAGATTTACGTTCGACAGGCACTCACTCAGGGAGGGCACATGCCGGAACAAGCCCGTCCAGGCACCGGAGAGCAGGCCAGGCAGCACGCGTTGGTGCGGCTGAGGCAGGCGATTCTGCGCGGCGAGATGGCACCGGCCCAGCGGCTGGTGGAGAACGAACTCGCCGAGCAGTTCGGTGTGACGCGGGCCAGCGTCCGGGCGGCGCTGATCGAGCTGGAGTCGGAGGGACTGGTCGAACGGATCCGCAACCGGGGTTCGCGGGTACGGGTGGTGACGGTCGACGAAGCGGTGGCCATCACCGAGTGCCGGATGGCTCTCGAAGGGCTGTGCGCGGCCAAGGCGGCCGTCGCGGCCGACGAGGACCAGCTCGCCCAACTCACCGACCTCGGCGCGGCGATGACGAAGGCCGTCGCCGACGGCGAGCCGGTGACCTACTCCGACCTGAACCACGAACTGCACGCCCGGATTCGGGAGTTCTCCGGCCAGCAGGTGGCCGTGGGGCTGCTGGAGCGGCTCAACGCCCAACTGGTGCGCCACCGTTTCCAGCTCGCGCTGCGACCGGGGCGTCCGCAGAAGTCCCTGAGCGAACACCTGGCCATGATCGACGCGATCAGGGCCCGGGATCCGCAGGCGGCTGAAGAGGCCGTCCGCGCCCACCTCTCCGGTGTGATCGACGCCTTGCGCGAGTGACACCGCCGGGGTGGGCCGACCGGCCTGTCCAGCAAGGAGATTGAGCCATGACGCACGGAACGGCGCCCACGGCCGTCCGCTCGGCGCCGGGGGGGGGGGGGGGGGGGGGGGGGGGGGGGAGGGGGGGGGGGGGGGGGGGGGGGGAGGGGGGGGGGGGGGAGGGATGGGACCCCCGAGGCGTTGGGGCTGGTGGGTTG
>NZ_JBWKDS010000057.1:20880-26982 GCF_056435845.1 Streptomyces sp. NPDC043867 | reverse complement strand
CCACCGCCCTGCCAGAAAAGAAGGCTAAACCGCCCCCCACCACCCCCCCCCCCCCCCCCCCCCCCCCCCCCCCCCCCCCCCCCCCCCCCCCCCCCCCCGGGACCGGCGCGCGGGGCGCGCCCCCCAGGGGGAGTCTCGGCAACGGGACCGGCCGCACGCAGAGTTGGGGCCGGTCGGCGTCAGCCCTCTCCCGGCCGGGGACCCGGCGCGCGCGTCCGTCCCGGCCGTCCCGTACGGTTCCGTGCGGTTCGGCTCCGTCCAGTCCGGTCTCGTCCAGTCCGGTTTCGTCCCGTACCGTGCCGCCCCGTACCGTGCCGGCGTGTCCGGCGCCCGCGGGGGAGTGCACTCGTGAGCGTCACCGCGGTGCGGTGCATGCTGATGCGCGGCGGCACCTCCAAGGGCGCCTATTTCCTGGCCGACGACCTGCCGGACGACCCCATGGACCGGGACCGGCTGCTGCTGCGCATGATGGGCAGTCCCGACGCGCGCCAGATCGACGGACTGGGCGGCGCGCACCCGCTGACCAGCAAGGTCGCCGTGGTCTCCCCGTCCTCGCACCCGGACGCCGATGTCGACTATCTCTTCCTCCAGGTCGCGGTGGACAGCGCCGAGGTGTCCGACCGGCAGAACTGCGGCAACCTGCTGGCCGGAGTCGGCCCGTTCGCCGTGGAGCGCGGCCTGGTCGTGCCCCAGGAGGGGCGGACCGCCGTACGGATCAGGATGGTCAACAGTGGTGACCACGCCACGGCGACCTTTCCCACGCCGGACGGGCGCGTCTCGTACCGCGGGGCGACGGAGATCTCCGGCGTGCCGGGCACGGCCGCGCCCGTGGTGATCGAGTTCCGGCGGGGCGCCAAACCGCTGCTCCCGACCGGCAGCTCGCGTGACACCGTCGCCGGAATGCAGGTGACCTGCGTGGACAACGGGATGCCCACCGTCCTGATCGCCGCGTCCTCCCTCGGAGTCAAGGGCTACGAGGAACCCGCGGAGCTGGAGAAGGACCGGGGGCTCGGTGAGCGGCTCGGGGAGATCCGGCTGGCGGCCGGCCGGCTGATGGGCCTCGGCGACGTGAGCGGGACGACCGTCCCCAAACTCACCCTGCTCGCCCCTCCCGTGCACGGCGGCGCCGTCATGACCCGCACCTTCATCCCGGTCCGCTGCCACACCGCGATCGGTGTCCTCGGGGCCGCCGGTGTCGCCGCCGGGCTGCGCCTGCGCGACGGCGTGGCCCGGGATGTCGCACAACTTCCGTCGCGGGGAACGCAGTTGCGCATCGAGCACCCCACCGGCTTCCTCGACATCGACAGCGTCGTCGAGGACGACCCGCTCGGCGGGGTCCCCGTGGCCGGCCGCACGGCCGTCGTCCGTACCGCGCGGAAGATCTTCGACGGCACGGTCTTCCCCCGCCCTGCCTGAGCCGGCCCCGGCACGCCGCCGACGACCGCCGCACCGCACCCCGGACGACCGCACCCCCGCGTTCGGCCGCGCCCCCGCGCGACCGCCCGCCGCCTTCGGGCGCACCCCGGATCATCACCCCGCCGCACCTCGACCCACCCACCGCACCCTGAAGGAGCCCTCGATGACCCCGCCCCTCGGCGACATCGCCCACCTCGGCCATGTCGAACTGCTCACCCCGGACCTCGAAGGCAGTGTCCGGTTCTTCACCACGATCCTCGGTCTGACCGAGAACGGCCGCGCCGGCGACTCGGTCCACCTGCGGACCTGGGACGACTACGAACACCACAGCCTGACCCTGACCGCCCACTCGACGTCGGGCATCCGCCGGACCGCACTGCGTGTCTCCAGCGAGGAGGCACTCCGGCGCAGGGTCGAGGCGGCCGAGCGGGCCGGGCCCGGTGGCCGCTGGGCCGAGGACGAGCCGGGCATCGGCCCGCTGTACCTGACACGCGACCCCGACGGCCACGAGATCGCGCTGTACTGGGAGAGCGGGTGGTACGAGGCGCTGCCCGGGCTGCGGCCGGGCCTGAAGAACCAGCCCCAGGCCAAACCCGCGCAGGGCGTCGGCGTACGCCGCCTGGACCACGTCAACTTCCTCGCCTCCGACGTCGCGCCCAACGCGGGCTTCGTCCGCGACGTGCTGGGCGCCCGCCCCACCGAGCAGATCGTCCTCGACACCGGCAGGCTCGCCGCCCAGTGGCTGACCTTCACCAACAAGTCGTACGACCTCGTCTACACCGAGGACTGGTCGGGCTCCCGCGGGCGGCTGCACCACATCGCGTTCGCCACGGACACCCGCGAGGACATCCTGCGCGCCGCCGATCTCTGCCTGGACAACGGGGTGCACATCGAGACCGGGCCGCACAAGCACGCCATCCAGCAGACGTTCTTCCTGTACGTCTACGAACCCGGCGGCAACCGCATCGAGTTGTGCAACCCGCTCACGCGCCTGGTCCTCGCGCCGGACTGGCCCCTGATCACCTGGACCCAGGCGGAGCGCGCCAAGGGGCAGGCCTGGGGGCTCCAGACCATCGAGTCGTTCCACACCCACGGGACTCCGCCGCTCGACTGACCGCCGTAGCGGCACGGTCCGGTGGATGCCGCACCTCGGGGCGCAGCCGTTCCCGAGATTGTTGACAAAAACGTTGACACTTGCGTTCGCGGGTCCTTAGCTTCGGGCGCACACCGGGTCGGCCGCATGAGCCGCGACGGCCCGGCTTCTCCCGAGCCCCTCCAGGGACTGCCTCTGGACGAGAGGAAACAACGATGTCCTCCTCCCCGACCCGCTCCGCCCGCGGCGGCAGACTCGCCGCGCTCGTCGTCGGCCTGTGCTGGCTGGTCGTCCTCTTCGACGGCCTCGACATGTTCGTCTACGGCGCCGTGCTGCCCCACATGCTGGCGGAGCACGCCCTCGGCCTCGAACCGTCAAAGGCGGGTGACCTCGGCAGTTACGCCACCTTCGGCATGCTGCTGGGCGCCCTGTCCGCCGGCACGGTCACCGACCGGATCGGCCGCAAGAAGGTCATCGTGACCTGCACCGCGGTGTTCTCCCTCGCCTCGGCCCTGTGCGCCGCCGCTCCGACCCTCGAAGTGTTCGGTCTCGGCCGCTTCATCGCCGGACTCGGCCTCGGCGGCCTGCTGCCCACCACCATCACGATGGTCGCCGAGTACGCCCCGCGCGGCCGGGCCGCCCTGATCGTCGGCACCCTCATGACCGCCCACCAGGCCGGCGGCATCCTGTCCGGACTCGTGGGCCTGTGGACCGGGGGCCCCTCCGGCTGGCGCGTCGCCTACTGGATCTGCGTCGCGCCCCTGTTCATCGGCGTACCGCTGGTCGTCACATTCCTGCCGGAGTCGCTGAGCTTCCTGCTGGCCCGGGGCCGCACCGAGGAAGCCCGCGCCCTCGCTGCCCGCTACGACGTGGCCCTGCCCGCCGCGGAGGCGGAGCGCCCGGCCGCCGGCGAACGCTGGAGCGCGCTCGTCGCGCTGTTCCGCGGCGGCCTGTGGCGCACCACCCTGCTGTTCTGGCTGGCGTCCTTCGGCGGCCTGCTCCTCGTGTACGGCGTCAGCAACTGGCTGCCCACCATGATGCGCGGAGCCGGTTACGAGCTCGGCTCCTCCCTGTCGTTCGTCATCGTCATCAACGCCGGCGGCATCGTGGGCATGCTGGTCGCCGGCCGCTTCTCCGACCGCTTCGGTGCTCCGCGCATCGCCACCCTCTGGTTCGCGGCCACGGCCGTCGGTGTCCATCTCCTGGGCATCCACATGCCGTTGGCGCTCACCTACGTCGTGGTGTTCCTCACCGGCCTGTTCCTGTTCAGCGCCCAGGCCATGATCTACGCGGCCGTGGCGGGCCGTTCCACCGCCGACAACCGTGCCACCGCCGTGGGCTGGGTCTCCGGCATCGGCCGTTTCGGGGCCGTGGCCGGGCCGTGGCTCGGCGGCCGGCTCGTGGCCGCCCGGAACGAGAACTGGGGCTTCACCGTCTTCGCCCTGACCGCCGTACTCTCCACCGTCTTCGTCGGCCTCACCACCCTTCAGGGGCGCGGACGAACACCGCAGGGCAGCACTCCGCAACCGGCGTCCGCGCCGAGCTGACCTCCGCGGACGCGCGCTCCCGGGCCGCCCCCGCGTGACCTCCGGCCCGGGCTCCCCTCTCGCACACCCAGGAGCACCAACAATGATCATCGACTGCCACGGTCACTACACGACCGCCCCGCCGGCCCTGGAGACCTGGCGGAACCGGCAGATCGCCGCGCTCACCGGCCCCGCCGCGGCTCCCGACCCGGCCGACCTGCGCATCGGCGACGACGAGCTGCGCGAGAGCGTCGAGACCAACCAGCTGCGCATGATGGACGAACGCGGCATCGACCTGACCGTCTTCTCGCCCCGCGCCTCGTTCATGGCCCACCACGTGGGCGACTTCCGTACGTCCGAGCGATGGGCTTCCCTGTGCAACGAGTTGGTCCACCGCGTCAGCACCCTCTACCCGGAGCGCTTCGTCCCCGCGGCCATGCTCCCGCAGTCACCGGGCGCCGACCCCGCGACCTGCGTACCCGAACTGAAGCGCTGCGTGGAGGAGTTCGGAGCGGTCGCGGTGAACCTGAACCCCGATCCGTCGGGCGGCCACTGGACCGCGCCGCCGCTGACCGACCGCTCCTGGTATCCGCTCTACGAGGCGATGGTCGCGTACGACATACCGGCGCTGGTGCACGTCAGCACCAGCGTCAACCCCGCGTTCCACACGACCGGGGCGCACTACCTCAACGCCGACACCACGGCCTTCATGCAGCTCGTCCAGGGAGACCTCTTCACCGACTTCCCCACGCTGCGTCTTGTCGTTCCGCACGGCGGCGGGGCCGTCCCGTTCCACTGGGGCCGTTTCCGCGGTCTCGCCATGGCGCTCGGAAAGCCACCGCTGGAGGAGCACCTCCTGAACAACGTCTTCTTCGACACCTGCGTCTACCACCAGCCCGGCATCGACCTGCTGCTCGACGTGGTGCCTCTGCGCAACCTGCTGTTCGCGTCGGAGATGATCGGCGCCGTCCGGGACATCGACCCGTGCAGCGGTCACCACTTCGACGACACCCGCCGCTATGTGGAGAGCGCCGGCCTGTCCCGCGGCCGGCTGGCCGACCTCCAGGAGCGCAACGCCCGCACCGTCTACCCGCGCCTGAACGCCCTGCTCACGCGACAGGGCCGCTGACCCCACGAGAAGAACGGCATCGCCATGTACGAACTCGGAGTCGTCCACCGCACCGTGGACCGGCCCTCCCGCACCGACGTCGACGCCCTCGCGCCCTTCGGCGTGAGCACCCTCCACGAGGCCATGGGACGCGTCGGACTCATGCGCCCCTGCATACGGCCCGTCTACCCCGGCGCGAGGCTGACCGGCACGGCCGTCACGGTGCTGCTGCAGCCCGGCGACAACTGGATGATGCACGTGGCGGCGGAACAACTGCGGTCCGGCGACGTGCTGGTGGCGGCCTGCACCACCGAGTGCGAGGACGGATTCTTCGGTGAACTCCTCGCCACCTCGGTGCGGGCCCAGGGCTGTGTCGGCCTCGTCATCGACGGCGGATGCCGGGACGTGGCGGAGCTGGCGGAGATGGACTTCCCCGTCTTCAGCCGGGCGATCAACTCCAAGGGCACCGTCAAGGCCACCCTCGGCTCCGTCAACGTGCCCGTGATCTGTGCCAACGCCCAGGTGTGCCCGGGTGACGTGGTCGTCGGCGACGCGGACGGTGTCGTGGTCGTCCCGGCCGGACGGGTCGCGGAGGTGGCCGCGGCCGCCGCGAAGCGCGAGGCGGACGAGGAGGTCAAGCGCCGGCGTTTCCAGGCTGGTGAGCTGGGACTCGACCTCTACGGGATGCGCGAGCCCCTCGAGAAGGCGGGCTTGCGGTACGTGGACTGACACGCGGGATACGTCCGGCTTCCCCCGAGGCCGGACACCCCTTCGCCGCTACGCGAATCCTCCCGCAGGGCGCCCAAGTACCTTTCCCCGGTCAGGGCTTGACGGCGACCGCTCCGAACTGCGGCAGCGGGGGGGGGGGGGGGGGGGGGGGGGGGGGGGGGGGGGGGAAAAAAAAAAAAAGAGGGGGGGGGGGGGCAGAGGCCCAAAAAAGAAGGGGGTCTCCCCCCTTA
>NZ_JBWKDS010000057.1:0-20870 GCF_056435845.1 Streptomyces sp. NPDC043867 | reverse complement strand
CCCCCCCCCCCCCCCCCCCCCCCCCCCCCCCCCCCCCCTCCCCCCCCCCCCCCCCACCCCCCCCCCCCCCCCCCCCCCTCCCCCCCCCCCCCCGCCACTGCGAACACGACACGAGGCCCGGGGTGAGGAGGTCCAGTCCGTCGAAGAAGGAGGCGATCTCCTCGCGGCTGCGGGCCGTGATCGGCGGGGTGGCGTTCTCGTTCCAGAACTTCATCGCCTCGACGTTGCCCTCACCGCCGAGGTCGGCGTCGGTGGTCGGGTGGGTCAGGGCGAGACAACTGCCGGACGGGACGGCCGCCATGATCCGGCGCACGATGTCCCGCGCCTTGTCGGTGTCCAGGACGAAGTTGAGGATGCCCAGCATCATGACGGCGACGGGCCGGCCGAGGTCCAGGGTCGCCGCGGCACCCCGGACGATGGCGTCCGGGTCGTGGACGTCGGCGTCGATGTAGTCCGTGACGCCCTCGGGGGTGCTGGTCAGCAGGGAGCGGGCGTGGACGAGGACGATGGGGTCGTTGTCGACGTACACGATCCGTGACTCGGGGGCGATCCGCTGGGCGATGTCGTGGGTGTTGTCCAGGGTCGGCAGCCCGGTGCCGATGTCCAGGAACTGCCGCACCCCGAGGTCCGCGGTGAGGAACTCCACGGCGCGGCCGAGGAATTCGCGGTCCGCACGCGCCACTTCGCGGATCACCGGGAACATCGAGGCGACCTGCTCGCCGACCCGCTGGTCGACCTCGTAGTGGTCCTTGCCGCCGATCCAGAAGTTCCACACCCGGGCGTTGTGCGCCACCGAGGTGTTCAGTCTTCCGGAGGCACCTGTCGGGCGCTGCGTCTCGCTCATGTCGTTCCCTTCCTGCGCACCCGCGGGCGTTCGGGGGTGCATGCGGCCGCCACGGCGGCACCTGACCGTCGCCGCCATTGTGCCCCCTTGATCAGGGCGCGGCCGCACGCGGTAACGGCGCACCCCGGCAAGGGGGTTGTGCCGTTGTCCCACCGCCGTCCGCGCAGGGGTCAGGAGAGGCAGCCGACGTGCGCCAGGGCCTGCCTGAGCAGGACTCCGTGCCCGCCCGGCATCTCGTTGAGGACCATCGGCGACGACGCCTCCTGGGGGCTGAACCAGACCAGGTCGAGCGCGTCCTGCCGCGGGCGGCAGTCACCGGTCACCGGGACGATGTAGGCCAGCGACACCGCGTGCTGCCGGGGGTCGTGGTACGGCGTGATCCCGTGCGTCGGGAAGTACTCGGCGACGGTGAAGGGCTGCAGCGACGCCGGGACCCTGGGCAGTGCCATCGGGCCCAGGTCCTTCTCCAGGTGGCGCAGGAGCGCGTCCCTGACCCGCTCGTGGTGCAGCACCCGGCCGGAGACGAGGGTACGGCTGACCGTCCCGTCGGGGCCGATGCGCAGCAGCAGGCCGATGCTGGTGACTTCGCCGCTGTCGTCGACGCGCACGGGTACGGCTTCGACGTACAGGATCGGCATGCGCGCGCGGGCCTGGTCCAGTTCGTCGGAAGTCAGCCAGCCGGGCGAGGTCTCGGTCATGTCAGACATTCGTTGATCATACTTTCAGCGTCCCCCGCTTCGCTCGTACGACTCCGAGCCGATCGCGGACGCGCCTCGCGGCACGCCGCACAAATGCTCCCCGACCGGGCGGCGGAGGTCTAGAGTGAGTCGAAGTATTTTGTTGAATTGCAAACCATATATGACGGACGACGGAGGAGCCCCCTCATGGAGCCTGTGGACCTGGCCGCGGTCGAGGCGGAACGCGCACGGATCCGGGAGACGTACCTGGTGACGGCGGACCGTCCGGCGAGTTCCGCGCGGGGCGTGCACCACGTGGCGCTCCTCTCCTCGGACGTGGAGCGGACCGTGCGCTTCTACCAGGAGATTCTGGGGTTCCCGCTCACGGAGATGATCGAGAACCGCGACTACAAGGGCTCCACGCACTTCTTCTTCGACCTGGGCAACGGCAACCTGCTGGCCTTCTTCGACTTCCCCGGACTCGACCTCGGGCCGTACGCGGAAGTGCTCGGCGGACTGCACCACCTCGCCATCTCGGTCGACCCCACCACCTGGCGGCGGCTGCGCGAGCGGCTGGCCGCCGCCGGCGTCGACCACCAGGAGGAGAGCGGCACGTCGCTCTACTTCCGCGACCCCGACGGCGCCCGGGTCGAGCTGCTGGCCGACCCGCTCGGCGAGATGTACGGCACGACCGTGCTCTGAGGAACGGCCGCCCGGGCAGCAGGGGCCGCGCGTCCACGGATCGCGGATCCCGCTCGGCCGTACGACGCCCCGGCACCGGGCCGCGTACCGCTTCCAGGCCCTGTGCTGAGCCGTATGCAGCAGCATGAGGGGCGGGAGACCGCGGACGCCGAGGAGGCTGGAGGGACAGTCCCCTCGCCTCAGGAGCCGAGATGCCTCTGCGCCCCCTGCCGTCCCGCGCTGTCGTCGTGTCACCGGCCCTGCGGAAGGCCGCCCTCGTCGCCGCGTGCCTGGCGGCGCTGGCCCCCGCCACTGCGAGTGCGGCTGCCCGCGCGCTCCCCGCGGCGCCCGACGACCGCACACTGCAGAGCGAGATCGACGCGTTCGTGCGGACCGAGGGCGGCCCGCCGGGAGTCATCGCCGTGCTGCGCGACGGCGGGAAGAGCCGCGTCCTGCGGGCCGGGGTCGCCGACGTCCAAACCGGCCGGGAGCCCCGCCCGCACGACCACATGCGCATCGCCAGCGTGGCCAAGGCGTTCAGCGGGGCGGTCGCCCTGAGCCTGGTCAACAGCGGCGACCTCGGTCTGAACGACACGTTGCGCGAGCGCCTGCCCCGACTGCCGCGATCCTGGGGCTCCGTGACGCTCCGTCAACTGCTGAACCACACCAGCGGCCTGCCGGACTACACGGAGGCCCCCTCGTTCCGCGACGCGGTGACCGCCGACCCCCGGCGCCACTTCGACTCCCGCCGGCTGCTCGACCACGTGGCGGACGAACCGCTGAACTTGAAGCCCGGCTCGCGGTACCGGTACTCCAACTCCGACAACATCGCCGTGGCCCTGATGGCCGAGGCGGTCACAGGCACGACCTACGAACGCCTGCTGGAGGAACTCGTGTACCGGCCGCTCGGCCTGCGCGACACCACCCTGCCGCAGGGGTACCGGCTGCCGGAGCCCTACCTGCACGGATACGACGTGAGCGGGCCGGGGGAGCCGGAGGACATCAGCGAGGTCCTCAGCGCCTCCGGCGTGTGGGCCTCGGGCGCAATCGTCTCCACGCCCGCCGACCTGAGCCGCTTCATCCGCGGCTACGCGGGAGGCGAACTGTACGGAGGGAAGGTCGTACGCGAACAGCGCCGGTGGGTGAAGGGTGCCTCCGAACCGGCGGGCCCGGGACGCAACACCGCGGGACTCGGGATCTTCCGCTACGCGACCCGGTGCGGTGCTGTGCTGGGCCACACCGGCAACTTCCCCGGCTACACGCAGCTCGCCGCCGCCACACCGGACGGCCGCCGCTCGCTGACCTTCTCCGTCACGACCCAGATCAACAAGACACTGGCTCCCGAGCAGCTGAAGCGGTTGCGGGCCATCGAGGAGGACTTCGTCTGCGCCGTGCTCAAGAAGGGGCGCTGAGACTCGCGCGAGCGGCGGTGATCCGACGCCGGGCGGGACCACGGCGGTCACCGGGTCGGGCCGCCCGGAGACGACCGGACTCCGCGCCGGCGATGAGTTCTCGCGCCTGCCGGAGTCTTCCCTGTGTCACCGCTACCGCGGGGGCGTCCGCGGCGGAAGGAACCACCTCATGACCACCACACACACCCTCACCGTCCCCGGTGTGCGCCTGCACTACGAGGTCCGCGGCACGGGCCCGCTGCTGCTGTTGATGGGAGCGCCGATGTCCGCCGCGGCCTTCGCACCGCTGGCCGACGCGCTGGCCGGTGACCACACGGTCGTCACCCACGACCCGCGCGGCATCGGGGGAAGCCTCCTCGACGATCCCGGGCAGGACTCCACCCCCGAACTCCGGGCGGATGACGTCGCCGCCCTCCTCGACGCCCTCGGAGCGGAGTCCGCCGACGTGTTCGGCAGCAGCGGCGGCGCGGTGACCGGGCTCGCGCTGGCCGCCCGGCACCCCGGCCGGGTGCGCACGCTCGTCGCGCACGAGCCGCCCGTCCTCGGCCTGCTCCCCGACGCAGCGGAGCGGCACGCCGCGACCGAGGACATCATCGAGACCTTCCACAAGGAAGGTGTCGGAGCGGCGTGGGCGAAGTTCATGGCCGTGTCCACAGCCCCCGGCGCCGTTACGGACCCGCCCTCGGAGTCCTCGGCGGCCTCGGAGTCCTCGGCGGCCTCGGAGTCCTCGGCGGCCCCGGAGTCCTCTGATGCCCCGGAGTCCTCTGATGCCCCGGACTTCTCGGCGTCCCAGGAGTCCCACGAGCCCTCGGCGCAGGATCTCGCCGACAGCGCCCACTTCTTCGCCCACGAACTGCGCGGCACCACCCGCTACGTGCCGGACATCCCGGCGCTGACCTCCGGGCCGGGGCGTGTCGTAATCGGAATCGGCGCCACGTCGGGACCGCTGCTCACCCACCACACGTCCACCGCGCTCGCCGGACTGCTCGGCACGCCGCCGGCCGAATTCCCCGGCGGCCACGGCGGCTTCATGGAACAGCCCGAGCAGTTCGCCCAGGTCCTGCGCGAGGTACTGGCGGGCGGGGGAGACGCCGGTCCCGCGGCAGGCTGACTCTGGAGCGGCACGGGTGACCGGAGCGGCACGGGGAGGGCACGGGGCTGCCGGGACGGTACAGCGGCCCGCGGGGCCGGCTCCCGCGCACGTCAGCGCAGTGTGTCCGCCCAGTCCGCCGGGACGCGTCCCGCGGGTCCCGGCACCGGCTGCTCGGCGGGGTGGCACAGCGGCGGAACCAGGTCCGGGCCCGACTCGTACAGCTCGGAGCTGTCGAAGTTCCAGAACCAGTTCTCGCCCGGTTCGAAGCTGCGGATGAAGTTGTGCCCGGTCTCCCGCGCGTGGGCGGAGGCGTGCTTCGAGGGCGAGTCGTCGCAGCAGCCGATGTGACCGCACTGGGCGCAGCGCCGCAGATGGAACCACCATCCGCCGTCCGCGTCGCAGTCACCGCACCCCGTGCCGCTCGGCGGGACGCTGGGATCGATCCCGGCGGGCAGGGTCATGCTGGCTCCTCGGGTGTGTCGGGTTCCGCGGCGGTCAGGGGGAGGCGGACCTGGAAACGGGTGTCGCCCGGCACGGACCGCACCTCCAGATGACCGTGGTGCTTGTTGACGACGATGCGCCACGAGATGTCCAGGCCGAGGCCGGTGCCCTCACCCACCGCTTTCGTGGTGAAGAACGGATCGAAGATGCGGTCGCGGATCTCCACGGGCACCCCGGGGCCCGTGTCCCGGAACTCCACCAGGAGCCGGTCCCGCTCGAGTGCCGTCCGCACGGTCAGCGTGCCGTCGCCGTCGGTGCTGTTCATGGCCGAGACCGCGTTGTCGACGAGGTTCGTCCAGACCTGGTTGAGCTCGCCGGGATAGGCCGGGATCCTCGGGAGGGTGCGGTCGTAGTCCTTGACGACGGTGATGCGGGAACCGATCTTCCCGGACAGCATCAGCAGGGTGCTGTCGAGCAGTTCGTGCACGTCGCAGACCCGGTACGGGGCCCGGTCGAGCTGGGAGTACTGCTTGGCCGCGTCGACGAGATGCGAGATGCGGGCGGTGGAGTCCTCGATCTCGTTCATGAGGAGCTCGGTCTCCACGGTGTAGTTGAGCCAGCCCACGGCCCCGGGGAGGATCTCCGCGTCGACGGCCGCCGCGACCTGGTCGAGCCAGTCGACGTCGAGGCCGGCCTGCACGAAGGTGGGCGCGAGCCGCCACCCCTCGGTGATTCCGTGGTCGTCGAACCAGTCGCTGAGGGCGTCCTCCCGGTCGGACGCCTCCAGCGGGCTCAGCGCGGGAGCCTTGGCGACCCGCTCCGCGGTCCGCTCCTGGAGTTCGACGAGGCCGGCCAGGGCCTCGCGCGAGAAGGGGCCCGTGGCGATGATGCCGAGTTTGTGCCGCATCTTCGCCACCCGCTCCCGCAGGGACGAGGTGGCCCGCACCGCCGCGGCGGCGGGGTTGTTCAGCTCGTGGGTCAGGCCCGCCGACAGCGAGCCGAGCGCCAGCAGCCGCTCCCGCTGCCCGATCACCTGCTGGGTGTTCCTCGAACCGAAGAACAGCCCCTCCAGCAGATGCACGGCCATCGGGAACCAGTCCTGCATGATCGCGGCGAACGTCCCGGCGGGCAGCACGAAGAACCGTGAGGGCTCGGTGACCCGCATCGAGCTGTTGTAGACCGGGCGCACCCGGTCGCCCAGGTAGGCCTGCATGGCGCCCGAGTACACCCCGCGCAGGGAACTGCGGCTGATCTCCACGTCGTCGTCGCCGACCCGGCGCGAGAGCACCACCGTGCCCTCCAGGAGCACGAAGAAGCACGTGGCCGGCTCGCCCTCGGCGTAGACCGGGCCCGGTTCGAACCGCTCCACGCGGCCCTCCCGGCACAGCCGGTCGAGCTGGTCGCCGTCGAGCTTCTCGAAGAGGAACAGCGTGCTCAGCTCGGCGACGCTGCACGGCACCGGCTGCCCGCTCACGACTGCTCCAGATAACGGTGGACGAGCATGACGGCCATCGCTCCCTCTCCGACCGCGGACGCGACCCGCTTCGCGGACTCGGCCCGCGCGTCACCGGCCACGAACACGCCGGGCACGTTGGTCTCCAGGTGGTACGGCGGCCGGTCCAGCTCCCAGCCCGCCGGCGGCTGCCCGTCCGCGGTCAGGTCGGGACCGGCCACGATGAACCCGCGCGGGTCCCGCAGCACGGTCCCGTCCAGCCAGTCGGTCAGCGGCGCCGCGCCGATGAACACGAACATCCACTGCGCGTCGACGAGTTCGGTGTGCCCGCTCGCCACGTCCCGCAGGGTCAGCTGCTCCAGATGGTCCGAGCCGTGCGCGGCCTCGACGACCGTCCCCGTGCGGACGCCGATGTTGGGCGCCTCCTCGATCTGCTGGATCAGATAGTGCGACATCGACGCGGACAGCGACGAACCGCGCACCAGGATCGTGACCGACTTCGCGCCCCGCGCCAGATGCATGGCGGCCTGTCCGGCCGAATTCGCGCCACCGACGATGTACACGTCGTGGCCCTGGCAGGCGGCCGCCTCCGTGAGCGCCGAGCCGTAGAACACCCCGCACCCGGTCAGGTCCGCCAGCCCCGGTGCCGCCAGCTGCCGGTACGACACACCGGTCGCCAGGATCACGCTGTGCGCGGCGATCGCCGAGCCGTCCGAGAACCGGACGGTGCGCGACGCCCCGGTGACCTCCAGGCCCGTCACCTCCCGCGCGGTGAGGATCTCGGCGCCGAACTTGGCGGCCTGCCGCCGCGCGCGGTCGGTGAGCTGCGCCCCGGACACCCCGTCCGGGAAGCCCAGGTAGTTCTCGATCCGCGAGCTCTGTCCCGCCTGCCCGCCCGTCGCCGACCGCTCCACCAGAACGGTCCGCAGCCCCTCCGAGGCCCCGTACACCGCCGCGCCGAGGCCGGCCGGGCCGCCGCCGATGACGACCAGGTCGTAGAACTCCGCCGTCGGCGTCGTGGCCAGCCCGACGTGCGCCGCGAGGTCCGGGTCCGCGGGCTCCACCAGCGGTGTGCCGTCCGGTGTGATCACGAGCGGGAGCCGCTCCGCGTCCGCACCGGCGGCGGACAGCAGACGCCGTCCCTCCGCCGTGTCCGACGAGTACCAGCGGTACGGCACCTGGTTGCGGGCCAGGAACTCCCGGACCCCCGACGAGCGTGCGGACCAGCGGTGCCCGACTACCTTGCAGACCGGTACGGGCCGGTGGTCGGCGGCCCGCCATGCCTCCAGCAGTTCGTCCAGGACCGGGTACAGCTTCTCCTCGGGCGGGTCCCACGGCTTGAGCAGGTAGTGGTCCAGGTCGATCACGTTGATCGCGTCGATCGCCGCGTTCGTGTCGGCATACGCGGTCAGCAGCACCCGCCGCGCCCCCGGATACACGTCGAGGGCCTGCTCCAGGAACTCGATGCCGTTCATCCGCGGCATCCGGTAGTCGGCCAGGATCACCGCCACCTGGTCGCCGCGCAGTTTCAGCTCGCGCAGCGCCTCCATGGCCGCCTCACCGGACTCCGCCCGCACGATCCGGTGGGCCTCGCCGTAGCGGCGCCGCAGGTCGCGTGCCACGGCCCGCGACACCCCGGGATCGTCATCCACGGTCAGAATGACGGTCCTCGCGGACCCGGCCGCCGCCTGTGCCATACGTCTCCCACCCCGAGCGAGTCGTGTACTCGCTCAATCGTATGTATGAACGGTCACCTTCGCTTCTGAACCGCTGCCTGCCCGGTCGGCGCGGGTCAGGCGGGCGGCCCCGGCCCCTCGGCCGGGGGCGGCAGCTCCGCGCGCACCCGGGGCAGCACGTTCGTCACGAAGTCCTGCACGGCCGTGTCCAGGCCGATGTCGTGCTGGGCGTGCTCGGACAGGTACCAGCGGTGCTCCAGCAGCTCGTGGTAGATCTCGGCCGCGTCCATCGTGCCGCGCAGCTCCCGCGGCACGGCCCGCACGGTGGGGCGGAACACCTCGCGGACCCAGCGGTGGGCGAGGACCTCGGGACGGGCGGCGAGCGGATCGCCCGGCGCGTAGTCCTCCTGGGTGGCCATCCAGCTCTCCAGGTCGTTGAGCAGCCGGCGCGCCTGGTTCTCCTCGGCGTCCAGACCGGTCAGCCGCAGCAACTGCCGCTGATGGTGACCGGCGTCGACGACCTTGGGGACGAAGGTGACGGTGTCGCCGTTCGGCGAGTGGCCTATCTGCATCTCGGCGACGTCGAAGCCGAGGTCGTTCAGCCGCCGGATCCTGCGGTCGATGTAGTGGTGCTTGCCCGCCGGATACACGGAGGTACGGGTCAGCTCCTGCCAGAGGCCCTGGTAGCGCGCGCAGATCTCCTTGCCGAAGTCGATCGGGTCCACGGAGGGATGCAGCGCCCCCGCCGCCTCCAGGTCCAGCAGCTCGCCGCTGATGTTGACCCGGGCCAGGTCGAGGTCGTAGTCGCGCTGGCCCTCGCTGAGCCTGGCGTGCAGCTCCCCGGTCTCCGCGTCGACCAGATATGCGGCGTAGGCGCCCGCGTCGCGCCGGAACAGCGTGTTGGACAGCGAGCAGTCGCCCCAGGCGAACCCCGCCAGGTGCAGCCGGACCAGCAGCACGGCGAGCGCGTCCATCAGCCGGTGCATCGTGGCGGGACGCATCGTCGTCTCGAACATTGACCGGTACGGCATCGAGCCGCCCAGGTGCCGGGTGATCAGCACCGGCTCCAGCGGCCCCTCGGCGCCGACACGGCCGGTGACCACCGCGAGCGGATCCACCGAGGGGATGCCGAGCCGGTCGAGGCTGCGCAGCAGCTCGTACTCGCGCAGCGCGGGCCGCTCGGCGAGTTCCTTGACGGCCACCACCTCGGTACCGGCGCGCGCGTAGCGCACCACGTGCCGCGAGATGCCGCGCGGCAGCGGCACCAGGAGATGCTCGGGCCACTCCTCCAGCGGCAGTTGCCAGGGCAGTTCGAGCAGGAGCGCGGGATGCTCCGGGTTGGTGGCGCTGATCTGCAATGCCATCGATGTGCTGCCCTCACCTCAGGGTCGACGTCTCGCCGCAGGAGCATCTCCGCATCCGCTCGCCGGTTTCGTCAACCGGGTGCCCGAAGGGTGGGCGGCCGCGGGCCGTTACGGCAGGGACGCGGCGTCGACCAGGTCCGTCAGCGCCGCGGCGAGGCGGGCGAGCCCCGGACCGGGAGGGCCGCCCGGCTCGCTCATGTAGGTGTCCCGCCGGATCTCCACCATGAGGGCGCTCACACGCGGTTCCCTGCCGTGGAACTCCAGCGGCACATAGGTGCCGGAGAAGGGGCTGTCGGTTCCCGTGCCGCCGAGTCCCGCGCAGGCCTTCCGCGCGGCGGCCAGCAGCCCGGCAGGCGTGTGGAAGGAGTCGGTGCCGAGACAGACCGGCGGACGCGGGCCGTCGCCGTGCAGTTCGTACGGCAGCCGGGCCGTCGGGTAGGAGTGGACGTCGATGACCACCGCGCGCCCGGTGGCCGCCAGCCGGTCGGCCACCGCGTCCGTCATCGCCCGCGCGTAGGGGTGGAAGTAGCGGTCGATCAGCGGTTGCGGGTCCACGTCGTCGGGGCGCAGCGGCGCGCGTCCCGTGGTGCGCGTGTAGACCGCGCCCATCCCGGCGGCCAGCATCTCCTCCCGCTCGTCCGGGAAGCGCTCGGGGTCGACCACCAGCCGGGACAGCCGGTTGACGAGCCGCCAGGGTGTGACCCGGGCGGATCGCGCGACGAGCGCGGCCAGTTCGGCGGTGTGCGCGTCGGTGATGTGGTCCAGTTCCCGCTCCAGCGCGGCGTCGTCGAGGAGGATGCCGTCGCGTACCGCGGCCGGTATCGCCCGCGCGGAGTGGGGCACGTGCAGCAGCACGGGGGAGTCGGCGGCGCCGGGGAGGACTTCGAAGGACCCGGGGGCCCGGGAGGTTTCGTTCACGGGACGATTGTCGCGGTGTGCCAAGGCGTCATCTCACCACGCCGCCGTGGCGGGCGTAGTGCTCGATCAGGGCCTGGCGGGTCGTCTCGAGCCGGTGGGCCAGGATGGCGCCGATCGTGCGGGTCAGCGAGAGCTCGAGGGCCGGGTCGTCGGCGCACAGCGCGAGCACCGCGTCCGCCTCGAACTCGTAGGCGCGTACGGGGCTGAACGCCTCGGCGCCGAAGTCCCACCGGTGCGGCGGGAACAGCCAGGACCAGCCGAGCAGGTCGCCCGGCCCCAGCGCCGCGACCGAGATCCGCCGGTCCGCGACGACCTGCTGGTAGAGGGAGACCGTGCCGGACCGGACCACCCAGAAGCGGTCCGCGATCCCCCCGGCCTCGAAGATCCTGCCGTCCGCGGGGAACGCGACCTCCCGGGCCACGCCCATGAGGCGTTCACGATGGTCGGCGGAGAGTGCGTGCAGCAGCCGGAGAGCAGTGGGCATCGCGGACCTCCGTCGCGCCGCCCCGGGAGAGTCCGCTCCGGGGGAGTGGGGCCCCGGACCTGTGGCGGGATCGGCGCATCTCGTACCGGTTGTCTTTCGTCACCCTCCATTGGAGCGGACTCCACGCGTTCCGTCGCGCCGGGGGCCGGAATCCTTGTGTTCACCGGCCTCCGGGGCACCGGTGGTCACGGTTTGCGGGCCACACCCCCGTGGACGTCCGTCGGCTCGGGCGAGGTGCCCGGGGCGGGCCGCCACAGCGGGCAGGACACCACGCCGGGCCCGACGAGCTCCAGGCCGTCGTAGAACGCGCTGACCTGCTCGGGGCTGCGCAGCACGTAGGGGACGGCGCCGGTGTCGTCGTAGCCCCGCTGGGCCTCCTTGAGCGCGGCGTCGGTGTCCGTGCTGTCGTAGTGCACGAAGCAGCTGCCGGGCGGCAGGGCGTCCTGGAGGCGCCGGACGATCGACTTGGCCTCCTCGTAGTCCTGGATGTGGCCGAGGATGCCCATGAGCATGAGGGCCACGGGCCTGCCGAGGTCCAGGATCCGGCCCGCCGCCTCGATGATCTTCTCGGGCTCGCGGAGATCCGCGTCGATGTAGTCGGTGACGCCCTCGGGCGTGCTGGTCAGCAGCGCCTGGGCGTGGCGGAGCACCAGGGGGTCGTTGTCGACGTAGACGATGCGGGACTCCGGCGCCACGCGCTGGGCGACCTGGTGCGTGTTGTCGTACGTCGGCAGGCCCGTGCCGATGTCCAGGAACTGGCGGATGCCGAGCTCACCGGCCACGAAGGTCACGGTGCGGACCAGGTAGTCGCGGGAGGCGCGGGCCATGGTCTCGATGTTCGGGGCGACCTCGCGGTAGGCGTCGCCCGCCGTCCGGTCGACCTCGTAGTTGTCCTTCCCGCCCATCCAGTAGTTCCAGATGCGGGCCGAGTGCGGGACCGTGGTGTCGATCTTGGACAACGCCTCCTGATTGGGGAGGGACCGGCCGTCTGCCATGGGAGTCTCCTGCCGTGCGTCTCACGTGGTCTGTCGCCAACCTATCGACAACTGCCGCTCGGGCGACGCGAGTTGGGGGCGGCCGGGCGGCTGGTGCGGAGGGTGTGGCCGAATACGTCGCACGGTCGGGGCGTCCGGCGCCCGGGGAAGCCTCTGACGTGCGGCCCAGGCGGAGCGGCGGCGCGGCTCGCGCGGACGGCTCGCTCCGTGACGGCCGGTTCTCCTCGGTGGGGGACGACCCTGCACGGGGGACGGCCCGCACGGCGGGAGCGCCGTGCGGGCCGTCCGGTGGTGCGGGCGCGGTGGCGGCCGGCGCCCGCACATCCGGGGGCCGGCTCCGTGGATCCGGCCGGCGTGTCAGGAGATCAGGAAGTCGGCCTGGCCGGACTTGACGCCCGCCAGGAACGAGACCATCTCGGCCCGGGAGTAGATCAGCGCGGGCCCCTGCGGGTCCGTGGACTGGCGGAGGGCCACACTGCCGTCGGCCAGCAGTTTGGCCTCGACGCAGCTTCCGCCGTTCGTGCCGCTCCAGGGCTTCAGCCAGCCCTCGGTTCCCAGGTCGGTGGCGGTGACGCCGCTGCGGACGGGGCCCGTGGATTCCATGGTCACAACTCCTCACGCAGTTCAGCCAGGATGTCCCTGGTCCGAGCGACCGGCTCCGCCTGCACGGACATCCGGTCCAGCACTTCGAGATAGGTCACGACGTCGGCGGGCTGGTCGACATAGACGGCGCCCGCGAGGCTCTCGGTGTAGACGACGTCGGGCAGTTCCGAGAAGCCGAAGCGGAAGTAGTGGAACGGGCCGAAGGCGCCGGGGTGTGCCCCCACGCCGAAGCGCATGATCTGGATCCTGACCTTCGGCATGTCCAGGGCCTCGGCGATGCGGTCGATCTGGGCCCGCATGACCGCGGCCCCGCCGACCGGCCGGCGCAGCACGGTCTCCTCCAGGACGGCCCAGACGGCGGGCGCGTCCGGTTTGGCGAGCAGATCCTGGCGCCTGGCACGCAGATCGACCCGGCGGGCGATCTCCTCCGGCGACTCGTTGGGGAACCCGACGTGCAGGAGGGCGGCGGCGTACTCGCGCGTCTGCAACAGGCCCGGTACGTAGTGCGGTTCGTAGAGACGGATGACGCTGGCTTCGCTCTCCAGGCTCACGTAGGCGCTGAACCACTCGGGCAGCACGTCGCGGTACTTGTACCACCAGCCCGGCCGGTTGGCCTCCCTGGCCATGGCGAGGAAGTCGTCCACCTCGGTCGCCGGGACACCGTAGGCGCGCAGCAACTCCTTCACGTACGGGATACGGAGGCCGACCTCGGCCTTTTCGATCCTGCGGACCGTCAGGGGAGTGACCTCGATGGCCCGCGCCGCGTCCTCGAACGAGACTCCCGCCCGTTCCCGCAGGTGCCGAAGCCGCTTGCCGAGAACGATCCGCAGGACGGTCGGCGCGCTGCCGCCGGAACGGTTCTCGCTCACGTCCTGCCTCCCGGTACGGCCGCCACAGCGTGCAGTGTGGCACGCGGCGGCCGACAGAGACAGGGTGATGCGAATCGTTCTGAAATTATCAGAACGCAGGTTGCGACCTGAGTCCGTCCGCCACCATAGTGATCGGTGAACCTGTCGCCCGGAGCGGGGCGGCGACGAGCAACTGCGCCTTTCCATAACGTTTCTGACGGAAAACCAGGTGCGGGCGCAGCCGCACACGACGTGACGTGAGACCGGGTGGCCACCGTGACGGATGGACGATCGAGCACCGTGCACAGCGAGCGGCCGTGCCGTGCGCCGCGCGACTTCCACCGACGTCCGGAGCGGCGGCGGCGCGAGCGGCTCGTGCGGGGCTTCGAGCGGCGGTGCCACCCCGTCCCGGGGGTGGTGGCGTGACGGGGAACGCGGGGCCGTTAACCGCGGTGCCCTTGGCTGCGGGGCCGGCCGGTGTTCCGTTCGGTGCCGGGCCGGCCGGTGCCGGGCCCCCCGGTGCGCCGGCCGGGGTGCTGCCGTTCTCCCGACGCGCCGGGGTCGTGCGACTCGGCGCCCCACCGGCCCCCCGGCGGCGTCGGTCCGCCCGAGCACGGCTCCGCCCCGGCGGGCTGTACGGGCCGCGACGCCGGAGTGCCCGCGGGAACGATTCCCCGGAGCGCGGGCAAGCTCTGCGACGCGCTGTCGCCGTCGCGCCGCCATGTACCGAGCAGAGCCGTTCCCTCACCCGGCCGAGCTGTTGCCTGGCCGGGTCGAGCCGCTTCCTCGCTGGGCCGAGCTGCCCCGCCGGGCCGAGCTGTTGCCTGGCCGGGTCGAGCCGCTTCCTCGCTGGGCCGAGCTGCCCCGCCGGGCCGAGCTGTTGCCTGGCCGGGTCGAGCCGCTTCCTCGCTGGGCCGAGCTGCCCCGCCGGGCCGAGCTGTTGCCTGGCCGGGTCGAGCCGCTTCTTCACTGGGCCGAGCTGCCCCGCCGGGCCGAGCTGTTGCCTGGCCGGGTCGAGCCGCTTCCTCACTGGGCCGAGCTGCCCCGCCGGGCCGAGCTGTTGCTTCGCCGGGCCGGGCAACCGGCGTGCCCCCTCGCCCCCTCGTCCTGCCACCGGTCCGGCCGACTCGCTGCGCGGCCGGCCGGCCGGACCGTCCCCCCAGCCGCGCCGCACGCGAAGGAGGCTCGATGACGGCATCCGGAGCGCACCGCCGCCGGCCGTCGCCCTCACCGGCACCCGGCGCCCACGCGCCGCACGTCCACGCGCACTTCGGTCGGCACAGGCCCGGTGAGGCCGTGATCCAGGTGACCGGGCCCCGCATGCTCCGCACCGTCGTGCCCGCCCACCCCTCACAGGCCGCGGGCGTCCGGCGCGTGATCACCACGCACCTCACCGCCCTGCCGCTCCCCGCCGAGACCGTCGACAGCGCCGTCCTCGCGGCGGACGAGATCTTCGCCAACGCCGTCGGACACGGCAGCACCGGCCCCGCCGACACGATCACCGTGACGGTCGAGTCCTCGGGGCGGCACCTGTGCGTGACGGTCGCCGACAGCTCGTCCGCCGTCCCGCGGGCCTGCCCGCAGGACGCGAACGCGGAGTCGGGCCGGGGCCTGGCGATCGTCGCAGCGCTGGCCGACGACTGGGGCGTCGCCCCGCCCGCGCCCGGCACGGCCGGCAAACAGGTGTGGTTCACCCTGGCGCTCCGGGAGGCGCTGTGAAGCGCTCGGAGCAGGTGGCGGGCGAACAGGCCGACGGCGTCCGGCGGATGCCGCGGCCGGACGGGCGCGCCGACGGTGTGCCGGTGTTCCTGCCCGGTCAGCGGGCCGGTACGGCGCGGAAGCGTCCCCCGGACGACCCTGCGGGGGACGCGCCGGGGCGACCGCTGCGTGACGACGGGGCTCGCCACGGCGGGACGGCTCTCACCGCGGACGGGTGCCCGGCCGGTGACGCGGCGCCCTCCCGGGACCCGGGGGCCGGTCCCGCCGACGGCTCCCCCCTGGACGGGGGAGCGGCGGGACCCCGCATGCTTCCCGGCGTGGCCACCCTGCTGGCCGGGGAACTGATCCGCAGGGCGGAGGAGGACACCGACCTGACGCGGCGGGCACAGACGGACCTGGCCCCCGGGAGCCGCCGCGCCCTCGTCGCATGCCGCCGGGCCAACGCCGACGCCCTCCGGACGATCGTCTCCCGGCACGGCTGGCCCACCGCCGACCAGGTCGGGGCGGCGGCCTCGACGGCCGCCGTCATGATCCTCCTGCACACACCGGACCTCGACTTCCAGCTGCTGTGCCGCGACCTGATCGCCCAGGCGGCGGCCGACGGGCGCTGCCCCGCGGCCCAGCACGCCTACATCGCGGACCACTGCGCCGTCGAACTCGGCGAACCGCAGTTCTACGGAACCCGGGTCAATCCGGTGACCCTGCGCCCATACGCGATCCGGCAGCCCCACACCATCGACGAGCGGCGCCGTGACGTCGGGCTGTGCCCGCTCGACGAGCAGATGCGCGCCCTGCGCCACCACGGCTGAGCCGCCCGGCTCTCACACTCCCGGGCGTGATGTGCAGCACGCGCCCGGGCGTCGCCGTCGCGCCCCGGGAAAGATTCCCGCTGCGCACGGCTTGATCGACGATCAAGAAGGGAGAATTCCCTGGCCACGGTACGTTCCACGCATTTGACACGTCGTCGAGCGCACGGATAAGAAAGCACCTCTCGGAGGTCGAGAGGTGAACTGTGTACGAGCCGAATGTGGTCGGAGACTGGCAGGAGTGCGACGAGCACGCCGGCCTGCGTGTCCGCGTCCACGGCTTGGAGAAGGCGGACCCCCCGCGCGGCCGCGACGACGCCGCTGAGGGACTCACCTATTTCAGATTCCGGGTCACCGTCGAGAACCGTGCGAGCGACCACTTCGGCATCCACCTGGAGGACGGCCAGATCGACGTCCGCCTCGGCACGGACGGCGAGAGCGCGATCCTCGACTGGCGGAACTCACAGTTCATCGAGGGCTTCGACCTCTACCCCCTGCGCCGGGCCACGGCGGTCGCGTACGCCGCCGGCACGGACACCGACCTGGCCCGGATGGACATCCAGGTCCAGCTGAAGGTCGACGAGGAGTGGACCGACCGCTACCTCTGGTCGGGCGGCGTGGGCCTGCCCGAGGACCCGGTCGGCACCGGCGTACGGACCGGCGCCGTGGAGGAGAGCCTCGCCTGTCAGGTGAGCAACTTCCTCAGGAAGGAAGCCGGCCCGGGCGTCGAGTGACGCAACCCCGGCCGCACCACGGCCCGGCCACGCCAGCACCGCCAACGCGCCCAGCCGCCGAACGCCCGCCGCGCCGCGGGGGGCACCCGTCGCGGGCTCACCGGCGCGCCGCCCGCCCCGGCTACAGGAAGCGCCGTATCGGCAGGACGGCGCACTCCTTGAGGCGCTGGACCAGCGGCCGGTGCTCCCAGCGGACCGGATCGATGATCACGGCCCGTTCCCGGTCCCTCTCGAAGTCCTGATCGAGCGCCGCGGTGAACTTCTCGTCAAGCACGGCGAGCATGACCTCCTCGTCGTGCTCCATGGAGCGGCGGTTGAAGTTGGTGGAGCCGATCAGGGCGGCGACCCCGTCCACGGTCATGATCTTCGTGTGGATCATGGTCGGCTGGTACTGGCTGATCTGGACGCCGGCGTCCAGGAGGCGGCTGTACAGGTGCTGACCGGCGAGACGACAGGCTCGCTGGTCGGTGTAGGGACCCGGAAGCAGGATCTCGACCCGCACTCCGCGGCGGGCGGTCGCGGCCAGCAGGTCGGCGAAGTACGCGTCCGGGGCGAAGTAGGCGGTGGACAGGCGGACGCGCTCCTCGGCGGAGGTGAGCATGATCCGGATGAGGGTCTGCATGTCCTGCCAGCCGAAACCGGCCGAGCCCCGCACCACCTGCACGGTCGAGTCGCCCGGCTGACCGTGCCGGGTGAAGCGGTCGCGCTCGTCGAACAGCTCGTCGTGGCACTCCGCCCAGTTCTGGGCGAAGGCCGCGGCGATGCCGTCGACGGCCGGGCCCCGGACCTGCACATGGGTGTCACGCCACTCGGAGGGATTGCGGGCGTCGCCGCACCACTCCTCGGCGATGCCGACGCCGCCCGTGAACGCCGTGTGCTCGTCGATGACCAGCGCCTTGCGGTGGCAGCGGTGGTTCTGCTTGAAGGGGGAGAGCAGCAGCGGCTTGCGGAACCAGCCGATCTGCACACCCGCGGAACTCATGGTCCGCAGCAGGTCCGCCTCGATCTTCTTCGCTCCGAAGCCGTCGAGCAGCAGCCGGACGCGCACACCCGCGCGGGCCCGGTCGGCCAGCGCCGCCGCGAAGTCGCGCGCTATCTGCCCCCGCCAGTAGACGAAGGTCATCATGTCGACGGTGTGCTCGGCAGCGTGAACCGCGTGCAGCATGGCGGGAAAGATCTCGTCACCGTTGCGCAGCGGGACGAGTTCGTTGCCCTCGGTGGCGGCGATGCCGAGCAGCCGCTCCAGTCTTCTCCGCAGCCGCTGTTTGCGCGCGTCCGGGTCGCCCCCGCCCACCGTGTCCTCGTGCTGGGGTTCCAGCGCCGTCGCTTCACGCATTCGCCGTCTCCTGTGTCCGTTCACTGTCGTCGACGGTCCGAGCCGGACCTTCGACCGGGCCGGCGGGCGTGCTGCCGGACCGCTCGCCGACCGGGCGGGACCGCGGTGGGGAGGGGCCGCCGCACCCGCCCTGAGTCTCCCAGGACGCGGCCGTGCCCCTCCGCTCGACCGCGCGGGCGCCGGGGTGACCCGGCCCCATGGCCCCGCGCGGGAGCATAGCCACCGACGCGACCGGGGGGAGTCCGTCGGTGGCACACGTTCTGGTGCCCCCGATCGGGGGCCGTACTCCGGCGGATGTCCGTGGTGCCGCGGACGTGGAACGGCGTACTCCCACGACTGCCGGAGCGGGCGGTTCCTGCGGGACACTGGTGCCATGGACACGTACGCATCCGCGGTCTCCGGCTTGCGTGAGCGGCTCGGTGCCGAGCTGTTCAGCCGGGTCGCGGGCCCCGAAGGTCCGGCGAACCGGGCCCGTATCCACGACACCCCGGGGCCCCGGTGGTTCGGCCCGGACCGTCCGATCCGCACCGTCCACGGCGACGCGTCGATGTTCGTCGGAGGGGTGCGCGCCCTGCTGCTGCAGTCACTGCACCCGCTGGCGATGGCCGCGGTCGCCGCCCACTCCGGATACCAGGGCGACCCGTGGGGACGGCTGCAGCGCACCAGTACGTTCCTCGCCGTCACCACCTTCGGCACCGCCGAGGACGCCCAGCGGGCCGTCGACCACGTCCGCGCCATTCACCGCAGGGTGCGCGGGACGACGGACCGGGGCGAGCCCTACCACGCGGCCGACCCGCATCTGCTCGGCTGGGTGCACGCCGCCGAGACCGACAGTTTCCTCGACGCCCACCAGCGCTACGGGGCGCACCCGCTGGACGCCGCCGCCTGCGACGAGTACGTCGCGGACACCGCGCGGGTGGCCGAGGCGCTCGGTGTCCGGAACCCGCCCCGGAACCGGGCGGAACTCGCCGAGGTACTCGACTCCTACCGTCCCGAGCTGCGCGCCACGGAGGCGGCCCGGTCGGCGGCGCGCTTCATCCTGTTCCGCCCACCGCTGCCCCTCGCGGCCCGTCCGCCCTACGCCGTCCTGACGGCGACGGCGGTGGCCGATCTCCCGCCGTGGGCCCGCGGCCCGCTGCGGCTTCCGCGGATCCCGCTGGTCGAAGGTGTCGTGGCACGCCAGGCCGGCCGTGCGATCGTCGGGACGATCCGCTGGGTGATGACCCCGCCGCCGCCCCTGTCGCGGTGACCGGGCCGGCGCCCGCCGAGGATCCTTAGCGCCGGGAGGTGGGCCGCAACGTCCTGACCGGCGAACTCCCCGTCCCCACCTGGTACTCCTGACCCCTCACGTGCCGGGGACCGGCAACCCACCCCACGACACGCGGACGGCTCCCGCCCTGCGAGCAGGGGAGGGAGCCGTCCGCGTGTCGTTGGGTGTTGCTGCCTGCGGGTTACGCGTGGCGGTGCGAGCGCCGGTTGCCGGTGACGAGGCGGTAGACGGCGAGCAGGATGACGGAGCCGATGATCGCGGCGATCCAGGTGGAGAGTTCGAAGAACCCGTCGACGGAGTCGACGCCGAAGACGACCTTGCCGAGCCAGCCGCCGAGCAGGCCGCCGGCGATGCCGATGAGCATGGTGATGATGATGCCGCCCGGGTCCTTGCCCGGCATCAGGGCCTTGGCGATGGCGCCGGCGAGCAGCCCGATGATGATCCACGCGATGATGCCCATGGTGTGTCTCCGTCTGGTCGTGTAAAGACTGTGTCAGCACACCGTCTGCACCGTCCGCGCCCGGACAAACGTCTCGCGTGCATCACGGTTCCGGTTTTTCGGTCGGCAGCAGCAAAACCGCTGTTGGACGCCTCCGTGTACGACGGGGATGCGACGCCCGATACGCTGCACGCCGTGATCACCTCGAGCCTTGACGACACCGAGGTCGCGACAGCCGCGGCGCGGGCCGGCGCGGAGACCGTGCACGCCAGGTACGGCAAGCGGCTCACCCGCATCGACAAGGGCGCCGGGGACTTCGCCACCGACGCCGATGTCGCGGCCGAGGAAGCGATTCTCGGCGTCATCCGTGCCGCGCGGCCCGACGACGCGGTGCACGGCGAGGAGGGCGGCCGGCGGGGCGCGGCCGACGCGGCACGGCAGTGGCTGGTCGACCCGCTGTGCGGCACGCTCAACTACGCGGTCGGCACCATGCTGGTCGCCGTCAACGTGGCGCTGCGCAACGGTCCGGCCGCGGTGGCCGATCCGTTCAGCGGTGAGATCTTCTTCACCGACGGTGCGACCGCCCGGGTCCGGTGCGCCGGGGACGACACGCGGCTGGCGCCGACAGCCGCCTCCCGGCTCGTGGACGTGAACCTGGACCCACCCTTTCCCGGCGCGCCCGGATTCCGAGCTGTCGACCTCCTCGCTCACCGCGGTTTCGTCGAACGGTTCCGGCCGCGGGTCGTCTCCACGACGCTGGCTCTGGCATGGGTGGCGGCCGGCAAGCGCGCCGCATACGTCACCGACGGCGGTGACCTCACGGAGAGCGTGCACTTCGCGGCGGGCATCGCGTTGTGCCGCGCCGCCGGCTGTGTCGTCAGCGGCGTCGACGGCGCCCCGCTCGGGCAGGCCGGCCGGGGGCTCGTCGTGGCCGCGGACGCGGAGACGCACGGGCTGCTGCTCTCGATGATCCGCGGCCGGTGCTAGGGCCTGTCGTTTGGATCAGGCTGGCTGTGACCGACGGTTCGTCCTGACCGACCCGAGCGGGGTCTGGCGCGTGCAGCTGCAAGGCGGAGG
>NZ_JBWKDS010000056.1:33389-47125 GCF_056435845.1 Streptomyces sp. NPDC043867 | reverse complement strand
ACGCCATCCCCGCAACTACCTGGCCTTTCTCGGCCTCGCCGCCGCCCTCTGCTGCTACAAGCGACTCATCCGCCTCACCACATAGGACACGGTCTTAGGGCTCGCACAGAATCAAGGTGTTGCTTCGCGCGCTTAGGACCTCACCCACGCGTGGCATCTGCGTCCTGTCCCACACCAACACGGCCTAGAACGAGATCAGGCACCGCCTTGCCGCAACGCCGGCGGGCCGTCTACTGAACTACCTGCACTTACCGGCACGATCCAGGCCTTCACGAACACCTTAAGACTTCGACACAGCCGACCTCTGCTGGTCTACAGTCAACGCGGTACTCAACGACCTGGCAGCAAGCAACCCTCAATAGACCGGGAGGATCTTGCTGGGGGGCCTCCTCCTCTGCACTCTGCCCTGGTCGGCGAAGTCATCCAGAGGCGCGGGGTCTCGGCGTGGCGCTTCTTCTATCCCGCGGGTTGCGAAATCCGCGGGTACGTAGCCATCTCCTGCGTGCCCTGCTCGAGCTGGAGACGTTCTATAACGAGCATCGGCCGCACCAGGGTCTTGCGAATGCCCGCCCTCTCCACTCGCTGCCCGCTCAGATCGAGGACCCGGACCGGATCGCTCATCTGGACATACGACGGCGGGCGCGACTCGGCGGCACCCTCCACGAGTATCAACATGCCGCCTGACCAGCATGGAGGAGGTATTCGGCAAGCGCAGGGCTCGGGGCCGTCGGCTGGTCGGGTTTTTCGCGGGCATGTACTACGCGCGTCTGCGTCCGGAGGAGGCGGTCGCGGTGGCGCTGCCGGCTGCCCCGCACCGGGTGGGGGGCGGTTGATCCTGCACCGTACTCGGCCGCAGGCGGGCAAACGGTGGACCGACACCAGCGAGTTCCATGATGAGCGGGGGCTCAAGAACCGCCCGCCCAGGGAGACGCGGGTGGTGCGGCTGCCCCGCATCTGGTGGCGACGTGGAGGGAGCATGCCGCCACGTTCGGCACGGCCGACGACGGGCGGCTGTTCGCACTGAGCAGGGCTGGGTCGTCAGCTAGTCCACCTACCACCGCGTCTGGCGCGAGAGCCGCGACCTTGCCCTGTTTCCGGCGCTCGCCCTCACGCCGCTCGCGAAGCGGCCGTACGACCTGCGGCACTCGGCGCTGTGCCCGGACCCGGCTGAGGTCGCCCAGTGGGCTGGAAACAAGCGTCGAGGTCCCCTTGTCCCGGTACGCGAAGTGGCTGTACGACCGCCAGGCCATCAACAACCAGCGCATCGAGGGGCTGTTGAGCGAGTACGACCAGCCACGCGAGCCCGGCGAGCAGGACGAGGAGTAGCCCGTCCGCTCCTCCGGATGCGCAGTGCAGGACGCCAGAGTGCTACCGAACAGACGGGTACGGTCCGTTCGGTCAGGGTGCGCGCCGGCAGTCTGTAATGATTTCTGGTCGGCTACTGCGGCCGGTCGCGCCCCGTGTTGGTGAAGCCCCTCTGCGGTAGGGCACGCCGGACCTGTCGGGCGGGTGAGTTGTTCCGGCTCCGTCATGAAGGTGCGAGATGCGGCAGGCCGAGGGCTGTGACAGCGTCCGCGAGTTCCTTGTCGTAGGTGACGAAGCCGTCCAGCTCTCGGTGCAGGGGGGCGGCCGTGGCCAGGTGGATGGCGTCGAGAGTGCCGAGTCTTTGCACTTCGAAGCCCGCGGCGCGGGCCAGGACGTCGTCGCTGAGGATGATCTGGTCTATCCCGGCGAGCGTGTTGCCGACCAGGAACGGCACGCGTTGCCGGTCGACACCGGCCCGCCGGAAGGTGCGCGCGATCTCGACCCCGGCCAGCTGGGAGGTCACGAGACGACCGTCGACGCCCAGCCCTGCTCGCCAGCTGCGAAGCGCCTGCGTCTCTGCCTCCTGCTGTACGAACTTCAGCAGAGCGCAGGTGTCCATGTAGTAGAGGCTCAACGCGTGCGCTCCCGGTCGCGCTCGGCGATCAGCGCGTCCGACAGCGATGGCAGCTCGGCCAGATCGGTGATCAGCTCGGGCAGCGCACCTGGATTCACTGCACGACGCACCTGGCCGGCCGCCATCAGCTGGTCCAGGGCTGACGTGGGTTCTTCGGCGGGGGACATGCGAATGACAGGCTTGCCGTGCTCAGTGACGACGAGCGTCTCACCTGCACGAACCCTCGCTGTGACTTTAGACGGATGGTGGTTCAGTTCTCCAAGCGGGATGGTCTCCATGCATTAAAGGTACACAAATAATGTACACAATGGCAGGTCGAAGTGAGGCACACGGGCCACCGCCCGCCGTGCATCGACCCGCGCGTCTGCGACGGTCCGCCAGTGATAGCCGTGCACACGTTGCGACCGGACGCGCACAAGGCCGTTCTTGGTGCCTGGGAGCGCTTGGACGTTCCGCTCACCATCGCCGCATGAACGATCCTCCGCCCTGTCCCTTTACAGACAGGGCGAAGGCGCTTACCTGATCAGGGGGGTGTGCGACATCCTCTTCGGGCGGCGCCCAATGACCCTTGCTGTCGAACGGCCAGGGATGGGTGTAGAGATCGCCCTGAAGGAGTTGGCGCAGAGCCTCACGGCTGGCCGGGGGATCCGGCGGAGTTCCCAGCGGCGCGCACAGTGGATCAATCCGGTCTGCGTACGCCTCAGCCCACTGCAGCCACTCCAGCTCCTCCGCCGCAGCGGATGCGCCGTCGGCTCTCGTGCGGGCCGCGCGGCAGAAGGCGCGGATCTCGTCGGCCCGACGCCGTGCCTCCACCTGCTCGACCAGGACATTCGCTCGATGCCGCTCAACTTGTCGCACCCGTGCCTGCGCAACAGCCGCGTACCAGCGGCGTCGCTGCTCGGCCTTGCGGAGTTCCTCTTCCCGCAGCTTTCGTTCGGCCGCCTCGGCACGTTGTTCGAGATCGTGCAGAAGGTGCCCCAGGCGGTACTCCAGCGTCCACCGTGCGCTGTCCCTGTGGGTGTACGAATGCTGGTACCAGCTCTTGGCGGGCGCACCGAGTTCGAGGCGTCCGTTGAACTCGTGGTCGTACTTGGGGATACGCGTCCAAGGATTGCGTAGCTGTTGGCGGATCTCCTGAGTGGTCGGCTCGTGTGACACCTTGGTCGTCTGCTCTGTGATCGCGAGCGGGAGCGCGTGTCCGCGGATGATGATGACCATCTGGTGTTCGGCTTGGCCGCGATGGAGATCGGTCCGGGTCTCCACCTGGTAGCCGCGGCTTTCCGCCTCGGTAAGGAGCGCGTGCATGATCCGCAGGGCACGGTCGGCCTGCTCCCGCGACACGTGCAGAGGGATGACCTCGGGCGTCCCGCGGGTGTCGACTACGGTCGTGGACCTGCCGAGGGCCTTGCACGTGGCACGGACGAGCTGATGGGGACGGCCCAGCACGTCGGGGACGTCGATGGTCGGTACCGGCGGCGGTTGCGCAGCTCTCTGGGCTTCCTCGTCGACCAACGTGAAGACGCAGTCGCCACGCTGCCGTCCGGTCCAGCGCAGCTTGAGCTCTCCTGGCACGTGATCGTGATGGAGCGCGTCGTAGAAGGCCGCCCGCCACCGCCCCCGGGTCTGCGGGCCCGGGTCAGGGACGGTGAGCTTCCAGATGGTCGCGGACTGCAGTCGAGCGATCAGCTCGGCTCCGTCGGTAGGAGCGCGCTCGGCCTGTTCGGCATCACCGGCCAAGCGCTCCTTCTCGGCTTGGATTTCCTTGGGATGCTTGCCGTGTTTGAGGAAATAGCGGCCGTCCGACGTCACCACTGCGACGTGCCCGCTACCGCGCCAGTTCCGCTTGATCAGCCCGCGCTGCTCAAGGGCCCAAGCCGTGTTCGAACTCTTGGGAGCGATGGGCATGGCACTGGACGCTGCACCGATCTGGCGGAGCATGGCACCCTGCTGTTCAGTCAGCGTGTACTTCACGAGCTTCGGCTCCACGTCGATGAGCTGCGGGCAGACCACCAAGGTAGAGCCGATGAATAGGCTCGGAACGCTTCCCGTCGCCCGTTCGGGTTCCCCCACCCGAACCTGGTCGTGTTGAGGTCAGCCAATGGTGTAGGTGGCTTGCCGGGCTCAACCCGTCGAACAGCGTGCCGGGGCTGCTCTTTGGGCTCGGATCGTACGGCGGCAGGTCCTTGCGTTGGCATGCGCTGATTGCGCTGGTCTCAGCACCCTGTGTCGTGGGGGAGCGCCGAGGTAAGCGGGGACAGGGATCTTCATATCAGTGCGCGGGCTTGAACGACTTGGGGCGAGCATTCCGTATGATCGATCAAGAGCGGGGAACGTTTGGATTGCATGGCAAGACGACCGTTGTGGAGTGCCGAGGGCTCGCACTAGGGTCATCGCTGTCGCTCCTGCGACGGGGCAGGTGTGGCAGCACTAGCCTGACCTGAAGACAGGGGCTTGTGCCCGTGACCCGGGCAGCAGTGTCTCAGTTGTGCCTGGTAGGCGGCGTGGATGTGGTGGGTGGTGGCAGCCGCGGCCTGCAGTGCTGGCGTGTTGAGACCATTCCGTGAAAGGTTTCCTACCGGCAGGTAAGTAGGGGGTCGTCTGTGAAGGGCGAGCCTCCTTGAGGCGAGGGCAGAGGTAGCAACATGGCTGTGGCGGCGCGAGGTCCGGCGGAAGCGATCTCCGGAGCGGCGGCGCCTGGCACTCTGTTCCCTCAGGGTGCAGACCTTGGCGTGTTGAACATGTTCGGTATCGATGCCGTAGTTGCATACAGCGAAAACGAGGACGAGATCGAGCGACGTGCTCGCGTCGGCACGCCGGAGCTCACCAATCCTCGGGCGCTGGACCTGCTGATGAACCTTCCACTGGGCGAGCCTGTACCGGTCACTTCGCTGAGCGACACAGAGCGACGCGTGCTGAGGCGGATGCCCGCGGGAACGGTTACGCGGCATGACGACGTCGTCGTGCGCGAAGCAACCCACCCCATCCGAGTCGATCTGGCCGTGGTCCCGGGCAAGGGCTGGGCCTCCGCTAAGGAAAAAGCCGAATGGTTCACACCTTTCTGCGCGCGGGCTGTCTTGATCGACCGGCCTCTGCGGCGTCGAGATGACGCCGTGATGGAGGCAGAGTTCTACGGCATTGGGCTACTCGTCGCGACCAGCAATGACGTTGAGGTTGTTGTCCCGCCTCGCCCCTTCGTTCGGCGTCGGCACACTGTGGCCGGCTGGAGGTTCGTGGAACAGGCGTATAAGCAGCTCTTGGCTCGGTGAGCTGCCTCAGGGCGTGATCGGCAGCGTTGCCCAGGCCTCCAGCGGGTCAGGGACTGCAAAGCCCGCCTTCGAATTTGCCGACAGCCCCAGACGCTGGTTTTCCAGGGCGTAGTGCGCGACGGCTGCGGCACACTTGTCGCGCCACCACGCTTTGCGCTCCAGGCCGGGCTTCCTGCTGGTGATCTCGATGACCCAGGCGCTCCAGGTGCTGATGTTGTGGTCTTCCGACTCGCGCCGCGCTTCGCCGCCCGGATCGTTGAATCGGTCCAGGCCTCGACCGTCACAGACGTCGCAGCTGCACGTTGCTGGCGGGTGATTGGCGTACAGGCGGGCCAGTGACTGGGTGCCCTTGAAGCACATCAGGCTCGGCATCAGCACTGACGGATATTGGGGTCCACCACCGTTGGGGTTGAACAACGCCCGCTCGCCAGGGGGAATGCTGTGCCGACTGGCGCTGTCGGCACCGATACCGGCAAACAGCCCGCCGTGGGCGAGTACGTCCAGTGCGGCCAGATCAGTCCGCAGGAGGGCGACATCAGGTAGCTCGGCTACGACGCGGCGCAGGTTGGCGGGAACACTCTTGGCCTGCTCCATCGGATCGAACTGCCGGAACAGCGTCAAGGCCTTCGGATGCGGGATGCGCTTGCAGACTGCGATCAGCTGGCTGAGGAATTCATCGGTGAGCCAGGCGATGTCGATCGGGAGGTTGACGATTGTGTCTGCCCGCTCTAGGCGTTCGGACTGGCGCATGACCGCCTTGAGCGCCCTGGAGGCTCCCGGGGGAATGTACCCAGTCGGTGTGAGAGCGGCGCTGGCACCGCGGGCCTTCTGCAGCTCAAGCGAGGTGTCGACCGTGTCGAACAGCTCGTTGCCATCCAGCAGAAAGGGTTCATCGGCTGTCGCCGTGTGCGTCTTGTAGGCCGCAGTGTCGATCAGCAGGGCGCCTGTGTAGCCGGAGGCCCGGAGCTGGTAGGCGCGTTCACCCGCCTTCTCCCCGCCCATGACGACGCCGCCGAGGTCATCGTCGAGCGGAGTCCGCATCTGCGGTACGAAGCGGGCGTTCTCATGCAGCAGTACACGCCCCTGTAGCAGCGGCGTGGCCGGTACCGACGCATCGAGGACCCGCAGGGCGGGGGTGCGGCCGGGAAACGGCGAGTTTGCCATTGTCACCTACTTGTTGGTGATTCCGGTGGCCGTGTGGTCACCGGGGCGGAGGAAGGACACGAGTAGATCTCGGTGAACTCCTCGAGTTCCAGGCCGGCTAGGTGGGCTGCCTGGGACAGGTCGAGGTTGTGCTGTTGCCTCAGTCGGGTCACGACCTCGGCAAGGTGACGCGGGGTCTCGAGCTCGAATGGAGCGGGTTCGGTGGTTCGGTAGCCCAGGGCGGACATCTCCACCATGAGCGAGCGGTACTGCCACTCGGTGAGGACGCCGAGTGATTTGGCTCGGCGGGCGAGCGCTGCCATCGAAACCCTCCACCGACCCTTCAGTTCCATCAGCCGCGCCAAGTCCACGCGCGGCCGAAGTTCGGCCACGATGCTCTCGTGCGGCATGAGGAATTCGGCTGCGAATTCATCGGCTTGCTGTTCCTGCAAGCGTCCGTCCCCAGGCTCAGTGTGCATCACGATGTGCCCGAGTTCGTGCGCCAGGCTGAAACGATAACGGTCCGCAGGGGCAGTCGAGTTGAGCAGGACGAGCGGGCGTTCACCGTGCGGCCACTGGCTCACGGCATCCAGCTCACGAGTTTCGAGATCGCGGATCACGAGCAGAGCGCCGGCGGCTTCGAGCACCTCTACCACATTGGAGACAGGGCCCTGCGGGAGCCCCCACTCCAACCGCAGCGACTCCGCGGCATCAGCCGGCGTATCAAAGTCGTCCACCGCGATGTGCCTGAACGCGTGCTTGTCGTCTTCGTGACCCGCTGCCGTCAGGGCATCCACCTGGAGACGGGTAACTGCCAAGGTCGCGTGCACACGCCGCAGTGCCAGTGCGCCCATGGACGCGCGCTTCCGGTGGTGAACGAGACCGACGCCCATCCCGCCACTGTCAGTGGCGCGGCATAGCATCTGGGGCGTGTACCTGAGAGCTGCGGCGAACAGGGCGAGACGCTCGCCCCTCACTGCCAGGCGACCGGCTTCGGCTCGGCTGACATACCCCTGCGACACCGTGTCGTCGGCCGTACGGCATGTCATTTCCCGTGCTACGTCAGCCTGCGTCCAACCACGCGACTCACGGGCCAGCGTCAACATGGCGGGCTGCGCCACCAAGTCGACAATGTCATCCACGACCACACCCACCTCCCGCGCTCAGGCTCGTCAGCGTGCCACCACCATACAACCCAGCGCAGTATACGCAGAAACATACCTCAAAATATTCCACTCATGACGTGCCCACTTTGCTCTCGGTGCAAAGATCGCCTGACGACACGGCTCCGCCCCTGTGCCCATCAGGTCAGACATCCGATCCGTTGTGGGTCGCGACGTTCACGGGCCTGCGGATGCTGCAGTTCGAAGGCTTGTTACGGGTGGTGCGGGAACGGGGCGGCAGCGGTCCTGGCGGCGGGCGGCCGTGGCGCCTGCCGTTGGCAGATCGGGTGCTGCTGGTGGCGGTCTACTACCGCACCAACCTGACCGTGCGACAGCTCGCGCCGCTGTTCGCTGTCTCGCCGGCGACGGTGTGCCGGGTCATCCAGCGGCTGAGGCCCCTCCTCGCCCTTGAGCCCATCTCCCGGCCCGCCGACACTACGGACCGGCTGTGGATCGTGGACGGCACCTTGATCCCGGTCCGCGACCGGAAGATCGGCGCCTCGAGCCGCAACTACCGGTTCTCGGCAAATGTGCAGGTCATCATCAATGCTGGCACCAGGCTGGTCGTGCCCGCCGCTTGCCTGGCCCGGGCAACCGGGCCGATGCCCAGGTCTGGCGGAACTCCGGTCTTGCCCAGCACTGCGACGGCGTCACGGTGCTGGGCGACGGCGCCTACATCAACACAGGCCTGGTCGCCCCGCACCGAAAACGGCCCGGCCGGCCACTCCTCGCGGGTGAGGAGGAAGACAACGCCGAGCACCGTCGGGTCCGTGCCCGCGTCGAGCATGCCGTCGCCCGGATGAAGAACTGCAAGATCCTGCGTGACTGCCGCCAGCGCAGCGGCGACGGCCTCCACCATGCGGTCCAGGCCGTCGCCCACATGCACAACCTCGCCTTGGCAGCATGATCACAGCAGCAGAAGCCCCGGCTTGACCTGCCCGAACACGATCGTCAAGTCCGGTAAGTTTTCGGGAAGTTACTTGCCGCCCGGCATCCCCACGCGGTCCTCACACAGCGCAGCAACAGTGTGCAGACCCGGAGCTGGCGTGCGGCTGCTTACCTGCGACATAAGGGCGAATGTGCCCACTGGCAGTAGCGGGTCTGCGCTGCACGTCCCGGAGTCCGGGATGCGTAACTGCTCTGCGTGGTACGTATTTCACGGGTGGATGGTGCCTGAAGAGAACCAGGTGTGGAGTGTGGGCTCTGCTCCGTCCGGGAGATCGTCGATGAACACCACGGCCAGGCCACGCTGGGCTCGCGAGCAGCAGACGTAGAACAGGTTGCGTGACCGTTCGGTACGGTCGGGCTTGTCGGTGCCGGCGAGCATTTTGCTGATGCTGTACCTGTTCCAGGCGCGGTCGTCGACCACCACTACGACGTTCTCGAATTCGTCACCCTTGACGCCGTGCTGGGTTGAGAACGGGGTGAGTTCGTCGATGAAGTGGGTGACGCTGATGACTTCACGGTAGGACACGGTGCGGAGGTTGTTGGAGAAGTCCGCCCGTCGCTGGTCGCGTTCGTCCAGGTCCGTTGCGGATCTCCGGCGTTCCAGATCCTTGAGTTTTCCCGGCTGGGCGAGGAGATGGCCGTCGGCCATCAGATCGAGCACCTCACCGATGGTGCCGGTGCTGCGTACGGCGTCGAGTGCACGGATCGCGTCACTGATGGCGCGTTTGTTGGCGTGACGGGTGATCCGTGTCCGCCCCTCGTCCAGCAGATCGGTCAGCCCGGCGAAGTCGTTGTCGCGGAACGCGGCGCTGATGGCCTCGATGCGGGTGAGGTACTGGATGTACGGCTCGTTGCGTGCCATGAGGTCGTCGGGACCGTAGCGGCCCAGCTTTCGGTACTGCTCCAGGAGGTTGGCGTACTCCAGGGTGCCGGCTATCCCTCGGTGGGTGAGCAGCAGGTATTTGCTGTTCTCCCGTGTCCAGCCGTTCCGGGCGAGTATTGCTTCGGCGGCGGTGAGTCGCGCAGGGCCGGCCGGGACGCTGCTGTTGAGGAACAAGTGGACCTCGCCGGTCTGCTGCTTGCCGACGGCGTCCTGGGTGAGCTCGGGACGCATCCGGTTGAGCACCTCGACGACCGGAGGCGAGCACCGGTAGTTCTCGTGCTTGGTGATCTCGGTGAGAAGGCCGGGCCGTTTTACCGCGCCGACGCCCGACTCGTAGATCTTCTGCATGGAGTCGCCGAAGAGACCGACCACGCATTTCTCGCGGCCTGCACCGGCCAGGTGGTCCAGCAACAGCTGGATCGTCTTGGGCGAAGTGTCCTGGTACTCGTCGACAAAGATGACCGGGTACTTGCTGGTGATGATGCGTATGAGCTTGGGGTGGGCCGTGACGAGACGGAGCGACAGCGCGATGACGTCGTCGTGGGAGGTGCGCCCCTCGTGCAGCCTGCGCCCGCGGTCGGAATACTCGATGACGGGAGGATCGGTGACATCATCAAGGTCTTCCGGTTTGGACAGGTCCTTGTTGTAGTCGAGGATCTGCTGCCAGAGCTCAAACTGGTAGGGCTGGATGACACTCCACAGGAATTCGTGGATGGTGTCGACGTCGACGAGCGGGTCTGCGGCGATGCGTTCGACGATCTTTTTCTTGGCGACGTTGGTGTAGGTGATGCAGGCGATCCGCCGGCCGTGTGCCTCCAGGTCTACGCGGTGGTGGGTCAGGAGGTGCTGCAGGGCGCGTACCAGGGTGGTCGTCTTGCCGGCGCCGGCCCCTGCTTCGACGAGGAAGCTGCGTCGGGCTTCCAGCTCGGTGGTGACGGCTTCGAGGGTGTCTAGGCGAGCCACTGCAGTCCTTCGGCGATGTAGCGGGGAACGGCCCAGTCTTCCAGGAGCATGACGTCGAAGGCGAAGTCCGTCTTGTGGTCACTGAGTTGCTGTGCGATGTCGTAGGCCTTGGCTTCGATGTCGTCGGCGGTGGGGTCGGCCCCGACCTCCTTGACGAAGGCCGCCTTCAGGGCGAGCTGGCGGAAGCCACGTACGAGGGGTTCTGCGTTGGCGATGATGAAGGCGTCCTCGAAGCTCCGCGCGCAGGCTCCCGAATCCTTCTCCGGGATCTGGTAGGCGACGCGGACGTGTCCTTGCTCTTTGTCGGCCGGGTCGGTGGCGAGCAGCTCGGCGATGCTGGACTTTGCGGGCAGCCAGTTCTTGAGCGTCGCATTCGAGGTGACCGTCGGCCCCTGGCCGGGTGGGCAGGCCTTGCGGTGCTTGGGGCACACGGAGTCGATGTCGGTGATGACGAGGGTCTTGACGTTTAGGAAGGCGAGCAGTTCCCGGAAGCGGACGGCGTAGGCGTCGCCGACTTCGATGACCGATACGTACTGGTGCAGAAGCCCCTTGGCGCACCGCCGGACCATTTCCGGCAGGATCAGCCGTTCCGCGGTGCCCTCGATCAGGATCACCTTGTCGGCGAAGAACATGTCGCACCGGTGCAAGACCATGTACTGGCGCAGGAAGCGCAGGGTCTCGTCACCCTGCGGAGTGGCCTTTACGTTGGCCTCGAAGGTCGAGAGATCCTTGACCGTGAGCTGCGGCTCGGAACGGTCGAAGTAGCGCACCGTGTGGAAGCCGCTGCTGGCGACGATGTGGGAGGAGTGAGTGGTGATGACCACCTGCACCTTCCAGCCCGTCTTACGGTCGATGAAGTCCTGGATGTTCTTGATGAACGTCTCCTGCATCTGGGGATGCAGATGGGCTTCGGGTTCCTCGATGAACAGCACCTGCAGCGCCGGCTTGGGGGTGGTGCGCTCGTAGGTCTGGTGAAAGCTGATGACCTGCAGGATCGTAAAGATCAGCTTGCTGTAGCCCAGCCCGTTGTGACCTTCGGGAAGATGGAAGTCGTCATCCCCGGACGGGTACTGGATGCGGGTACTGCCGCGCAGGATGCCTGAGGCCTCGATGAGGGAGACGATGCGGGGCTTCTGGACCGGGGTGATGGTGCCCACTCCGAAGGTGCGCAGGTCCTCGAAGATCGGGTCGAACAGCGTGGCGTAGTTGTCGTCGAGCTGCTGCGAGGCGGACGCCAGAGCGGTCTCGATCTGCTCGATGCTCTGGTGACGGTCTTCGTTGCCGCTGTTGACCTTGTAGTAGGCCTCGAACGTCTTCGACAGCGTGCGGGCTTTGTCGCTCGGCGTGTCATCCATCTTGGTCTGCGCGTAGACGAACTTGACCGACAGGATGGCCTCGGCGGCGCCGCGCTTGATCTCCTTGCGGACGCTCTCGTTCAAGGCGCTGACCGCGCGATAAGCCGGGGCGAAGTAGTCCGAGAAGTTCTTGCGCAGCCACTTGATGCGATCGAACTGCTCCCGCTGGCTGGCCGACCAGAAGTCCTTGAGGAAGTCGTGCGGGCGGGCCACCTCCAGCGCCGCTTCGATCTTGACCTCGAAGCAGGTGTCGTCCAGGTCGAGGATCACACCCGTGAGCGGCGCGAGGTCGTCGTCTTCCGTGTACTCGATGGTGAGGACCAAGCGGATGGCCGGGACGAGGTCGTAGGCCTTGGCCAGCAGGTCCTCGCTCGTCTCGGAGTCTCCACGGCCGGCATGCGCCTGAGCCTCGCCGAAGATCTGCCGCGCCTGTTCGATGTCGGCGATACGGCAGGTGGAGAAGTCCTCCAGGACGAACCTCGTGTCCTCCTCACCGAAGAACTTCTCGAAGAGATTGACGAACGACGTCTTGCCGCTGTTGTTGCGCCCAACGATGAGAGTGGCCTTCGGGTCAACTCGGACGTCCACCCTCTCCAGGGCGCGAAAGTTGATCACTTCGGCATGCGTCAGCTGCATCTCACTCCCGACATCGTCCCCAACCCCGCTCCCGGGACGGCATACGCGTGCGACTACCGAGAGTCAGAGCAGTATCTGATACGGAAGGGGGCAGAGTTGCCTACTTGACTCAAAGTGATCAGAGGTGTGGCGGGTTGGATCTGTTTCGGTCGTTGCTGATCGGTCATCCAGTCGAACCTCACACACCACCAGGATGGTGCTGTCCCCCGTGCTCGCGCCGTCTTCCCTAGCACAGCGCCCCCAGGGGCCAGGCAAGGGAAAAGATCACGCAGGGGCTCGTCCCCCACACGCTGCGGCCCAAATGCGCTGATCGTTGACGGGCTGCGGCCGCCGGATTCGCGGGCGGACCTGACGCACGGCCAGGCGATCGAGGTACTGGTGGCGAAAGAACTGACCGCTCCCGCGCCGCTGTTCCGCGTCAGGGACTGGGCATACTCGTGTGAGGCCGTCAAGGGTCTTGGTGGAGGCCGATGCGTGTCCCGGCTGGTGCATTGACGGGTCTCATCGGTGTCCTGCTCGGGGCTTCGGCGATCAGCGGCGTTGTCGCGTCCGGCCGGTGGCAGCAAAATGTCTCCTCAGGGACACCGCCGGAACTCGAAGATGTCCATGGCGAGACGCCGCTGCGATTTCGGCGGCACATCTGACGCGCCGCGAGCTGTGCAAAGACGGCCGCTCAGTGTTGATGGCCTTGTCTGACCTTGTACACCGCGAGTCGTGCAGGATCGGCCAGGCCTCAGCGCAGACGATGTCCTCGTCGTCCAGTCACATCCCGGTGTGCCGGCCCTCGGGCCGCCATCGGGTGTGGCTCGGCCCACGGCGTCGTTCGCGGTCGCGCGGGACGGTGCAGATCTCATGGGCCGAACGGCGGGCGAGGAGCGTCCGTGAGTCGGTCTGGTGGAGGGGCCTTTCGAGGATGGGCGGCGTGCTGCGGAGCCGATGCGCGTGCTCAAGATCAGTCAGGAGCTGGGCGAGGTCGCGGAGGCCCTTCACGGCGCGGCGGCCCTGGAGCACCAGCTCCACGGCCGCGCGCCGGATGAGATCACCGGCGGCCGGGGACGTCCGGCTCCTCCAGGTCCTCACGATCAACGGGGATATGAGGGAAGTCGCCATAACGGGGCACGGGGCACGGGTCCGCGTAGTGAGGCAGTCGAGGTCGCGCACACGTGGGAGGACATGGAAGCGCGCCTCGGCTGGCTCATCCTGACGGGCGCCGCGCTGGACGACCTCACAGGGTGCTGCCTGGGACAGGGTGGACGAACGGCTGCGTTTCCTCGTGGAGAGGGTCGCAGCCTACGCCGGACATGAACCTCAGATGACCCGTTCCACCCTCTGTACGGAAGGGGCCGCACGTCTCGGGGGGGCCCCTCCCATCCACTCCCCCACTTGTCCCTACACCGCCCTACCAAGGGATCGCCCCCCTCCCCCGCGGCGGAGTAGCAG
>NZ_JBWKDS010000056.1:30120-33379 GCF_056435845.1 Streptomyces sp. NPDC043867 | reverse complement strand
GGGTGGTTGTTCTGGGGGGAGGGGGCAAGAGCCGAAGCGGGAGAGAAACCGCGGGTGCCCTGCCCCACCTTTGGGAGGGAGGGCCCCGCACGTCCGTGCGGGCCCTTCCGCGTCATCCCCTACGTTGCGGACGCACACGCCCTAAGAGGGCGTATCCCGCCTCCCCGGTGGGAGATGAGTGGGAGACAAGTGGGAGATGATCATGGCGCGGTGCTGCAATCAGGCGCCAGGAAATGCTCGATAGCGCTACCTGTGCGGCCCTGGTTCAGCCGCCGGATTCAGCCGCATGAGGACTCAGCGCACCCGTGCTGACCAGCACAATGATCACGATGCCCAGCACGATCCGGTACCAGACGAACGGCATGAAGCTCTTGGTGGTGATGAACTTCATGAACCAGGCGATCACGGCGTAGCCCACCACGAAGGCGATGACCGTGGCGAAGATCGTCGGACCCCAGGAGACGTGACCGCCCTCGCTGGCGTCCTTCAGCTCGAACGCACCGGAGGCGAGCACGGCCGGGACGGCGAGCAGGAAGGAGTAACGGGCCGCTGCCTCGCGTGTGTAGCCCATGAGCAGGCCGCCGCTGATGGTGGCGCCGGACCGGCTGACGCCCGGGACCAGGGCCATCGCCTGGCAGACACCGTAGACGAGGCCGTCCTTGACGCTCAGCTCCTGGAGCGACTTGCGCTGCTTCGCGGCACGGTGCTTGCCGCCCGTCTCGTCACGCGCCGCCAGCCGGTCGGCGACGCCGAGGACGATGCCCATGACGATCAGCATCGTCGCGGTCAGCCGGAGGTCGCGGAACGGCCCCTCGATCTGGTCCTTGAACGTCACGCCCAGCACGCCGATCGGGATCGAACCGACGATCACCAGCCAGCCCATCTTGGCGTCCTGGTCGTGCCGCATCGCCTTGTCCGTGAGCGAGCGGAACCACGACGAGATGATCCGCGCGATGTCCTTGCGGAAGTAGATCAGCACCGCGGCTTCCGTGCCGATCTGGGTGATCGCCGTGAAGGCCGCTCCCGGGTCGTGCCAGCCCGCGAACGCCGCGGTGAGCCGCAGGTGCGCGCTGGACGAGATGGGGAGGAATTCGGTCAGCCCCTGGACGAGTCCGAGGACGAGGGATTCAAACCAAGACATGGAATTTCGTGGTCCAAGTGCTGATCGTGGAAGGGGCGATGGGAGGGCTGCCGTGCGCACCGGCCGTCGCGGCGCGGTGATCACGGGTGTCGAGGGCAGCGTAGCGCCCCGCACCGACGGTCCGACCACAGGGGCGTCGCAGAGACGTTCGAAATGTCGATCCGTCCACGGCTGGTCCGGTGCCGCCGGCGACGGTGCGTGCGGCGCGGTTTCCGCCCTGAGGTCTACGCCACCACGGGCCCCGTCACCGTCCAGCCCGGGGTCTGCGGGTGGGCCGTCAGGTCGTCGTGCCGGACCTCGTCACCGCATTTGTGGCAGACGACGCGTGGGACCAGTGTGTGACCGCAGGAGTGCTCCAGCACCATGGGGCGGAAGCCGTCCTGCTGGAGGTGGCGGTCGCCCCACGCCATCAGCGTGAGCAGCACCGGCTCCAGTTCCCGGCCCGCGGCGGTGGGCCGGTACTCGTAGCGCCTGGGGCGCTCGCTGTACTCGACCTTCTCCAGCACGCCCGCCTCGACGAGTCGCTTCAGGCGGGTGGTCAGTACGTCGCGCGGGGCGCCGGTGTTGCGGACCAGCTGGTCGAAGCGGGTGGCGCCCAGGGACACCTCGCGCAGCACCAGCAGGGAGTACTTCTCGCCGACGAGGGCGAGCGTGGCAGCGATCGAGCAGGGGCGGGAGTCCTTCATGCGGCCAGTCTACGGGGTGGGTTGGATGTTCCAACCCACTGAGCTACTCTTGGGTCACTTAGCGGGTTTGGAATTCCAACGCACCCGTTCCGGATGTGTGGTCCCGCCCGTCCGACCGCCGGTTCCTCAGTGGAGAGGCACACCATGCGCGACGCCGTGATCGTCGAAGCCGTACGTACCCCCGTGGGCAAGGGCAAGCCGAACGGCTCCCTCGCCCATGTCCACCCCGTGGAACTCCTCGCGCACACGCTGCGCACCCTGGTCGAGCGCTCCGGAGTCGACCCCGCGCTGATCGACGACGTCATCGGCGGCACCGTCGACCAGGTCGGCGAGCAGGCCATGAACACCACCCGGTACGCCGTGCTGTCGGCCGGCTTCCCGGAGACGGTGCCCGCGACCACCGTGGACCGTCAGTGCGGCTCCTCGCAGCAGGCCGTGCACTTCGCGGCGCAGGGCGTGCAGTCCGGCGCCTACGACCTGGTCATACCTGCGGCGTCGAGTCCATGAGCCGCGTACCGATGTGGTCGAACGTGCCGGCGGGCAAGGACCCCTTCGGGCCCGGCGTCGCCGAGCGCTATCCGGAGGGTCTCGTGCCGCAGGGCATCAGTGCCGAGCTGATCGCCGCGAAGTGGGGGATCTCCCGCGAGCAGATGGACGCGTTCGCGGTCAGTTCGCACCGGAAGGCGGCCGCGGCCTGGGAGGAGGGCCTGTTCGACGCGGAGGTCGCACCGCTGGACGGTGTGAGGCGCGACGAGTGTGTACGGCCCGCCAGCACCCCGGAGGCGCTCGCCGGCCTCAAGCCCGCGTACTACGACCCCGGCTTCGGCGAGCGCTTCCCGCAGATCGAGTGGAACGTCACCGCGGGCAACGCGAGCCCGGTCAACGACGGCGCGTCGGCCGTGCTGATCACGTCGAGCGAGACGGCGGCCCGGCTCGGCCTGCGCCCGATCGCGCGGCTGCACAGCTTCGCGGTGACCGGCTCCGACCCGCTGCTGATGCTGACGGGGGTCGTCCCGGCCACCGAGAAGGTGCTCCGCAGGGCGAGGCTCGGCCTCGACGGCATCGACCTCTTCGAGGTCAACGAGGCGTTCTCGAGTGTCGTCCTCGCCTGGCAGCAGGAGACGGGCGCCGACCTGAACAGGGTCAACGTGCACGGGGGTGCCATCGCCATCGGGCATCCGCTGGGCGCGAGCGGCACCCGGCTGACGACCACTCTCGTCCACGCGATGCGGGCGCGGGGCGCCCGCTACGCGCTGCAGACGATGTGCGAGGCGGGCGGGCTCGCCAACGCGATGGTGCTGGAGGCCGTGTGACCCCTGCCGGGGGGGGGGGGGGGGGGTTTTTTGGTGCGCCCCCGCTGCGTGAGGGGGGGGGGGGAGAGAAGCGAGAAGGAGGCACGCCGGGGGTGGGTTGGTTTCCTTGCCGGGGGAGG
>NZ_JBWKDS010000056.1:20638-30110 GCF_056435845.1 Streptomyces sp. NPDC043867 | reverse complement strand
TCGCGGGGCACAAAGAGGTGCCTCGCGTACCCCCCCCCCCCCCCCCCCCCCCCCCCCCCCCCCCCCCCCCCCCCCCCCCCCCCCCCCCCCAGGCCGGTGAGCCACCGGCGCACCGGTGGCTCACCGGCTGGGCGGTCTCAGTTCCGTCAGGTGGCGGGGCCGCGTCGTCTCTCGACAGGTGGTCCTCGCCTCTCGACAGGTGGTTGGGCGAGCCCAGTGATCCGCCACGGAGTGGACCGGCTCTGCAGGCCGGCCGGGGGGCCGGTCTGCGGGCCGGCCGGGGGTGGACCGGCTCCGCGGGCCGGCCGGGGGGTGGGTCGTTGGCGTCGATCCGGCCGGGGTGGGCCGGTGGCGTCGCCCGCCGGACAGCGGGCGGCGCGCAGGTGTCGGCGCTCGCCGGTCAGTGGGCGGCGCGCAGATGGTGGCGCTTGCGCCAGGCCACCACCGTGCCGACCAGCGCCGGCAACGCGATGAAGCCCATGGCGATCAGAAAGGCGGGCGACGTCGGTGACGAGGCGCGGGCGCCGGCGACGACGTAGGCCGCCGTGTTGGGGACGGAACCGAGCGCCGTCGCCAGCAGGAACGGCAGCCAGCCCATCCGGGACACCGCCGCACAGTAGTTGGCGGCCCAGAACGGCACCCCGGGAAACAGCCGGGCCACCATCATCGAGCGGAAGCCGTGCCGGCTGAGCTGGCCGTCCGCCGCCTTCAGCCAGCGGCCCCGCAGCAACGGACGCAGGGCATCCTGCCCCAGGAACCGGCCGAGGCCGAAGGCGAGACCCGCGCCGAGCACGGTGCCGCCGAGGGCAGCGCTCACCCCCAGCTGGGAACCGAACAGGGCCCCCGCCGCGAGGTTGAGCAGCGGCCGCGGCACGAACGCGACCGTGCACAGCCCGTACGCCACCGCGAACACCAGCGCCGCCGCGGCACCGCCGAGTTGTGGCGGCCAGCCGTCCGCCAGCAGCCGCTGCGGCTGGAAGAGCAGCACGCCCGCCGCGGCCGCCGCGAGCAGCGTCAGCAGCAGCGAGAGCCGCGACCACGGGGAGCGCAGGACTCTCGTGCAGCGGGCGGCGACTCCTCTTGGCGCGGTGGAGCCGAACGGGTGAGCGGGCCCGAGGTGCGTGGTGACGGCGAGCTGTCCGGCGCCGAGGACATCCGTGGCGGAGACGAGCTCCTTGGCGGTGGCCGGGGGAGTGGCCGTGGCGGTGCCCCCAGAACGGGTGGTGGCATCGAGCATCCGGTGACACTAACCGACCCATGTGTGTGATCGCCGTATGGTTCGTCTCACGGGCGTCACGGATTCCCCGGCATCGGGTGCGCCGGCCGGTATGCCGGACAGGGGCGGGGCCGCACGCACCCGCCACGCCGGACCGGCGCACCGTCAGATGCGGTGCCGCTGACGGCGGTCCGGGCGGGTCGGCCCGCCCGGACGGTGAGCGACCGGCCCGGGTCAGGAACTCGTGAGGACGACGAGTTGCCGGGTCGCCCGGGTCATCGCGACATAACGGTCCACGGCCCCCTCGATGCCCGTGCCGAAGTCCTCCGGGTCGACGAGGACGACCAGGTCGAACTCGAGCCCCTTCGACAGCTCAGGAGTCAGCGACCGGACGCGGGGCCTCGCCCGGAACGCGGGATCACCGATGACGCACGCGGTCCCCTCGGCGTGCGCGGCGAGCCAGGTCTCCAGGACCGGGTCCAGGTCGGAGACGGACCCGTGGACCACGGGGACGCCGCTGCTGCGGATGGAGGCCGGCACGTTGGCGTCCGGAAGCGCGGCCCGGATCACCGGCTCGGCCTGCGCCATCACCTCCTCCGGCGTCCGGTAGTTGATGCCCAGGGAGGCCAGGCGGATCCGGTCGAGCCCGATCCGCTCCAGCCGTTCCTGCCACGACTCCGTGAAGCCGTGCCGGGCCTGGGCGCGGTCCCCGACGATCGTGAAGCTCCGGGACGGACACCTGAGCAGCAGCATCTGCCATTCCGCGTCGGTCAGTTCCTGCGCCTCGTCCACCACGATGTGCGCGAACGGGCCGGCGAGCAGATCCGGGTCGGCGGTGGGCAGCTCGGACTCGTCGACCAGGCTGACCCGGGCGTCCTCGCCGCGCAGCATCGTCACCAGGCCCTCGCCGTCGTCTCCGTCGGCGCCGGAGTCGGCGGCGGCGTCGATCAGGTTGTCGACGACCTGTGCCATGCGCTCGCGCTGGGCGGCGAGAACGGCCTCGTGCCGGCGCTTCCGCCGGGCCGCCTCCGGGTCGCCGAGGCGCTGCCGTGCCGCGTCCAGGAGCGGCAGGTCGGACACCGTCCAGGCCTGGGCGTCCGCACGCTGCAGCTTCCGGACGTCGTCACGGCTGAGCCAGGGAGCGCACATCCGCAGGTAGGCGGGCACCGTCCACAGGTCTCCCACGAGGTCGGCCGCGTCGAGCAGCGGCCACGCCCGGTCGAACGCCGTACGCAACTCCCGGTCCTGTCGCAGCGACGAGCGGATCACACCCGCGGGCACGCCGGCGTCGTCGTGCTTGTCCACCAGGACCGTGAGCAGTTCCTCCCAGACCTGGTCGCGTGCCTCGTTGTGCGCCGAACCGGGTTCCGCCGCCTCGAACGCCACGGCCCAGTCGTCCGCGCCGAGCCGGACGTCGGACCAGTGGGTCGTGACCGTCATTCCCTTCTCGGGCGGCTCCTCGTAGAACCTGACGGCCGTCTCGATCGCCCGCACCATGTCCGCGGACGACTTCAGACGCGCCACCTCCGGGTCGGCCTCGGCCTTCGCCGCGTCGCCCTCGGCGACGAGGTCCCGCAGGACGCATGTCTGCACGCCCTCCTCTCCGAGGCTCGGCAGGACGTCGGAGACGTAGGCGAGGTAGGGGCGGTGCGGGCCGACGAACAGCACACCGCCCCGACGGTGACCGAGACGCGGGTCCGAGTACAGGAGATAGGCCGAGCGGTGCAGGGCGACGACGGTCTTCCCCGTCCCCGGACCGCCGTCGACGACGAGGGCGCCGCGGGATCCCGCGCGGATGATGGCGTCCTGGTCCGCCTGGATGGTGCCGAGCACGTCACGCATCCGGGCCGACCTGTCGCCGCCCAGGCTGGCGATGAACGCGGACTGGTCGTCGAGCGCGGCGTGCCCGTCGAAGCCGTCCGACGTGAACACCTCGTCCCAGTAGTCGCCGATCCGGCCATGGGTCCAGCGGTACCTGCGACGGCTCGCCAGCCCCATCGGGGCGGCGTGGGTGGCGCCGAAGAACGGCTCTGCCGCGGGCGAGCGCCAGTCGAGCAGCAACCGGCGGCCCGAGCTGTCCGTGAGGCCGAGTCGTCCGATGTACACGGGCTCGCGGTCGTCAGCGCCGACCATGTGTCCGAGGCAGAGATCGAGGCCGAAGCGGCGCAGGGTCCGCAGGCGGGCGGTCAGCCGGTGGATCTCCGCGTCCCGGTCCATCGCCTGCCGGCCGGTGCCGCCGGGCGCCCTGCGTTCGGCGTCCAGACGCCCGGACAGTTCGGCGATGGTCTGTTCGAGGCTCTCCGCGAGGGCCGCGAAGTGCCGTTCGTCTCCGGCGATCAGGCGCGGGTCGGCCTTGTGGGAGAGGTGGTCGGGAAGGTCGAACACGGCGGTGGTCGGCGGGTTCACTTCATCGGCTCCGATCTGGGGTGGCTCGCGACCGTCGTGCTTGGCACGGGGGTCGGGCGGCGGGGCGAACGGGGCGGCCACGTCGGGCGACGCTCCGCGGTGGGCGAGGCCCGACCGTCGGGTCCGAGGTCGCGACCGGCCCGGGTCGAGGTCGCGACCGTCCCGGGTCGTGGTTGCGAAGGGTGCGGGTCAAAGTCGCGAAGGGTGCGGGGCGTGGTGCACCGGGTCCCGCGTGGCAGGTTCCCGGTGACTTCTTCCGCGTGCGCCTGGGGCTCGTGCCACGAGGTCCCCGGAGGTGTCCCGACCGGGGACGGCCGGCTCGCCCCGGCCTCCCGCGCCGCTCACGCGGGCGCGCCCGGCCGGTCCCGGCCCCCGGCCGTGTCGAAACGTCCCCACGCGACGCGTACGTCGACGACAACACAGGCATTCCGTGACTCTCGTTTCCGCAGATCCCGACCTCGGCCGGTCATTTTGCGGCACCCCGGGGGCCTTGCCGCAAGGCCCCCAGTGCGCTATACGTTGAGAGTGGAAAGGAGCGGCTACCCCTCCTTTCCTTCTTTCTTGCGGGTCCGCTCTTCTTTCGGGCGCTCTTCTTTCGGGTCCACCGCGATCGCCGCGGCCCGCCGCGGCCGGCCGGACGGTCACCCCGCGCAGCGCCCCAGCCGGCGCGAAGCCTCTGCCGCGAAGCCTCCGTCCTCTGACGCCCCGTCGGCACCACGCGTCCGAGGGCGCCGAAAACCATTCGACGCGGGCGGACACGTCGGCGATGATCGCCTCATGTTCCGGTACGCCTTCCTCCTCGCAGCATCCGCGGCAGCGGATGCCCCGAAGGCTGCCGTCCCGATCATCGTGGCCGCTGTCGACGGCGCCCGAAGCTGACCCTTCCCGGATCGTCCGGCGGACCCCGCAGGGGGAGGGTCGGCAAGTCCTCGGGGTCCCCGTCCCGGCCCGTACGCGCCGGGGCCATCGCTCAGTTCCGCTGACACGAAGAGGCTTCGAGGTACAGCCATGCCCAAGACGGCTTACGTGCGCACCAAACCGCACCTGAACATCGGCACCATGGGGCACGTCGACCACGGCAAGACCACCCTGACCGCCGCCATCACCAAGGTCCTCGCCGAGCGCGGCTCCGGCACGTTCGTCCCGTTCGAGCGGATCGACCGGGCGCCGGAGGAGGCCGCGCGCGGCATCACCATCAACATCGCGCACGTCGAGTACGAGACCGACACCCGGCACTACGCGCACGTGGACATGCCGGGTCACGCCGACTACGTCAAGAACATGGTCACCGGCGCGGCCCAGCTCGACGGGGCGATCCTCGTCGTGTCCGCGCTCGACGGGATCATGCCGCAGACCGCCGAACACGTGCTGCTCGCCCGGCAGGTGGGCGTCGACCACATCGTCGTCGCCCTGAACAAGGCCGACGCCGGGGACGAGGAGCTCACCGACCTCGTCGAGCTCGAGGTCCGCGAACTGCTCTCCGCGCACGGCTACGGGGGCGAGACCGTACCCGTCGTGCGGGTCTCCGGGCTCAGGGCCCTGGAGGGCGACCCGCGTTGGACCGCGGCGATCGACGCGCTGCTCGACGCCGTGGACACGTACGTGCCCATGCCGGAGCGGTATCTCGACGCGCCGTTCCTGCTGCCCGTCGAGAACGTGCTCACCATCACCGGACGCGGCACGGTCGTGACGGGTGCGGTGGAGCGCGGCACGATCCGGGTCGGCGACCGGGTCGAGGTGCTCGGCGCGGCCGTGGACACGGTGGTCACCGGCCTGGAGACCTTCGGCAAGCCGATGGACGAGGCGCAGGCCGGGGACAACGTGGCGCTGCTGCTGCGCGGGGTGCCCCGTGACGCCGTGCGCCGCGGACACATCGTCGCCGCGCCCGGCAGTGTCGTACCCCGGCGCAGTTTCGTGGCGCAGGTGTACGTCCTGTCGGCGCGCGAGGGCGGCCGTACGACCCCGGTCTCCACCGGTTACCGGCCGCAGTTCTACATCCGCACGGCGGACGTCGTCGGCGACGTCGACCTCGGCGAGGCGGCGGTGGCGCGGCCCGGTGACACCGTCACGATGACGGTGGAGCTCGGCCGGGAGGTCCCGCTGGAACCCGGTCTCGGCTTCGCGATCCGCGAGGGCGGCCGGACGGTCGGCGCGGGGACGGTGACGTCGGTCGGCTGAGCACCGGGCCCGCGCGGCGGGTGCCCGCCCTGGAAGGGGGCGGGCACCCGCTCGGGCATGCACCGGCGTGCGGCGGCGCCCTGCGCGACACTGATGCCGTCGGGTGTCGGCAGCGAGAGGGCGGAAAGCCGTGGCAGGCAAGGCACTTGTGCTCGGTGGCGGAGGCCACGCCGGGGTCGGCTGGCTGACGGGAATCCTGTACGGGCTCGGCGAGGCCGGCGTCGACCTCGGCGACGCCGACGTGGTGATCGGCACGTCCGCCGGTTCGTCCGTAGGAGCCCAGCTCACCTCCGGCAGGCTGACGCTGAAGGAGCTCTACGAGCGTCAACTCGTCCCGCCCACCGGCGAGATGGCCGGACGGTTGAGCGCCGTCCTGATCCTCCGGTTCGTCTGGGCCGCGCTGACCTCACGCACGCCGGAGGCGTACGGCCGGAAGATGGGCAGGACGGCACTCACCGCGAGGACCCCCTCCGAGGCGGCGCGCCGCGCGGCCTTCGAGAGCCGGCTCGTCTCACCCGACTGGCCCGAGCGCGCCCTGCTGATGCCCGCCGTCGACACGGCCACCGGCGAACTCCGGGTCTTCGGCAAGGACAGCGGTGTCCCGCTCGTGGACGCGATGGCCGCGAGCTGCGCCGTCCCGGGCGTCTGGGCGCCGGTCACCCTCGACGGCCGCCGGTGGACGGACGGCGGTATCCACTCCGCGGCCAACGCCCACCTGGCCGCCGGGTACGAGCGCGTGGTCGTCCTCGCTCCCGTCGCCCTCGGTGGTGGTCCTCTGGTGCCGGCCGCCGAGCAGGGACGCAGGCTGGCCGCCGCCGGCGCCCGGGTGGCGGTGGTCACGCCCGACCGGGCGGCGAAGCGGTCCTTCGGCCGCAACCCCCTGGACCCCGCCGCGCGGGCGGGTGCGGCGCGCGCCGGGCGGGACCAGGCGCGCACGCACGCGGCGGAGGTCGCCGAGGTGTGGCTCGCCTGAGACGGACCGGCCCGGTGCGGGACCCGCCCCGGTTCGTACCGACGGCACAATGGAGCCGTGGACAAGCCGATACCCTTGACGCGGGACGTGGATCACGGGACCGCCAAGCTGATGCCGGACGTCGACCGGGAGCGGGCCTGGCTGCTGACCGTCGACGGGGCGCCGCAGTCGTACGTCGACCTGGACGCACCAACGCATCTGGAGTTCGAGTACGCGCGACGGCTCGGGCACGTGCTGGACACGGTCGCGGAACCGGGCCGGCCGCTGGACGTGCTGCACCTGGGCGGGGGCGCGCTCACCCTGCCCCGTTATGTCGCCGCGACCCGTCCCGGATCACGTCAGGACGTCGTGGAGGCCGACCGCGCGCTGCTGGCCCTCGTCGTCGAGCACCTGCCGCTGTCCGAGGCCGCCGGGATCGGCCTGCACGGCGCGGACGCCCGTGCCTGGCTCGAGGCCGCGGCGCCGGCGTCGGCGGACGTCGTCATCGCGGACGTCTTCGGCGGCTCGCGGGTGCCCGCCCATCTGACCTCCGTGGCGTACGCACGCGCCGCCGGGCGGGCGCTGCGTCCCGACGGCGTCTACCTGGCCAACCTCGCCGACGCGGCGCCCTTCGCCTTCCTCCGGTCGCAACTGGCCACCTTCGCCACGGTGTTCGCGGAGCTGGCGCTCATCGCCGAACCGGGCGTCCTGCGCGGACGCCGGTTCGGCAACGCGGTATTGGTGGCGTCCCACCAACCCCTCGACACCGGCGCCCTCGCCCGCCGTACCGCCGCGGACGCCTTCCCCGCGCGCGTGGAACACGGCTCCGCGCTCCGGGAGTTCATCAGCGACGCCGGGCCCGTGCACGACGAGAACGCGGTCCCCTCGCCGGAACCACCGGGCGGCTCCTTCTGCATCGGCTGAACACGCGGGCCGCCAGGCCCCGGGACGACCCGGCCGTTACCGCCCGCGTCGAGGAACCCGGGCTCAGGACTCGGGATCGCCGTGCAGCCGCACCGTGCCGGCGATCTTCTGCACCAGCTCGTCCGGCACCTCGTCACGGACGCCCTTTACCCCGTAGAAGGTGAAGGACGCGAAGTCGCCCGCCGAGTTCTTGAAGGCGAACGTGGTCGCCTTGCCCTCGGTGTCGCACTTGTTGTCCTTCTTGACCCCGCGCGTGTAGCTCGTCGCGATGCTGCCCTTGAGGCCCGACTTCGAGGTGAAGTCCTCGGCCTTGCCGATCACGATCTTCTTCTCGTCGGCCTTGGTCTGGTCCGTGTAACCGGCCCAGGCCCAGGTCGCCGAGTCACTGCGGGCGGCGGCGGCCGTGCTCTTCGCGCCGCTCTGGCCCTTGGTGCCGGCCGCGGCGAGCTCGGTCTCGTCCTTGGTGCCGTCCTTGTCCTCGTCGAACGTGCACCAGTTCTCCTTCAGGAAGGCGGGTGCCGACATGCCGACGACCGCGGAACCGTCGTCCTTCTGCGCGTCCTCGAAACCGATGAAGGTGCCCGGCGTGCGGACCGCCCACTCCGCCGGTACGTCGAAGGCCGTGCCCCACTTGGGGTTGATGACGACCTTCCAGCCGGGGATCGTCGGCTTCTCGTCGTCGGTGCCCCGCGGGTTGTCGGCGGACGCGGACTCGCTCGGCTTCTTCGAGGCGGTGGCGGACGGCTTGGTGGTCTTGCCGTCGGCCTCGTCGTCCTTGTCACCGCCGAGGACCAGGATGCCGGTGACGGCGGCGGTGACGACCACGGCGGTGGCCGCCACGATCGCGACGATCTTCGTGCTCTTCCCGCCGCCGCCCGGCGGTACCGGCGCGCCCGCCGGCGTGGCCGCACCCCACTGTCCCGACCCCGGCTGCTGCTGGTACGGGTTGGGCTGCTGGTACCCCGGCTGCTGAGGTCCGGGCTGCTGATACGGATTCGGCTGCTGGTACCCCGACTGCTGGTACGGGTTCGGGTTCTGGTCCTGCGGGTTCTGCTCGCCCCCGGGCGGCTGCTGTCCTGGCCACATGGGCAGTAACCCTAGTGCCGTCCATGACACGTTTGGGTCACCGGCCCTCGTCAGACCTGTACCGGATCGGGCGCCGGCCGACGGGGATCACCCGGGGGTCCTGGTCAAAGTTAGCTACCCGTGGGTAACATCCTGGTATGAGCGCAGACCAGATGTCGATCGGCGAGATGCTCGCCGCCACCGTGCCGATGGCCAGGACCCTGAACCTCGAGTTCCTGGAGACCACGCCGGAGAAGGCAGTGGTCGCCCTGCCCGATCAGAGCGAATACCACAACCACGTCGGCGGCCCGCACGCCGGAGCGATGTTCACGCTCGGCGAGTCCGCCAGCGGGGCCATCGTCCTGGCCGCGTTCGGGGAGCAGCTCTCGCGTGCCGTGCCGCTCGCCGTCAGCGCCGACATCGCGTACAAGAAGCTCGCGATGGGCCCCGTGAGGGCCACCGCGACGCTGGGCCGCCCCGCCGCGGACGTCGTCGCGGAACTCGACGCCGGGCAGCGTCCGGAGTTCCCCGTCGCCATCGCCATCCAGCGTGCGGACGGTGCCGTCACCGGCGAGATGACCGTCGTATGGACGCTCCGCCCGAACGGCTGACGTCCATCGGTCCGGGGCGGGGGGGGGGAAGTGGGCGGCCCGGACAGGACAGTGGGGAGAGGCACGCCGTAACCGGAACAGGCCCTCGCGCCGGCCCCCCCCCGCAAGTGGGGAAGAAAA
>NZ_JBWKDS010000056.1:3954-20628 GCF_056435845.1 Streptomyces sp. NPDC043867 | reverse complement strand
GAGCTTTGCTTCCCACAAAGAACGCTCGGGCTCCTTTCCTTTACCTGGGGAGAGCGCCCCCTCTCCCCCCCCCCCCCCCCCCCCCCCCCTTCTCCCCCTCCCCCCCCCCCCCCCCCCCCCCCCCCGCCCCGGACCGTCGGCGAGCGGCCGCCCGGACCGGCGCGTCGCCTGCGCACGGCCCCCGTCACGTGTTCGGCTCGGCCACGCTGATGTCCCCGAGCGCGGACGACGGGTCGCGCTCCATCGCCAGGTCCGCCAGGGCGACGATCCCCACGGCCCTGCCGCCCTCCACGACGGGCAGCCGGCGCAGGGCGTGCTCCCGCATGAGCTGGACGGCACTGTCGACGTCGTCCTCGGGTGTGACGGTGACCAGATCGGGGCTGCACGCCTCCCGTACGGTGGTGTCGCCGGGGGACTTCTCCTCGGCGAGGATCCGCACGACCAGGTCCCGGTCGGTCACCAGGCCGCGCAGCTCGTCGCCCTCGGTGACCAGTACGGCGCCGATGTCTTCGTCACGCATGCGCCGGGCCACCTCGGTGACCGCGGTGAGCGGCTCCACGGAGACGGGGGCGCTGGTCATGATCTCGTGAATTTTCTGCGTCATCGCGGGCCTCCGTCGATCGCTCGTCCGGCGGCCGCGGCACAGCCGCCGCTTGTACTCCGGGTACCCCTCGGTGCCGGGCCCACGCAGCGCGACTCCCGCCCGCGGCGAGCCGGACCCCGGACCACCTCATGGCCTGTCCCGCGCTGCGGCTCGACGGGGTGCCGGCCCGGAGCGGGCCGGTCCGCTCTCCGTCCACGGGAGCGCAGGCCCTCCGTCCACGGGAGCGCAGGCCGTCCGTCCACGGGAGCGCAGGCCCTCCGTCCACGGGAGCGGCGGTGCGACCCGCGGGACTCCGCCTCCGGAGGCTGAGCGGGTAGGCTGCCCGGCGTGTGCCCAGGGGGAGAGCGCACGCCGGGTGACCACACACGGAGGTGCGCGCCCGCCTTGCACAGCGATACGGGAGGAACCGGCGTTGCACGTCCAGGAATGGCTCGAGACGGTGCCCGCGGTCAGCATCTACGCGCTGGTGGGCCTGGTCATCGGACTGGAGAGCCTGGGCATCCCGCTGCCCGGCGAGATCATCCTGGTCTCCGCGGCGCTGCTCTCCTCCCAGCACGCCGGCATCAACCCGGTGATCCTCGGGGTCTGCGCGAGCGTGGGCGCCGTCGTCGGCGACTCGATCGGCTACGCCATCGGCCGCAAGGGCGGACGCCCGCTGCTCGCCTGGCTCGGCGCGAAGTTCCCGAGGCACTTCGACGAACGGCACATCGCCACCGCCGAGCGGTCCTTCGAGAAGTGGGGCATGTGGGCGGTCTTCTTCGGCCGCTTCGTCGCCCTGCTCCGCATCTTCGCGGGTCCGCTCGCCGGAGTGCTGCGGATGCCGTACTGGAAGTTCCTCGTCGCCAACGTCTTCGGCGGGATCCTCTGGGCGGGCGGCACGACCGCGGTCATCTACTACGTCGGTGTGGTCGCCGAGTCCTGGCTCAAGCGCTTCTCCTGGCTCGGCCTCGTGGTGGCGCTGCTCATCGGGGCCGCCTCGCTGCTGATCGTCCGGCGCAAGACGAAGCAGGCGGCGGCGCACGCCGAGGCGGCGGGGACCCCGGCGGCCGGGACCGGCGCGGTCGAGCCGGAGCCCGTCCCGGCCCCCGCCACCGACTGACCGCGCCGGTCGTCACCGCTCCTCGTGCGCCGCGCGGTGCGCCTTGGCCAGCTCGACGTACAGCGTGCCGTTCAGCGAGATGCCCTCACGTTCCTCGGCGGTCAGCTCCCGCCTGACCTTGGCGGGCACGCCCGCGACGAGGGAGCCCGGCGGCACGCGCATGCCCTGCGGCACCAGTGCCTGCGCCGCCACCAGCGACCCCGCGCCGATGACCGCCCCGTTGAGCACCGTCGCGCCCATCCCGATCAGGCAGTCGTCCTCGACGGTGGCACCGTGGATCACGGCGTTGTGCCCGACCGAGACCCGTTCGCCGACCGTGATCGGGAAGCCCGGGTCGACGTGCAAGGTGCAGTTGTCCTGGATGTTGCTGTCGGCGCCGATGACGACGGGCCCGCAGTCGGCGCGCAGCACCGCGCCGTACCAGACGCTCGCGCCCGGGTGCAGTGTCACCTCGCCGAGCACCACGGAGGTCGGGGCCGTGAACGCCTCCTGATCCACCTGCGGCTCCTTGCCGCCCACTGCCGCGATCAGCGCCCGGTGCGTCATGGCACTCTCCTTGTCCGTCGATGGCTCTCGTCACCGGCACGGTAGGCGACGGGCGCCGAGCGGGGGGCGGGCGGGTGGGGCGAAGATCACAGGTGCCCGGCCGGGTGGCCGCTCGGCACGCTGAGTACGGTGAGCGGGTGCCCAGGAGCAAGAACACGTTCTCATCATGGCGGCGCGGCCTCGCGCAGCGCGCCGTCCACGCGGGCTGGGCCTGGGTGCAGCGCACCGGCGCGGTCACGGCCGCACACCCGGGGCGGTTCCGGTTCGGCGCGATGGGCAGCGGCACCCGGCTGGCCTTCCCGCTCGGCACCGTCTTCGGTGAGCCCTGGATCCGGCTCGGCTCGCACTGCATCATCGCCGAGCAGGTCACGCTGACCGCCGGCCTGATGCCCGACCTCGACCTCGGCCCGGACCCGATCCTGCGCATCGGGGACGGTGTCGTCCTCGGCCGGGGCAGCCACGTCATCGCCGACACCACGGTCACGATCGGCAGCGACTGCTACTTCGGGCCGTACGTGTACGTGACGTCCACGAACCATTCGTACGACGATCCCCACCAGCCCATCGGCAAGCAGTGGCCGCGGATGGACCCGGTGTCGATCGGGCCCGGCTGCTGGATCGGGACGGGCGCCGTGATCCTGCCGGGGGCGCGGATCGGGCGCAATGTCGTGGTCGCCGCGGGAGCGGTGGTGCGCGGGACCGTTCCCGACCATGCGGTCGTGGCCGGCGCCCCGGCGAAGGTCGTACGCCGCTGGGACGCGCGGAACGGCTGGCAGCCGCCGCTGCGCACACCGGCGCCCGTGCCGATCCCCGACGGCGTGACCCCGCAGCAGCTGCGCGCGCTGTCGGATCTCGACGAGGAGGAGATCGCCCGCCTCACGGAACCGGACCGCCTAGACGCCGGGGACGCGGTGGCGGAGGACGCACGAGCGGAGTCCTGACCGGGACCCCGCGGTGCTGAACACGGGTGACGTGTGCCGGGGTCGTCCCAGAGGCCCAGAGGCCCAGAGGCCCAGAGGCCCAGAGGCCCAGAGGCTCAGAGGCCCAGAGGCCCAGAGGTCCAGAGGTCCAGAGGCCCGGTGTGCGGCCGTCGGTCCGTTCGTGACCCGGGGTTGTTCAGCCGGTGGCCAGCAGCAGCGTGCCGACCAGGGCCAGGCCCGCACCGGCGGCCTGGATGCCGCGGAGCCGCTCGCTGAGGATGCCGCGGGCGGCCAGGGCCGTGATCACCGGGTAGAGCGAGGCGAGCACCGCGGCCACGGTGACCGGACCGTGCTGGGCCGCGATCGAGTACGTCCCGTTGGCCGCGACGTCGGCGAGGCCGACGAAGGCGAGGGCCGGCAGCGAGTGCTGGACGACGGTCCGTCCACCGCCCTCAGGCAGGGCCCCGGCGTCCCGGCGCACGGAGACCAGGAGTGCGGCGCCGCCCGCCACGACATTGGTGACGCGCTGCACGAACAGGGCGAGGAGGAGGCCGGTGAGCGTCGTGGAGGCTTCCGCGATCAGCGACATCACCGCACCGAACCCGAACGCGGCGAGCAGCGTGAGCAGCACCGCCTGACGCTGCACGGGGGCGCCCCTGAGCTGCGGGCCGCCGGCGAGCACGACCCCGGCGACGGCCACCGCGATGCCCGCGAACTGCAGGACACCTGGGCGCTCGCCCAGCACCAGGCCGACGGCGACCGGGACGGCCACGCCGAGGGAGCCGAGCGGGGAGACGACGCCCATCGGGCCGAGCGCCAGCGCCTTGTAGAAGGCGAGCATCGCGACCGGTCCGACCAGGCCCGCGGCCACGGCGAACCACAGCCGCGGCCCCGCCTCGTGCCAGCCGCCCGTCGCGATCACGAGCGCCCCGAGGACGACCGCCGCGATCACCTGCGAGGCGACGACCACCGTCAGTGCCGGCATGCGCCGGGTCAGCAGCCCGCCGCCGAAGTCGGCCAGGCCCCACAGGACGCTGGTGGCCAGCGCGAAGAGTGCTGTCATGGGGGCGCCTCGCAGTACAGTGCAGTGAACAATTCGGTGCACCACACCGTAGTTCAACTCAATGGACTCTGTCATCCAAAATATTGGACGGAATGTGTCGGACCTCGACCTGCTGAACCAGTCCCTGGCCCGGAACGTCAAGCGCTGGCGCACCGAGCGGGGCTTCACCCTGGAGACGCTCGCGGCCCGGGCGGGAGTCAGTCGCGGCATGCTCATCCAGATCGAGCAGGCCAGGACCAACCCCAGCATCGGCACGGTCGTCAAGATCGGTGACGCGCTCGGGGTCAGCATCACGACGCTGCTCGACTACGAGCAGGGCCCCAAGGTCCGCATCGTCCCGGCCGACCAGGCTGTCCGGCTGTGGCACACCGACACCGGCAGCTACAACCGGCTGCTCGCGGGCACGGAGGCGCCCGGCCCGCTGGAGATGTGGGACTGGCGGCTGATGCCGGGCGAGGGCAGCGACTCCGACCCGCACCCCGGCGGCACGGTCGAACTCATCCACGTCACGGCCGGGGAACTGACGCTCACGCTCGACGGGGTCCCGCATCGCGTCCCCACCGGGGCGAGCGTGTCCTTCGAGGCCAACGTCCCCCACACGTACGGCAATTCAGGTGCCGAGCCGCTGGAGATGATCATGGCGGTGTCGGTGCCGCCCGTGCACTGAGATGCCGGGCGGGGCGCGTCCGTACGGCTGTTAGCGTGCCGTCATGCGCGCACCCATCGGAGACTTCGACGACGCCACGCCCGCCCCGGACTGCCTCGACGTGCTCGCGGCGCCGGTCGCCGACGCCGTGCGCCGCTGGAGCGGCGCCGTGCCCGCCGACCGGATCGTCTACGTCGACACCGAACCCGAGTGGGCGGACACCGCCGTCTTCCTGGAGCACTACGGCGAGGAACTGCTCGACCGGTCCGCCAACTGTGTGGTGGTCGCGGGCAGGCGCGGCGGCAGGACGACGCTGGCCGCCTGTCTCGTGCTCTCCGCCACCCGCGTCGACGTGAACGGCGCGGTGCGGCGTCAACTGGGGGCCCGTAAGGCCTCGTTCGCGCCGATGGACACGGCGACCGGGGAGACCGGCATGGAGTACGGCGGCATCACGCCCATCGGTCTGCCGGGGGAGTGGCCGCTGCTGGTGGACTCGGCGGTCGTCGACCTGCCGTACGTGCTCGTCGGCAGTGGGCGGCGGCGGGGCAAGCTGCTGGTGCCGGGGAAGGCGTTCGCCGAGCTGCCGAACGCCGTGGTGCTGGAGGGGCTGGGTGTCGCCGGGGCCTGAGGTCCGTCCGCACGTTCCGCGCGGGTGAGGGCCGACCGGGTGCGCGGTGCGTGGGTGGCCGGCCCGGTGAGGCGACCGGGCGCGCGGTGGCCGGCCCGGGAGGCGGCCGGTGCGGCCCCGCTGGGACGGTGGCGCCCGTGAGGGGTACGGCTCGGTTGCCGTACCCCTCACGGGCTGGAGTGCCCTATGTCCGGCGGGGTTCGGGTGGCGTACCCCTCGCGCGGTTCGTCCTGCCCCTGGCGGTGTCCGCGTGGCGGGTGCTTGAAAAGATCGCGCCGTGGCGCCGGTGTCAGGCGGCGGTGGGGGCGGCCTGCGAGGTCAGCTGGCGGAGGACCTCGGTCAGGCCGGTGACGACCTCGGCGTCGTCCGCCGGGTGCGTCTCGGCGAAGCGGGTCACGGAGCCGGGGATGGACAGCTTGGCGTCCTCCAGGACCGCGCCGCCGGCGATGCCCGCGGCCTTGCGGGCCTCGTCCTGTGCCCACACGCCGCCGAACTGGCCGAACGCGGTGCCGACCACGGCGACCGGCTTGCCGCCCAGCGCACCCGCGCCGTAGGGGCGGGACAGCCAGTCGATCGCGTTCTTCAGCACGGCCGGCATGGTGCCGTTGTACTCCGGCGAGAACAGCAGGAAGCCGTCGGCCTGCCCGGCCGCGGCGCGCAGCCGGGCGGCGGAGTCCGGCACGCCGCCCTCGGCGTCGATGTCCTCGTTGTAGAAGGGCACCTCCGCGAGCCCTTCGAACAGCTCGATCTCGACGCCCCCGGGGGCGTGCTTGACGGCCGCCTCGGCGAGCTGGCGGTTGTGCGAACCGGCGCGAAGGCTGCCGACGAGCGCGAGGATGCGTACGGACATGACGGAACTCCTCAGAGAGCGGTTCAAGGCGGGTGCGGCGGTGGAGGGCAAGGATGCTCCATCGCCGCCGCTAAGCGGACCAAGGTCCGTTCAACTTTCTATCACCTATCCGGACCGGGGTCCACTTCTTTCCGTGAGCGCTACGCTGGGACGCATGACCTCGCCCCCGCCGCCCTCAGCCGCGCACGAAGCCAAGGCCGGACGGCTGGAGCTGACACTCACCCCGGTCGACGAGCCGCCCCAGCTGCGCGCCGACGCCGCCCGCAACCGCTCGCGGCTGCTGGAGGTCGCCGCCCGGCTGGCGGCCGAACGCGGAGCGGCCAACCTGACGATGGAGGCCGTCGCCCTGGCCGCCGGGGTCGGCAAGGGAACCGTCTTCCGGAGGTTCGGAGACCGCACCGGACTGCTCATGGCACTCCTGGACCACTGCGAGCAGCAGCTCCAGGCCGCCTTCCTCACCGGCCCACCGCCGCTGGGCCCCGACGCGCCCGCCGTGGAGCGGCTGCGGTCCTTCGGGGGCGCCGTCATCCACCACGAGCACCTCCACCGCGACCTCTACCTGGCCGCGCACGCGGAGGCCGGGCGCCGCCACACCTCTCCCGCGTACCGTCTCCGCCTGACCCACGTCACCCTGCTGCTGCGTCAGACCCGGACGGGCGGCGACACCGAACTGACCGCCCACACCCTGCTCGCCTACCTCGATCCGACCCTCGTGCACCACCTGGTCACCCAGCGGGGCATGTCCCTGGACCGCCTGGAAGCGGGCTGGTACGACCTCGTGGACCGCTGCACGGCCCGGGGATGACGCAGAGGCATGGGGGGCCCGGCTGCCCGGGGCCCGGCGGCGGGTGTCGATGATGGGCGCATGACGATTCCCACCAGAAGAGGCGACCTGTTCGTCGAAGCCGCCCGGGACCCCCGCCACGCCGGTCCCGCGACCGGTGACGAGCGGCGCCTGCTCGTCGACATCCTGGCCGCGCAGCGCGCGACGCTGGCGCTCAAGTGCACCGGAGTGGACGACGAGTTGTGCCGGCGGTCCGTGCCGCCCTCCACGCTCTCGCTGCTCGGACTCGTGCGGCATCTCGCCGACGTCGAGCGGCGCTGGTTCCGGTCGGTCCTGGCCGGACAGGACGCGCCGCCCCGCTTCTCCTCGGCGGCCGACCCCGACGGCGACTTCGGCGGTGCGGTGCCGGGCTCCGCCGTGGCCGAGGCCGCCTGGGAGGCCTGGCACGCCGAGGTGGCCTTCGCCGAGGCCTTCGTGACGGACGCGCCCCACCTCGACGTCGAGGGTCACGACTCCTGGCGCGGCACGGTGTCCCTGCGGTGGGTCCTCATCCACATGATCGAGGAGTACGCCCGCCACAACGGCCACGCCGACCTGCTCCGCGAGCGCATCGACGGCGCCATCGGGCTGTGAGGGCGGCGGCACCGCCGCCTCGCCTCCCGCCACGGCCCGCACCCTCAGCCGAGGTTGCCGATCTCGATCGCCGGGCAGCGGTCCATGACCATGTCCCGCCCCGCGGCGCGGGTGCGCTCGTACGCCGCTTCGTCGACGACGCCGAGCTGGAACCACACGGCGTCGGCGCCGATCGCCACCGCCTCGTCGGCGACGGGCCCGGCCAGGTCGCTGTTGACGAAGACGTCCACCACGTCGACCTCGAACGGGATCGCGGACAGGGACGGATAGCCCTGCTCGCCGTGGACCGTCTCGGCCCTGGGGTGGACGGGGACGACGCGCTTGCCGTACCTCTGGAGCACGGACGCGACGCCGTAGGCCGCGCGCTGCCGGTTCGACGACAGGCCCACGATCGCCCAGGTGTCGCCGAGCTCCGTGAGTATCTTGCGGATCGTTGCCGGATCGCCGTGCACGGTCGGTCTCCTCGGGGTTCCGTTGTCCAACGCTCAGCCGGGCAACGGCCGACGGCACGCGAACATTCCCCGCCCTCCCCGTCCGCCGTCGTCGCCGGGACCCGCGCCCCGTGGCCTCCGGCGCGCGCGGCCTGTCCGGAAAGAGCGCCCGCCTCCCTGCGCCCGCGCCGCCGCCCGCCTACGCTCACCCCGTGCTGCGAATCACCGATGCCCGAACCGGCGAGTCCACGGACGCCGTCGCCGCCCCCCGGGGCCTGACCCGCGTCCAGGCGCACGCGACGCGGGCCGACACCTCGTCCCTGCGCGTCCTGCTCGTGGCCGATGTGCTGGCCAGAGCCCTGGAGATCGGCAGGACCCCCGTCGTCACCGTCGCCGATCCGCCCGCCGAACTGCGCGCCCGCGCCCTCGAACTCGGCATCCGGCCGGCCGAGACCCCCACCGCACCGGGCGGCCAGACCGTCCACGTCCTCCAGACGCACGCCACCGCTGCGGACGCCCGGCCCGGCACGGCGGACGGCATCCACGTCGAGGTCGCCCCGGCGCACGGCACCGCCGAGCCCGGGGTGCTGCGCCTGGCCCTCCTCGCCCGTCCGCGCCGGGAGCGGGTCGACCTCGACGACGACACGGCGGCCCGCGCCGGGGAACTGCTGGCCAGGTGGCGCGCAGCGGTCGCCAGGTGGGCCACCCGCCCGTCCAGACCCGTCCCCGAGGACGTGAAGCGGCAGCTGCGGACGGCCTGGGAGGACGACCTCGACGTGCCCGCCGTGCTGGAGGTACTGCACCGCGTGGAGCGCGCCGAGGACATGCCGGACGGCGCCCGCTTCGAGACGTACGCCTACGCGGACCGGCTCCTCGGCCTCGAACTCACCCGGGACATCGGAACCTTGGGATGAACGCGCGCACCGGCACGAGGCCGCTGCGCCGGCTCGTCGTGCTGCGGCACGCCAAGTCCGCCTGGCCCGAGGGCGTGCCCGACCACGAGCGGCCGCTCGGCCCGCGGGGGCGCCGCGACGCCCCGGCCGCCGGACGAGCACTCGCCGCGGCGGACTGCCTGCCCGATCTCGTGCTGTGCTCCACGGCCGTACGCGCCCGGCAGACCTGGGACCTGGTCGCCGCGCAGTGGGGCACCCCGCCCTCCGTACGGCACGACCCACGGCTGTACGGGGCCGGCTGGGCGGACCTGCTGGCGGCCGTGCGTGAAGTCCCCGGCCCGGTCAGGACGCTGCTGTTGATCGGGCACAACCCGGCGCTCGCGGAACTGGTGCTCACCCTCGCCGGGGACGGGCTCGACGACACGGTGGACGAGGTACGGGAGAAGTTCCCGACCTCGGCCGTCGCCGTCCTCGCGTGGCACGGAGGCGGCTGGCGGGACCTCGCACCCGGCACGGCACTGCTCACGGACCTGACCGTGCCGCGAGGCGGGCCCGGGGACGAGAAGGGACACTGACCCGGGCGGCTCCGGGGCCCGGCGGTGATCCGGGGCTACGGGCAGCGCATACGCTGGCCGGATGCAGGACGAGTACCGCACAGTGGCCCGCGCGGGCGTGCACGAGACCGAGGTCAACCGCTCGCGCTTCCTCTGTGCGCTCGCTCCCGCCGCCACCGAGCAGGAGGCCCAGGACTTCGTCGCCCGCGTCCGCAAGCAGCATGCCGACGCCACCCACAACTGCTATGCGTACGTCGTCGGAGCCGACGCGACCGTGCAGAAGGCGAGCGACGACGGCGAACCGGGCGGCACCGCGGGCGTCCCCATGCTCCAGATGCTGCTCCGCCGGGACATGCGGTACGTCGTCGCGGTCGTCACCCGCTACTACGGCGGGGTCAAGCTGGGCGCGGGCGGACTCATCAGGGCGTACGGCGGTGCCGTGGGCGAGGCGCTGGACGCGGTCGGCACGCTCACCCGCAGACGGTTCCGGCTGGCGACAGTGACGGTCGACCACCAGCGCGCGGGCAAGGTGCAGAACGACCTGCGGTCCACCGGCCGCGCGGTGCGCGAGGTGACCTACGGCGAGGCGGTCACCATCGGGATCGGGCTGCCGGACGCCGACGTGGACGCCTTCCGGTCCTGGCTGGCCGACGTCACGGGAGGGACAGCTCGGTTCGAACTGGGCGGAGAGGCATATGGGGACGCATAACGGGCCGATACGGGAGTAGCCGTCCGTGCTGTCCGACCCGCCCGTTAGTCTCGGGAATCATGAGGCTCCTGCACACTTCCGACTGGCATCTCGGCCGGGCGTTCCACCGGGTCAACATGCTCGGTGCCCAGGCCGAGTTCGTCGGTCACCTCGTCACGACCGTGCGCGAGCGCGGCGTCGACGCGGTGGTCGTGTCGGGTGACGTGTACGACCGTGCGGTGCCGCCGCTGGCCGCCGTCGAGCTCTTCGACGACGTCCTGCACCGGCTCGCCGGCCTCGGCGTGCCGACGGTGATGATCTCCGGGAACCACGACTCGGCGCGCCGTCTCGGGGTCGGCGCGGGACTCATCGGCCGCGCGGGCATCCATCTGCGGACCGACGCCGCGGCGTGCGGGACGCCGGTCGTCCTCGCCGACGCGCACGGCGACGTGGCCTTCTACGGCCTGCCCTACCTCGAGCCCGCCCTGGTGAAGGACCACTTCGGCGTCGACAGGGCGGGACACGAGGCGGTGCTCGCCGCCGCCATGGACCGGGTCCGCGCCGACCTGGCCGCACGCGCGCCGGGCACCCGTTCCGTCGTCCTCGCGCACGCCTTCGTCACCGGCGGCCGGGCCAGCGACAGCGAGCGGGACATCACCGTCGGCGGGGTCGCCGCCGTGCCCGCCGGCGTCTTCGACGGCGTGGACTACGTGGCGCTCGGCCACCTGCACGGCAGCCAGACGATCAGCGAGCGCGTGCGCTACTCGGGATCCCCGCTGCCGTACTCCTTCTCCGAGGCCGACCACCGCAAGAGCATGTGGCTGGTGGACCTCGGCCCCGGGGGCGCGCTCGGCACGGAGCGCGTCGACTGCCCGGTGCCCCGCGCGCTCGCCCGGCTCCGGGGACACCTGGAGGACCTGCTGGCCGACCCCGCGCTGTCCCGCCACGAGGACGCGTGGGTCGAGGCGACGCTCACCGACCCGGTGCGCCCCGCCGACCCCATGGCCCGGCTGACCGAACGCTTCCCGCACACGCTCAGCCTGGCCTTCGACCCGGAGCGGGCACCCGAGGACCCCGAGGTGTCGTACGCCCGGCGGCTCGCCGGCCGCAGCGAGCAGGAGATCGCCGAGGACTTCGTGGCGCACGTGCGCGGCGCAGGACCCGACCCGAGCGAGAAGTCCGTGCTGCGCGACGCCTTCGACGCGGTCCGCGCCGACGAGAGCGTCCGTGAGGTCGCCCGGTGACCCGGCACCGGCCGACGAGGGAAGGATCCCCGGTGGCACCGGAGACGGCGGACGGCAGGGCGAGGCGGGCGACGCCGGGCGAACAGGACGGCGGCGAAAGCCCGCCCGCGCCTGCCCGGGCGCACGCGGAGGGAACCACCCGATGAGACTGCACCGGCTCGACATCACCGCCTTCGGCCCCTTCGGCGGCGAACAGCACGTCGACTTCGACGACCTGTCGGCGGCGGGACTCTTCCTGCTGCACGGGCCGACCGGCGCCGGCAAGACGTCCGTCCTCGACGCCGTCTGCTACGCGCTCTACGGCGCCGTGCCCGGCGCCCGCCAGAGCGGCCAGGGCCTGACCCTGCGCAGCGACCACGCGGCCCCCGGCACCCGCACCGCGATCCGCCTCGAACTCACCGTCGCCGGACGCCGGCTGGAGATCACCCGGCAGCCGCCCTGGGCACGCCCCAAGAAACGCGGCTCGGGCACCACCACCGACAAAGCCCAGAGCTGGCTGCGCGAGTACGACGCCGCGGCGGCCGCCTGGAAGGACCTCAGCCGCTCGCACCAGGAGATCGGTGAGGAGATCACCCAGCTGCTCGGCATGAGCCGCGAGCAGTTCTGCCAGGTCGTCCTGCTGCCCCAGGGCGACTTCGCGCGCTTCCTGCGGGCCGACGCAGAAGCCCGCGGAAAGCTCCTCAGCCGCCTCTTCGACACCCAGCGCTTCGCCGAGGTGGAGAAGCGCCTCGCCGAGCGGCGCCGGACCGCCGAGGCACAGGTGCGGGGGGGGGGGGGGGGGGGGGGGGGGGGGGGGGGGAGGGGGGTGCGATGGGGGGGGGGGGGGGGGGGGGGGGGGGAGAAAAAAACCACCCCCCCCCCCCCCCGCACCGCATGCACCAGGCGGCGGGTGACGCCGAGGCACTGCCCGACCTCGCGCCGGGAGACCCCGGACTCGCCGAAGCCGTCCTGACGTGGGCCGCCGTCGCCCGCAGCACCGCCCGTGAGCGGCTCACCGTCGCCCACTCCGCCCGGACGGCCGCGGCGGCAGCGCACGACTCGGCCGAGCGGGAGCTGGACGACGTACGCGAAGTCGCCCGGCTCCAGCGCCGGTTCGCCGACGCCCGCGAGCGGGCCGCGCGCCTGGAGGAGCACGCCGACGCGTACCGCCAGGCGCGGGCGCGCATGGAGCGGGGCCGCAAGGCGGAGGCGGTGGCCCCCGCGCTCGACCTGCGCGAGAGCACCGAGGCCGAGCACCGGCGCGCCGCCGCGCAGGAGGCACGCGCGCGTGAGCTGCTTCCCGAGACGTTCGCCGGGGCCGGCGCCGCCGGGCTCGCCGTCGCCGCGCGCAAGGCGGCCGAGGAGCTCGGCGGTCTGGAGTCGGCGCGCCGCGCCGAGCAGCGGCTGGCCGGACTCGTCGCGGAGCGCGACGGCCTGGACCGGCAGGAGCGCGCCGACGAGGACGTCCTCCAGGACGCCGCGAGCTGGCTGGCCGGCTGGGACGCCGCCCGGGCCGCCCGCCAGGCGGACATCGAGCACGCCCAGGACGCCGCCGCCCGTGCCGAGCAGCTGGCCGTCCAGCGCGAGCCGGCCCGCAGGCGGCTCGACGCGGCCCGCCGGCGCGACCGGTTCGCCCGCGACACGGACGACGCCCAGGAACAGGCGCTCGCCTCCCGCGAGCGGGCCACGGAAGCCCGCGCCCACTGGCTGGACCTCAAGGAGCAGCGCCTGCACGGCATCGCCGCCGAGCTGGCCGCGCACCTGACGGACGGCGCCCCCTGCGCCGTCTGCGGAGCCACCGAACACCCCGCGCCCGCACGGAAGACCGACGGGCACGTGGACCGGGAGGCCGAGGAGCGGGCGCTGGCCGCCTACCAGCACGCCGACGGGCAGCGCGCCGAGGACGAGCGGCGGCTCGGCCTCGTACGCGAGGCGCTGGCCGCCGCCACCGCCGAGGCGGGCGACACACCCACCGGACAACTCGCCGACGAGATGGATGAGCTGGAGCGGCTGCACACCGAGGCGCGCGCTGCCGCGTCCGGTCTGCACGCCTCGCGTGAAGCGCTCGCCCAGGCCGAGCGGGAGCACGAGCGCAGGGTCGCGGCCCAGCGGGAGGCCGAGGTACGGGCCGCGTCCCGGGCAGCTCGCCGGGAGGCGCTGGACCGCGAAAGATCCGCCCTGGAAGAGGAGTTGGCGTACGTCAGAGGTGACGCCGACAGCGTCGCCGCGCGGTCGGCGCAGCTGGAGCGGCAGGCCGCGCGGCTCAGTGACGCGGCGGACGCGGCGCGCGGCGCCGAAGAGGCCGCCCAGCGGCTCAAGGCGGCGGACGCCCGGCTCGCGGACGCGGCCTTCCGCGCCGGATTCGACACCCCGCAGGCCGCGGCCGCCGCGCTCCTGGACGACGCGGCCCACCGCGAGCTGCAACGGCGCCTGGACGCCTGGCAGACCGACGAGACGGCGGTGCGCGCGGTGCTCGCCGAGGCGGACACCTCGGCCGCCGCCCAGCAGCCGCCCGTCGACCTGCGGGCCGCCGAACGGGCCGCCGAGACCGCGGCCCGCCGGCTCCAGGACGCCGTCTCGGCGCAGGACGCGGCGGCACGGCGCTGCGCCGAACTCGACCGGCTGTCCGCGCGAGCGGCCGCGGGCGTACGCCGCCTCGGTCCCCTGCGTGCGGAGTACGACCGGGTGGCCCGGCTGGCCGGGCTCGCCGCGGGCACCTCCGCCGACAACGAGCGCAAGATGCGCCTGGAGTCCTACGTGCTCGCCGCCCGCCTGGAACAGGTCGCCGCCGCGGCGACCGCGCGGCTCCAGCGGATGTCCTCCGGGCGCTACACCCTGGTCCATTCCGACGACCGCTCCGGCCGGGGCCGCAGCGGGCTCGGTCTGCATGTCGTCGACGCCTGGACCGGCCGTGAGCGGGACACGGCCACGCTCTCCGGAGGCGAGACCTTCTTCGCCTCGCTCGCGCTGGCACTCGGCCTCGCGGACGTCGTGACGGACGAGGCGGGCGGCGTGCGGCTCGACACCCTCTTCATCGACGAGGGCTTCGGCAGCCTGGACGACCAGACCCTCGACGAGGTCCTCGACGTGCTGGACTCCCTGCGGGAACGCGACCGCAGCGTCGGCATCGTCAGCCATGTCGCCGACCTGCGGCGGCGGATCCACGCCCAGCTGGAGATCGTGAAGGGGCGGACGGGATCGGTCGTCCGGCAGCGCGGCGCGGGCTGAGAGCCCCCGTCGCGGGACCCGCCCGCGCCCGCCGCGCTCAGCGGCCCAGCGGGCGCCGGGGCAGCGGCGAGGAGTAGACGACGCTGGTCGTCACCGAGCCCAGGGCGCCGATCCTGCCCGACACCTCCTCCAGGTGGCTCATCGAGCGGGCCGCGACCTTGATGACGAAGCAGTCGTCGCCCGTGACGTGGTGCGCCTCCAGGATCTCGGGTGTCACCGAGACGAGGTCGTGGAAGGGCTTGTAGTTGCCGTTCGGATAGCGGAGCCGGACGAACGCGAGGATCGACAGGCCGAGACGCTCCGGATCGACGACGGCCGCGTACCCCTGGATGACGCCCGCCTCCTCCAGCCGGCGCACCCGTTCGGTGACCGCGCTCGCGGACATGGAGACGGCACGGGCCAGTTCGGCGAAACTGGCCCGCCCCTCACGCTGCAGGACGTCGAGGATGCGCCAGTCGGTGGCGTCCGGGGAATACGCGGTCATGTCCGGGAGACAACAGGGAAATCCCCGGTCGAGCAAGGGGCATGCCGTGGATCGCCACTTCAGCGAGCGCGTCACGAACCGTAGGTTTTCGGACATGACGTCCCGTACGGCCGACGCGGAGAGAGCACCGGTGCGGCGGGACCGGGAGGAAGGCCTCACCATGAACGCGACCGCCCGTGCCGGCACCGCGAACGCCGCGAACCCCGTCCTGCGCATCGCCCCCGCGACCCCGGCCGCGGCCGCCGCCCACTTCGCCGCGAGCCTCGCCTTCCACGCCGACGTGTCGGACGTCGCCTCCGCTCTCGCGGCCGGCGGCGACCCCGGTTTCGTCGTCCTCGACTCGCGGTCCACGGCGTCCTGGGACCAGGGACACGTGCCCGGCGCCGTGCACCTGCCCACCGCGCTCATCCCCGAACAGGCCGGACGACTCCTCGACAGGTCGGTGCCGGTCGTCACGTACTGCTGGGGCCCCGGCTGCAACGGCGCGACCCGTGCGGCCCTTGCGCTCGCCGAACTCGGCTTCCAGGTCAAGGAGATGCTCGGCGGGTTCGAGTACTGGGTGCGCGAGGGCTTCGCGTACGAGACCTGGGAGGGGCACCGGCAGCGTGCCGCCGACGCGCTGACCGCGCCGGTGGGCTCCGAGGACTGCGGCTGCTGAGTCCGCCGCTCCACGGGGCGGAACAGCGGATTTCGGACGGAGCGGGGGAGCGGGAAAACCCGCCCGGAACCCGGCCTGTACGTTCTGCCCATGGCGCGTTACGCGGAACCGGGTGCGGTGGAGTGGGTCGAGTCGGGCGGCGGGCCGCTCATAGCGATCCCCGAGGTGGTGCTGCCGTTCTGGTCGGGGGCCGACGGCGACGACATGTCGTCCGACTACGACCGGGCGTGCGATGTCGAGGGGTTCATCGGCCTGGTGCCGGTGGGCGACACCCGGGCCCTGGTCCTCGGGGACGAACCCGCCTCGACCACGTTCCTGCCGCGGCACGGCACCTTCGTACGGTGGTGCGCCGCGGACTGTGAGGCGGACCTGCTCGCCGGTGTCCCGGCCGCACTCGACGCGGCGGTCTGGGAGCCGGAGGTGCACTGGGACGTCCCCGGGCCGGTGCTGCTGTTCGACGCCGCATGGCCGGGGCGGGTCTCGGAGCAGACGGACCACCTGCGGGTCGACCTGGAACCCGGGCGGTACGGGGTACGCGCGGCGTATGTGGAACCGGGGCCCGAGACGTGGCTCGGACTCGTCCAGCTGCGCCGGCTGGCGACCTGACCTGGCCTGGCTGGGCCGGGGGCCGGGGGCCGGGGGCCGGGGGGGGGGGGGGGGGGGGGGGAGAGGGGGGGGGGGGGGGGGGGGGGGGGGGGGGGGGGGGGGAGGGAAGGGTGAACCCCAATCTATCCCACCCAAC